>JAVXIH010000036.1:0-16347 GCA_036648455.1 Mucinivorans sp.
GCCTACGAGAGCAATTGATTTCGGGCAGCTAGACAACGGAAATACGCATTGCACTAGCTGCGTTGCTCTATATAATATTGTTATTCACTGCAATCACCGTGTCACGGAATTTTTTGTGACTCACAGCGACAAACGGCTACTTGGCGCCACCACCCAAAGCTCGATAAAGCTCGATCCGAGCATTGAGATTGTCTAAATATGTCTGTGTTAACGAAATTTCTGTGTTGAAAACACCAGTCTGTGCCAACAATACATCCAAATATGTGGCGTAACCATTGATAAATAACTCCAACGAATATTCATATGCCAAGCGCAAGGCTTTTAACTGAGTAGCCTGAGCAACAGCACTTTCTCGCGTTTTGAGCTGCGAAGCCAACGCATCACTAACCTCTTGACCAGCTCGGAGCAACGTGTTCTGGAAATTATACTCCGCCACATCTGCCGTCAATCGAGCAACCTCCTTCTGTGTACGCAATTTTCTGCCGTTCCATATCGGTTCGGTCAAACCAGCCAATAAATTCAACACACCGAAATGCGAACGGAAAATATCAGTGAAATTACCAGTCGCGGAAATTGTCAACGAAGGATACATCGCCGCACGCGACATATTCCACATCTGGTGAGCAGCACGAAATTTTTGCTCCGCCGCACGAACATCCGAACGATTAGCCAACAATTGAGACGAATATCCAATACGAGTAATCACTTTGGCATCCGTGATGTCAATCACAGGATGACGCTCGACGGGGCCCGAAGGCTTGCCAAGTAATTGACGAAAAGCGTTTTCGGCTTTAATGATGGCTAACTCCAACTTCACCTTAGCCGACTGAACCTCCGACAGTTGTGCAATCGCTTGTTGAACGGCCACTTCATTCACCTGCGCCGATTGCTTCAATTGACGCGTAGTTTCCAGATAAGCGCTACGATTCAGAATCGCCTTGTTGATCACTTCGGCCTGGGCATCGTAGACCACCAAAGTGTAATAAAGCGAAGCCAAGCGAGCAACAATAGTCGATTGTAGCGCGCTACGGGTGTCTTGCTCGGCCCACAATTGCGCCAGAGCAGAACGTTTGGCGCTCGCAATTTTACCCCACAAATCGATCTCCCAACCAAATTGGAGACCCGCTTGACCAACATCAATGATCGGTTTTTTGCTATCTAAATCCGCCCCATAACCCATCGAAACGGTGATGGACGGCGAATAAGCGGCCTTACTTTGGCGAAATTGCGACTCGGCTTTGGCGATATTGGCAAGCGCCGAACGCATATCGTAGTTGTTGATCAACGCCTGCTCCATATAGTTGACCAGCACGGTGTCGGTAAAAAACTCGCGCCACGATAGCTCGGCCTGGCAGGCCGACGTATCGACCTTGGCTTCGAGTAACCGATATAGGCTATCCATAACGCGCGAAGTATCAGGACTTTTGTAGGGTTTGGTGACACAACTACTTAGAACCAAAGCCCCAACCGTCAAAAATATAATCGTTCTAATCTTCATCATTTTGTTTTTGAATTGTTTGCATTGTTTGCATTTCAGGAACTTTACTTGGCGTTACTTTTTCGTCCCACTTTCTGAAAATCGTAAATAGCACAGGGATCAAGAACACTCCAAACAGAGTACCGATCAACATACCGCCAGCCGCCGCCACACCAATACTCACATTGCCAGCCGCACCAGCGCCGCTCGATAGAATCAACGGGATCATCCCGAAAATAAAGGCGAATGAAGTCATCAAAATTGGACGCAAACGAGCCTCGGCTCCTTCTTTGGCCGCCTGGACGATCGACAGCCCGTGGGAGCGTCGTTGAAGCGCAAATTCGACAATCAAGATCCCGTTCTTGGCCAACAAACCGATCAACATAATCAGCGCCACCTGAACATAAATATTATTGTCGAGCCCCACCAACCATACGAAAAAGTAGACCCCAAACACACCAATAATGAGAGAAAGCATCACCGCCCACGGCAAAATATAACTTTCGTATTGCGCCGACAAAATGAGGTAGACGAAGATAAAACAAAGCAAGAAAATGACCGCCGATTGGCCGCCCGAAGATTTCTCTTCACGCGTCATACCCGAAAATTCATAGCCGTAACCCGTTGGCAACTTAGCCGCCACACGCTCCACGGCAGCGATCGCATCACCCGACGAATAGCCTTCGGCAGGAGTTCCATTGATGGTAGCGGCGGTGAAAAGGTTGAATCGCTTGAGCGATTCGGCACCGTAAATCCGTTTGAAAGAGACCAGCGTATTGATTGGCACCATCACCCCAGCATTGTTGCGTACCATAATTTTGCTGAGCGATTCCTTGTTCTCACGCGAGGAGGCATCGCTCTGTACCATAACCCGATAATACTTGGTAAAACGGTTGAAATCAGAAGCTTGCGCCGAACCATAGTAGATCTGCATCGTATTGAAAACGTCGGACACGTTGACCCCCATCAGCTTACATTTATCGACATTGACCTCAAATTCTTCTTGCGGATAATTAATGTCGAAACTCGTACTCACGCTAGCAATTTCGGGTTGCGCACTCAGATCTTCCATAAATTTATCGGTCACCTCGGCAAATTTGTCGATCGACTTACCTGAACGGTCCTGCAATTGGAGTTCAAAACCACTCGCCACACTGAAACCCGACACCGTTGGCGGAGTGAAAAACAGGATACGCCCCTCCTTCATATTGGCCGTTGCGCGATATAGGTCCGAGAGCACGGGGCTGATTGTCGAATCGGGACGATCGGCCCAATCTTTGAGCGAAAACACAAGCAGACCATAAGCCCCACCGTTGGCACCCGACATCAGACTGACACCCGAAATGGTCATTCGATTTTCGATGATTGGCATCGAGCTGGCGATCGAATCGATCTGTCGAAGCACATTATCCGTCCTCTCACGCGAGGTTCCAGCAGGCATCGTAACGTCTGCAAAAATCACCCCCTGATCTTCGCTCGGGATAAAAGCCGATGGAGTAACCATCAGCAGAAAATAAGCCAAACCACCAAAAGCAGCCAACGCTAGAACGGTGATATACTTCCTTTTGAAAAGAAATTTAAGCGAATGCGTATACTTGGCCGTCATCGAGGCAAAAGCCACATCAAAAGAGGTGTGAAAGCGAGATATCAACGTTCGTTTGGGCTCGCCCTTGGGCGGTTTGATGAGCAAGGTACATAGCACCGGACTGAGGGTCAAGGCATTGACAGCCGAAATCAAAATCGCGATGGCCAGGGTCATTGCAAATTGGTTGTAGAAAACCCCAGTCGGCCCGCTCATAAAAGTGACTGGCAAAAAGACGGCCGACATCACAAAAGTGATCGAAATAATGGCTCCCGTAATTTCGCTCATCGCGCTGCGCGTGGCTTCTTTGACATCCGTTATCCCCTCGTGCATTTTGGCGTGCACCGCCTCCACCACCACAATGGCATCGTCCACCACCATCCCGATGGCAAGAACCAAGGCGAAGAGCGTTAAAATATTGATGGTGAAGCCCATAATGAGCAGAAAGAAGAACGTACCCACGATGGCCACCAGCGAGGCGATACCCGGAATAAGGGTAGAACGGAAATTCTGCAAAAAGACGTAGACCACCAAAAAGACGAGTATAAAGGCCTCGAAAAAGGTGCGGATCACCTGCTCGATCGAACTGTCAAGGAATTTATTGGTATCGTATGGGATTGAATATTTAATACCCGCTGGAAAAGTTTTTGACGAATTTTCGAGCACCACCTTAATGTCATTCACAATTTGGCGCGCGTTGGTGCCTGCCATCTGATAGATGGCCATCCCTACGGCTGGTTTGCCCTGTGAATGAGACTTAACGCCATAACTAAAAGCGCCTAATTCGAGGCGTGCCACGTCTTTCAGACGCAAAATCCGACCATCGCTCAACGCTTTGATAACTATATTTTCATATTGCGACGGTTCGGTGAATTTGCCCTTATATCTAATGGTATATGTAAATTCATCGCCCGTATTATCACCAAATTTTCCGGGAGCCGCTTCAAGATTTTGCTCCTGGATCGCGCCCAGAACATCCTGTGGCATAAGATTATATGACGCTAATTTTTCGGGTTGAAGCCACACGCGCATCGCATAATCCCGCATACCGAATATACTCACCATCCCCACCCCATTGACACGCTGCAATTCGGGATAGACGTTGATACGGGCAAAATTCTCGACAAAAGTCTCGTCATAATCGGGGTTATCGCTATAAAGCGACACCATAAGGAGCATCGAATTTTGACTCTTTTGGGTCTTGATCCCATATTGGATAACGGCCGACGGGAGCTTGCTAGTAGCTGCTGCCACGCGGTTCTGAACATTGACGGCCGCCAAATCGGCATCTGTGCCAAGCGAAAAATAGACCTTGATGGTAGCCGAACCGTTGTTGTCGGCCGTCGAGGTCATATAGGTCATATTTTCGACCCCATTGATCTGCTCTTCGAGCGGCGCAACCACACTTTTGAGCACCACATCGGCGCTCGCCCCCATATAACTGGCCGACACTTCCACCATCGGTGGTGCAATTTCGGGGAATTGGGTGATCGGCAACGAGGCAAGCCCCAAAAGACCAATCAGAAAAATCACAATCGACAGAACAGTCGATAGGACAGGACGTTTGATAAATTTATCTACCATTATAAGTTTGAATTAAAAATTATGATGACTTCTAGAAATTGCTTTTTCACGCGTCCCCTCCTCTTCGACAAATCCTCACGTAACTAATGTATGCTCGCGGTTTATCGACCTTCTACGCCTTGAAAAATCTAATTTTTAGAGATCCCCTTATGAAATAGTCCGTCCCCGATTTGTCGATCGCAAATCAAGAAATTAAAACAGCTTTTTAGTTCTTAATTTTGATTATATCGCCGTCCTTAATAAAGTCAACGCCTTCGACCACCACTTTTTCGCCAGCCTCGACACCACTGCTCACCACATAATTTTGCCCCGAGCGACCATCAACTACAATGGTTCGCGATTGAACTTTGCCAGCGTCATCGACCACAAAAAGCATCTTTTTGTCCTGCATTTCGTAGGTCGCTTTTTGAGGCACAAGGATCACTCCAAAGAGGTGCTCGCTGGTGCGCACCACGCCCGAACTACCCGAGCGCAAAGCGTTGTCGGGATTAGGGAAAATCGCTTTTATTTGATATGATCCAGTGGCTGCATCGACCAGCCCACTAGCCAACTCCAAACGCCCAGGCTTGGCATATTGTTGACCGTTGGAAAGAATTAGATACACCGCTGGCAGACGCGAAACCTTCTCGCCCAAAGTGCTGCCGGTGGAGGTGGAAGCCATATCGAGAATCGAATTTTCGTCGATACTGAAATAGGCCGACACATCGCCATCGCCCGAAACGGTGGTGAGCGGCTCGCCATTAGACGGAGCAACCAGCGTCCCCTCGCGCACCACAATCCGCCCCACCACACCATTGACTGGCGATGTGATTCGCGCATAGCTCAAGCTGATTTTGGCGTTATTCATCTGCGAAATCGAAGCATTCAGAGCAGCATTGGCCGCCGTGAGGTTACTATTTGCATTATCGAGTTCATAAGAACTAATAATCCCTTTTTCGACTAATGGGGTTAGTTTGCGCACTTCGAGCTTGGCGTTTTCGAGTTTGGCTCGCGCCGCATCGACATTGGCCTGCGCCATATTGTATTCTTCCTTCAAATCGTCTTGATTGATCTGGAAAATCGCCTCACCCTTCGAGATGTGAGCCCCCTCGGCAACCAAAATCTTGTCGATATAACCCGACACACGCGGGCGAATCTCGACAACGGTGCCACTTTTGATCTCGGTCGCAAAATCAGTGTAAACCACTGCACTCGAAGTGTCTAACGTTAAGATCGGATACTCGCTTTGGCTTTGCTTGGCACCTGTTGCGCCGCCGCAACTAACCAAAAACGCACTAAGTGCAGTTGCCAACAAAAGATTTTTGTTATTCATTGTCCAAATAAAATGTGTGATGAAAGTATATGAATAAATAATTTTGCCCTCGAACTAATCGAAGGCAAAATTAAAACCGATACAATAAAAACTGTTTGATTTACAGTATCTTATTGAGCTTCTCGGCCAGCGCCGCCTTGGATGTTGCACCGACTTGTTTGTCAACAACTACACCGCCTTTGATGAAGATAATTGTAGGGATATTACGCACCGCGAATTTTGCGGCAATTTCGTCATTGCTATCCACATCGCACTTGCCGATAATCGCTTTGCCTTCGTATTCGACTGCTAATTCTTCGACCACTGGACCCACCATACGGCACGGACCGCACCATTCTGCCCAAAAATCTATAACTACAGGTTTGTCGGAGGAGATCAACTCCTCGAAATTTGTTTGGTTTACTGTGATTGCCATTGTATTATTGTTTTTTTAGTTATGGTGACTCTTGAAAAATCTAATTTTCAGCAGCCCCCTTATTTTTAGACTTTATTTATATTATGCAAATATAATCAAGAAATTCTATATTCCAAAGCGTTAGCCTCCAAAAATGAAGTTATTTCTGAATTAAGTTCCACACGCCCCGTACGCGAACGTAGCGGCACATAGACCCCGCTCGCGGCATGGCATACATTGAAAACAAGCGACACGCCACCCTTCGACGAGCTGATAACGGCCGAGAGTTCCTCGACAAAATCTTGACGCACCTCTTCGATGGGAAGCTTGATGGTGAGGGTGTGAATGTCTTTTTCGAGCACATCGCTCAGCGGTTTGATCTGCGAAATATTGATTTCGCACCCCTCGCGATAGGTCGATTGCTCGATCTTACAACGAATCAAAACCGTACTCTGAGCCATACAATGGTAGCGGAATTGTTCCCACTCGCGCGAGAAAAGTGTAAAAGTGTAGCTGCCGCACAGATCCTCGATCGTGAAACGCCCAAAAGGTTTCCCTGTTTTGGTGGTGAGGTTCTGCACCGAAGTAATCATCCCGCCCAAGATCAAATCGCGCCCGTTGAGAGCCGCCAAATCTTCCAATTCGCCAACCGAAGCGGTACAATATTTTTCGAGCACCACCCGAAAATCATCCAACGGATGCGATGACAAGTAAATGCCGATCACTTCGCGCTCTTTTTCCAACATTTCGAGCTTACCCCAACTCTCGCCACCCGTAGGTGCGCTCGGTTTTTGAACCATCGAGCTTGAAGCCAAAGCCCCGAAAAGGGAGTGCTGCGCCTCGTTCTTCTCGTTTTGCACCATCGTGCCATAACGCACCAATTGCTCGATAAAATTACCCTTTCCATCGCTCGAAGGCGCGAAAAAATCCGACCGCTCACCACTGTAAATCGCATCGAAAGCCCCCGAAAGCGCCAAACATTCCATCGCCTTTTTGTTCACCGAGGTCAGGTTGGCGCGTTCTACAAAATCAAAAATATCCTTAAACTTGCCATTCGCCTTGCGCTCGGCGACAATCGCCTCAACGGCTCCCTGACCAACCCCCTTGATGCCCGCCATCCCAAAACGGATATTACCCAACGCATCGACAGCAAAATGTTCGTAAGAATAGTTCACATCGGGCCCCAACACTGGCGCATTCATACGCCGACACTCGTCCATAAAAAAGCTTATCTTCTTGATGTCCGACAGATTACGACTCAACACCGCCGCCATATACTCGGATGGATAGTGAGCCTTCAAATATGCCGTTTGATAGGAAATATAGGCGTAGCAAGTGGAGTGCGACTTGTTGAAAGCATATTGAGCAAAAGCCTCCCAATCCTTCCAAATCTTTTCGCACACATCAGCCGGATGGCCATTTTTAGCCGCCCCCTCGATAAACTTAGGCTTCATCTTGTCCAGCGTTTCGCGCTGTTTCTTACCCATCGCCTTGCGCAACGTGTCGGCCTGACCCTTGGTGAAACCGCCCAAACGCTGCGAAAGCAACATCACCTGTTCTTGATAGACGGTAATGCCATAAGTCTCTTTGAGCACCTCTTCCATCTCGGGCACGTCGTAGACTATCTCTTCGCGCCCGTGTTTACGCGCAATGAAATTCGGAATATACTCCATCGGCCCCGGACGATAGAGGGCGTTCATCGCTATCAGATCTTCGAAACAACTAGGCTTCAAATTACGCAGGTGCTTCTTCATACCCGGACTTTCGAACTGGAAAAGACCGGTCGTATCGCCAGCACAATATAGATCCAACGTTTTCTTGTCGTCGAGCGGAATGTTATTGATGTCCAGATCCTTGTCCGTAGACAGTTTGATGTTGTCCAGCGCGTCCTTGATGATCGACAGAGTGCGTAGGCCGAGAAAGTCCATTTTCAACAAACCGATACTCTCCACCAGCCCACCTTCGTACTGCACCACATAGAGCTCAGCCTCTTTTGCCGTACACATAGGGGCGAATTTTTCCAGGTCGTCCTTGCCGATAATCACACCGCAGGCGTGCACACCCGTTTGGCGAACGGTGCCTTCGAGCTTCTCGGCGTATTTCAACGTGTCGCGGATCTGCTCGTTGTCGCTATTTCTCTCGTCCGCCAATTCGGGCACCTCCTTATACGCCTTTTCGAGCGTAGTGCCAGGCGTGTCGGGCACCAACTTTGCCAAACGATCGCTCTGGCGCAGGTCAAGTTTTTGAACCCGAGCCACATCACGTATCGAACTCTTGGCGGCCATAGTCCCAAAAGTAATGATATGCGCCACGCGTTTCTGACCATATTTTTCGACCACATAGTGCAACACTTTCTCGCGCCCATCTTCATCAAAATCAATATCCACATCGGGCATCGAGATCCGTTCGGGATTCAGAAAACGCTCAAATAGTAGACCGTAACGCATTGGTTCAATGTTGGTTATCCCCAGCGTGTAGGACACCACCGACCCCGCTGCCGAGCCACGCCCCGGCCCCACCGAAACACCTATCTCACGCGCGGCTTTGATAAAATCCCACACAATCAAGAAATAGCCAGGGAAACCCATCCACTCAATCGTTTGAAGCTCGTAAGTCAATCGCTCCTCGACCGCCTTCGGCAGCGGCGACCCATAACGCTTAGCGGCACCAGCCCGCGCGATAGACTCCAAATATTGTTGCTCTTTCGACTTTTGGATTCGCTCTTGTTTCTGCTTTTCGCTCGATTCGGCCTCCATTTTTGCCAAATCGCCATCGATGCGCTCTTGATCTATCACAAAATCGGCAGGGATCTCAAAATCAGGCATATATGGCTTGTGGGTCAACGAATACTCCTCGATTTTGTCCGTTATTTCTTCGGTATTGCTCAGTGCGAGGGGATATTGCTCGCCGAAAAGCGTTGTCATCTCCTCTTCGCTTTTGAGCCATTCTTGCCCCGAATAACGCATCCGCGATGGATCGTCCAGATCACGCGCCGTGGCCAAACATATCAACCGATCGTGAGCCGGAGCATCGTCGGCCTCCACAAAGTGCGAATCATTGGTGGCGATATATTTAACACCAAACTCGGCCGATAATTCCCGAATTGCTTTGTTGACAAGTATCTGATTGTTAAACACATTAGCATCGCGCTGCGGATCGCCAGATGGATGAAACTGCATTTCGAGATAATAATCATCGCCAAAAAGATCTTTATAAAATTTGATCGCTTGGCGCGCCAGATCCATATTACCATCCATTATATGGCCAGGAATTTCGCCACCCAAACAAGCCGACGAACAAATAATCCCTTCGTGATATTGGGCGAGCAACTCCTTGTCGATGCGCGGATTGTAATACAGCCCTTCGGTCCACCCATAAGAGACCAATTTGATCAAATTACGATAGCCTGCTTCGTTTTTGGCAAGCAAAATCAGGTGATCACCACCGCGATCGCTCTTGGATGATTTGTCGAAACGAGACGTGCGCGCCACATAAACCTCGCAACCCAAAATCGGTTTGATACCTGCCTTGGTGGCGGCGGTGTGGAACTCGTAGGCACCATACATATTGCCGTGGTCGGTGATTGCCAAAGCCTTCATGCCGAGCATCGAAGCCCGAGCAATGAGTTTCTTGATCGGAGCCGCGCCGTCAAGTATCGAATAATGGGTGTGAACGTGCAGATGGGTAAACACTTTGTAGATTTTTGAAATTTTAGAATTATACAAAAGTACCGAAAATTTTGCTATCTTTGAAATCTAAAACAGTAAAAAATAATAATTATGGGGCGATTAGTGGTTATTCAGGGCGCAACAGCGGCGGGCAAAAGTGCAGTGGCCGTCAGCCTGGCTACCCATTACGCGTGCCCGGTGGTGAGTTGCGATTCCCGCCAATTTTATCGCGAGATGACAATTGGCACCGCCGTGCCTTCGGTGGACGAGCAGCAAGCCGTGGCACACTATTTTATCCAAGATCGATCCATCAACGAACCTCTGACGGCAGGCGCTTACGAAATCGAGGCACTCGCCCTGCTCGACAAACTTTTCGCCCACCACTCCACCGTGATTTTGGTCGGCGGATCGGGGCTTTATGCCGATGCGTTGGTCTATGGACTCGACCCACTGCCAACGAGCGAAGTGATCCGCGCCGAGCTTAATTCGATCTACGAACGCCAAGGGCTGGCACCGCTAGTGGAGGCGCTCAGGATGGCCGATCCAGTGCATTACTCGTTGGTCGATCGTCAGAATCCGCTGCGTGTGATACGCGCTTTGGAGGTTTGCCGCGCCAGCGGTATGCCATATTCTAACCTACGCACCGCACGCCACGCCACACGCCCCTTTGAGGTGGTGCGCTTGGCTATCGATATGCCACGCCAAGAACTGTACAATCGCATCAACGGCCGAGTGGATCAGATGATCGAACAAGGGCTCGAAGACGAAGTGCGATCACTCATTCCATATCGCGATCTATCACCACTACGCACGGTGGGTTATAGCGAATTTTTCGATTATTTCGATGGGAAAATTTCGCACGACACAGCAATCGATAAAATCAAACAAAACACACGCAATTACGCCAAACGACAACTCACTTGGTTGCGCCGCGAAGGCGATCTACGATATTTCGCCCCTCACGCCGTTGACGAAATCATAGCGTGGATGTCGAGCATAAATTATGGGAATATTTAAATATATTTTAAGCCGTCGCCCCACCACCACGCCTATCAGTTCGGTCAGACGCAAAATCTGGTTCGTCGGCTCGTTATACAACATCAAAATCGAGGCAGGGACACGCAATTCGTCAAAAATCGAAGAGACAATGATCTGTTTTACGTTGAAAGAGATGACGCGCGAAAATTTTGAAGAATACCTGGCCTCGTGGTATCGAAGAGCATCGCGCCGAGTGTTCCAAAAGAGTATCGACCAGTGGATTATCCGAATGGAAAGGATGGGCTATTTTGTTGACCCACCACTGATTAAAGTTTTCGAAATGAGCCGAGCGTGGGGGCGGTGCTATTACACCAAGGGGCTGATAACGCTCAACGCGCACCTAGCCAAAATGCCCGAACAATGTATCGATTACATCACACTGCACGAATTATGCCACTTTCTGATCAATGCGCATAACGCTGATTTCTATGGTATTATGACACGTATCGAGCCACAATGGCGACAATGGGAAGAAGATCTGAAAATCGCCGCCCGCGCACAAGGACTCTCCCGCTAAGAATATCCTACTATCGGCCAAGCGAAGCCACCATCACCGCTTTGATCGAGTGCATTCGATTTTCGGCCTCGTCAAAAACGATCGAAGCCGAGGATTCGAAAACTTCGTCCGTCACCTCGATCTGAGAAATACCGAATTGCTCGAAAATCTGACGACCGACCTCCGTCTGTGTGTTGTGAAAGGCTGGCAGACAGTGCATAAATTTCACATCGGGGTTGGCAGTCAACTTCATCGCGTGTGCGTTTACTTGATAAGGCATCAACTTGGCGATCCGCTCTGCCCAAATTTCCTTCGCCTCACCCATCGACACCCAAACGTCGGTGTAGACAAAATCGGCTCCCACGAGCGCGGTCGCTAAATCATCGGACAGGGTGATCTTCGCCCCATCGGCACGCAACTTATCAACCAACGCCGAATCGGGAAAATATTCGCGCGGCGAAGCCAAAGCATATTCCATACCCACCTTGGCGCAGCCAACCATCAACGAAAGCGCCACATTGTTGTCGCCCGTGCCCATAAAAACCACCTTGGCAGGCTTGTCACGGCGCGTGTAATGCTCTTTGATGGTCAGATAGTCGGCCAAAAATTGCGTTGGGTGAGTTTCATTAGTCAAACCATTCCACACCGGCACACCCGAATATTCGGCCAACTGTTCGACAATATGCTGCCCATAGCCACGATATTCGATACCGTCATACATCCGCCCCAACACACGCGCCGTGTCGGCAATGCTCTCCTTGCTACCCATCTGCGAACCCGACGAACCAATGTAAGTGGTACGCGCGCCCTGATCGGCCGCTGCCACTTCAAATGAGCAACGGGTGCGAGTCGAATCCTTCTCGAAGAGCAACACAATGTTACGCCCCACAAGTCGCTGACGCTCACGCCCCTCCTTTTTTTCAAGCTTCAATTCCGAAGCCAACGACACAAGTTCTTCGATCTGAGTAGCACTCAATTCGCTGATAGACAATAGATGACGAAACATAGCAATATTATTTACGGTAGATAGTTAATTTTTGACCAGGCCTAATCATTGTGCCCTTAATTTTATTCCATTTTTGGAGATCCGACACCCTGACGTTGTAGCGATCGGCAATTTTACCTAATATATCGCCACTTTTGACCTTATAAGTTGTCTTGCCGCTGCCCGATGGTGCCGCATTGTTGGCAACAACTTCGACGCTTTGACTCGAAAAATTCTTAACTTCAAGATATTTTTTCAGATAGACCGAGTCCTTAGCGTAAATTTGAGCTTCGGAATCAATGAATTTGCCGACCGAAGCCGTTGGTAGAATCAGTGCGCATTTTTCGTCAATGGCTGGAATTATATCGATTCGATATTGAGGATTCAGCGTGCGCAAAACATCCATCGACACACCGATTGTTGAACTGACTTGTTCTAGGTGCATCATTTTGTTGACCATCACCGTGTCCACAGCCATCGGGAAAGATGGCGATTTGATATTCATATTGTGTGCCTTTTGGAAGGTGTAACCATAGGTGGCACCAATAAAGGCGGGAACATAAGAACGAGTCTCGCGAGGCAAATATTCCCAAATATCCCAATAATTACGCACCAAACCAGCACGCTTAATGGCCTTATTGACATTACCTGGGCCACAATTGTAAGCCGCCAGCACCAACGTCCAATCACCATAAGTGCGATAAAGATCTTTCAAATAACGGCACGCCGCATCGCTCGACTTAACGGGATCACACCGATCATCGACAAAAGAGGTGACCTCCAAACCATAATACTTGCCCGTGAGGATCATCATTTGCCACAGACCGACAGCCGCCGCCCGGGATTTGGCATCGGGGATCAGAGCCGATTCGATAACGGGGAGAATTTTAAGCTCCATCGGCAAACCGTGGCGATAAAGAGCCTGCTCGAAAATAGGAAAATAATAACGCGCCGCACCCAAAATCCACTCCATCGGCCCGCCGGTACGAGTGTAAAGGTCGATATAACGACGCACTATGTTGTTGTAGGGCAATTGGATTTCGGTTGCCATCATTTTCAACCGCTTGGTATACATATCGTCCAACACAGGATCACTTTTGTAGTCGGGCAATTGATCGGAAATTTCGACAAACTCGTTCTTGAAACGCTCATAAGCATTTTGCGAATTAGTAGCTTGCAGATTGTGCAACAAACCAGAATAATCAACACTCTGCGGTGCAACTTTCAGGGTGCCGTAATTGTCAACAGAAGCCTCCTGCGCCTGCGCAAGGATCGCAAGACACAAAAGCATAACCATCAGGGATAATTTTCTCATCAGTTCTTTTTTAATCAGTTTCTAAAATTTCACCACCAGCGATAATCCTGCCGCGCTCGGGGACAAGGAGCTCTGTCCCAAACGATCGTCAAACACCTTAGGCGCAACCGTTACGCTCAATTCGGGCGTAACATCCCAGTTTTTGAGTGTCGCAATCACGTAGGTATCAATGACACTCAACAAATAGACCCCAGCCATACAAATAATACCCAAGTCGCGATTACGGCGATAGGAATCCTTTGCATTTTTGAGAATATCGGCCGAATAACGACCTTTGAACTCGTCCACAGTATTCGGGTCTCCATCCGACACAATATCATAGGCTGTTTTGTATCGTTGATAACTCCGATTATTGTAGTCGATCACCGTACCCACAACGGCAAACCCACCATAATAAATTGGCAAACGCCAATAAGTTCGCGTGTATATAAACCCCGCCCCAGGGAACAAAGCCGCCAAAATGGTCGCCTTGCGAGTGTGATTAACCTTGCCTCGATAATTAAAGGTGGCATCGGCTAATTGGTAGAGGTACGAAGCACCAGCCAGAGCAAACATAACGGTGGTTGCCGTCTTTTTGTTCATCATATCCTGCTTCAAGGGGTTGAGCACATCGTCCGCCGCACCTGCATTGACGGCCGTCTGCCAACGATTGGTGGCCAATCGAGCTTGATTGTTCAACACAAAACCACCAGCCGTAAAGCCACCCATCACAGTGTAAAAAATCGGCACCTTCCACCACTGACGGTTATAAACCTGACCCATACCAGGGATCACCGACAAAGCCACCAAAGCCCCTGGCGAGATAGTGTCACGAGTTAAGGAAAAATGTTTTTTGCCCATAGCCCGCTTCAAACTATCGGCCTTCAGGCTGTCGATCTTGGGTGGCAAAAGTTGACCACGCCGCAAAGTGTCGCGCCCGAAAATCGAGTCTGCCCGCGCCAACGAATCACGCTGCAACGGATTCAAACCACCGCTCAAAGTGTCGAGTACCACCACCTTGCGTCCACCGCGCACCACAACACGCTCGGGCTGTGTCTTACGCTGCTTGCTCTGTTCCAAATCGAGCTCCTTTTTGCTCTTTGGCTTCACTTTCTCTTTCTTTTCGGATTTAGCTCCCCTAGCGGGCGCAGTAACCGGCTGCCCAACGACGGTGAAAGTCAGACCCAAAAGCAAAAGTATTAAAAATATGTTTTTTGCTCGCCCCACTTATCTATTTATTCTCAATTTTTTCGATTATTCTATCGAGTTCCGCCGCCGAAGTAAAATTGAGCGTTATACGCCCCACCCCTCGCTCGTTTGCCTCAACCTTTATTTTTTTTGTACCCAGAACCGTCATCAATCGATCCGAATAGTTTGTCATTCTTATTTTTTTCATCTTTGGCTGAGCCGCCTTGGTCGAGGCCTTCACCAACTCTTCGGTGGCGCGCACCGAAAGCTCTGATTTCAATACCCGCGCCAACAAATCGCACTGTTTCTGATGGTCGTCCACGGCCACCAACGCCCGCGCGTGACCCATCGTGATGGATGAATTTTTAACCGCCGCCTGCACCGTTTCATCAAGCGTCAAAAGACGCAAATAGTTAGCCACCGTCGAACGGCGTTTACCCACACTGGCCGACAGCACCTCCTGAGTCAGCCCCAATTCATTAGTCAATCGACTGAGCGACAAGGCAATCTCGATCGCGTCAAGCTCCTCGCGTTGGATGTTTTCGACCAACGCCATTTCGAGCAGTTGTTCGTCGCCCACGGTGCGAATATAAGCGGGCACCGAGGTGAGGCCAGCCAATTTAGAAGCCCTGAAACGACGCTCGCCACTCACGATTTGATATTTGCCTCCCGCCGTCTCGCGCAACGTAATGGGCTGAATCACACCAAGTCTGGCAATCGAAGCAGCCAACTCGTCGAGCGCCTGTTCATCGAATGAGGTGCGCGGTTGCGAAGGGTTGACTTCAATCTTGCTCAATTCTATTTCACTACTAACGCTTCCAAGTGTCGGTGTATTGTGATCTTCGGTTTCAAAAATTGCACTCAGGCCTTTGCCCAATCCCGTTGGCTTCATATTTTATTGTGGTTGAAAGAAAATTACGTATATTAGTGGTCAAAAGTACGAATTTTTATTCACTTTATCTCAAAAAAAATGGACTCACTACTTTTAGCCGCCCAAGAAGCAGCCAATCAAGCCTATGCACCCTACTCTTCATTCCGCGTTGGAGCGGCGGTAGAATGTATGTCGGGCGTTGTGGTGACTGGCAATAACCAAGAAGTTGCCTCATACTCATTGACCCTGTGCGCCGAACGAGTGGCGCTCGCCAAATTATTTTCAGACCACCCCCAAGCACGCGTTTCGCGCATAGCTATTTATTCGCCATCTGCCCCCGGAGGCATCGTGCGCCCGTGTGGAGCGTGTCGCGAATATATTGCCGAAATGGCGCGCCGATCGGGCACCGACATCGAAATAGTGATGGCCGACCAGACACTGCCCATCAGCCGTTTATT
>JAVXIH010000037.1:0-16045 GCA_036648455.1 Mucinivorans sp.
GATGATTTTCACTTTCACCCCCGCCATCGCCCATCGACCAGGCAAAATAATGCCCCCAAAGTCGAAATATTCTTGCCCTAGAATATTGGAACATTCGAGCCATAGACCTACGCGATTGGCGATGGTCCAAGTAAGACGGCTGTCCAGCAAGAAATACGGTGCATAAGGTGTCAATTCGCCAACTTTGGCTTCGTAGCCGCCATTTCGCTCGGCATACGAACCGGTGACATTGAGAATCAAATTCTTGACCAATCGAAAATCCACAGCCAGGCTCGCCTTGTGGCGCATATAATCGAGCGCGTATTTAGAAATTTTATTCTCGGGCATCGCCTTATCCGAATTGATGTAGGAATAAGAGAGCATCACGCTTTGCAGGCAGCCCCTCAGCGCGCGGTAGCCCCCGTTGAGTTCCAGCCCAAAAGTATTGATGGCGGTCACTTGCTCCGAGTGCCATTTCTCCTGGCCCACGGGGCGTACCCAGTCGATAATGTCGCTCCCGAGGCGGTAATAACTCGCCGCCGACACACTCCACCCATCCTTGGCGTAACCCAAAGCGAGGTTGAAGGTGGTGGCACGTTCGGCACTCAGATCCGAGCGCCCGATATGGGTGGCCGTTGTGTAATACAGATCGGTGAAGGTCGGCAGGCGCATCGAAGCCATAGCCGAGGCTTCGAGCCTGAGGTTCCGGACAATATCATAGCCCACCATCACGCTCCAAAGCGGGGTCAAGCCATAATCTTTACTGCTGTTGAGCGAAGCCGAGAGCCCAAGATCAACCGCCCCCAGATCCACCGTGTGGCGCACATAGTAGGATACCGCATCGCGATCCTTGGCGTGGTTGTAAACCGTGCCACCCAGATTTTTGTCCGTTGTGGCCAGCCCTAGCACCGTGCTCCAAATATGGTTATAAGTATAATCTACACCCAGAGAGGTGCTGCCAGCCTTGCCCCAATCATACGAGGCCCAAACCGAAGCCCCAACGTTGTCCGTCAAGTGGTAATTAGCACCCTTGTACCACGCTGGGATGTTGTCGATCCCAGGACGGAAGAGTTCGAATCGATCGGTGTTCAAACGATACGAAACCAGCGCACCGAGGGTCAGCCGATTGATCTTTTTGTTCCACACCAGCGAACCGAGAGCCGTTCGAGTGGCCTCCCACTGATCGCGATAGGTGAGCGAATAGAAACTGTTCGCCCCAAAATCCATCATCTGGAAACCTGCTTGGAAATCGAGTTGACCCAGTGTCTTGTCCTGGTGGGTAGCTCGGAGGTAGATATTTAACTTAGAAAAGTCAGTGTTTCGAGTATAACCGTCTGATCGGTCATACGAAGCGGCCGCAAAAATAGAATTTTGCCCACCGCGCACCCCGCCACTAATTGTGCCGCCTATGGTGCCAAATTCGCCGCCGTTGATTTCGGCATTGAACATACTTTTTTGCGGAACTACGGTTCGATAGTCGAGCGCCCCGCTGTAAGCCCCGATACTTTGTGTGTTGGCTATAAAATCGACCGCCGCAATCGAGGCTAGTGGCAGTGGAAGTGAGTGGGTCTGGTGACCGGTACGAGCGTCCGAGAAGTTGACACCGTTGAGTAGAACCATCGCTTGGTCGGGCGATGCGCCGCGGAGCGATATGTCGGCTTGCATTCCGCGTGCGCCCCGGGCACGAACGTCGACAAAGGGCGAGAGGCGTAACGCGCTCTCGATCGAGCTCAGAGCGCCATAAGAGAGGGTTTGGTGACCAGTAACCACTGTCGGCTCGCCTAGCGAACGAACAGCCGCACTGCCACGCAGAGCAACGATAGAGACAGCCTCTATACGCTCGCGTTTAGTGGTGTCGGCTTGCTGAGCAAAAGAATCGACAGCAATGAGCGACATCGAGAAGGCAAGCACCCCGATTTTAACCTCGCGGTGAAGGCTTGCAAAAACTCCGTAACTCTTGCGCGACCAATGCTTGAAGCACGGCACACACTTAGTGTTTTGTTTTTTCATTTTGTTGTTAAAAAAATTTATTAATCCGACAAAGGTATAAATTTTCGTAAAAAATGTATCTTTGTCTTACATTTGGTAATTATGCACGAAAAAGAGAAAAATAGCGAGCCGCCAACTTCCGCTCCCGAGCCCCAGCACGGTTCAGCCAACGCCCCGTCACCCATCAAAGCTTCGATTTTGGTGAGGGTCAAGACCTTGTATCTTGTTCTGAGCGTGATCTCTCTGGCTATTTTGGTCAAAATCATATGGGTTCAAACTGGCACAGCCAGCGACGAACTGCGCGGTCAGGGGGTGAGTTATAGTTTTCGTACCGAAATAATCGAGCCTATGCGGGGCAATATTCTGGCTGCCGATGGGCGAATACTGACCACCACACTCCCGATTTTCGACCTCAGGCTCGATTTGATGGCACAGGGCTTGACCGACAAAGCCTTCAACAGCAACATTCACGGGCTATGCGATTCGCTCGCCTCGTTCTTTGGCGATCAATCGGCTCAACAATATATGGCGAAGATTAAACGGGCGCGCACCCTCAAACAACGCTATTTTAAGTTTGTGCCGCGCAGGGTGAACTTTGTCGAATTGCAACGGATCGAGAAATTTCCGCTCCTCTCGCTCGGTCAGAACAGCGGTGGTTTTATCGCCGAAGCCTCCAATCGCCGTGTGCGCCCAATGGGTAATGTAGCGAGCCGCACGATCGGTTTTGTCAACAGCACGGGCACCAAGGTCGGCATCGAAGGTGGATTCGACGATGTGCTACGCGGGACAGACGGATTGGTGGTGAAACAGAAAATTTCGGGCGATTTTTGGATCCCTATCGCCTCGGATTTGAATGTCGATCCAACGCCGGGGATGGACGTACAAACCACAATCGACATCGAGATGCAAGATATTGTGCAGACCGCTCTGCGCGAAAGGCTCAATGAAGTTGAGGCCGATTGGGGGTCGGTGGTGATTATGGAGGTAGCCACGGGGCACATCAAAGCCATAGCCAACGCCACACGTCGCGATTCGAGCAACGTGGTGGAGGACTTCAACTACGCCTTCGGTCGATCTATGGAACCAGGTTCGACCTTCAAACTCGCCTCGCTCATCGCGATGCTAGATGAGGCGCATATGCCCATCACCGAAATGGTAGACACCCAAGGCGGGGTGGCGAAATTCGGCAGTCTCACCGTGCGCGACAGCCACTCGGGCGGTTACGGGGTGATCGATATGCAACGTGCCTTTGAACTCTCGTCCAACGTCGCCTTTGCCAAGGCCGTCAACCGTCACTTCGCGGGGCGCACAGTTCAATTCATCAACGAGATATACAAAATGGGGATCGGCAAACATCTTGGTTTGCAAATCACGGGCGAGGGGGATCCGTTGATCAAAGATCCAACTAAAACAAAATACAGCAAAGAGACACAAAACGACAAAGATAAGTGGGATCAAACCACGCTCACAATGATGGGTTTCGGTTATGGTCTTCACATCACGCCTTTGCAATTGCTCTCGCTATACAACGCAGTGGCCAATAACGGGCGAATGGTGAAGCCTCAGATAGTGAGCGCCCTGATCAACAAAGGTGAAGTGGTGCGCCAATACCCCACCGAGGTGATCCGCGAACAAATCGCATCGCCCCAAACCATCAAAATCGTGCAACGCGCCTTGCGCGGGGTGGTGGAGGCTGGTACGGCGCGCGCGCTGCGCAACGACAAATACACCGTTGCCGCCAAAACTGGCACCGCACAGATCCCTACGGGCAAACAAGGTTACACAGCCGCCGATGGTTCGCGCCAATATCTGGGCTCTATTGCCGGTTACTTCCCCGCCGAGAATCCGCGTTATTCGATCATTATTGCCATCAAGACAGTTTCTCGCCCTGGTTCTGGCAAGCCATATTATGGTGGTTCTCTCGCCTCGCCGCTTTTTCGCACGATTGCCGATCGGATCTACGGCTCGTCGTTCCATTTTTTGCGTCCCGTGTCGGCCACCCAATTCACCGACCTAACACATAGAACGACCGAGCGACAGACGACCGATTATCTCGCCACAGATAGCCTCGGCCGCCCAATAGTGATGGGAATGGATGCGCGGACGGCGCTGGTCAAACTCGAAAAAAATGGATACAAAGTGAAAATCGCTGGGCGCGGAGTGGTGGATAGTTACACGATCGATACGATTAACAATAAAATGATTACGCTGTTCTTGAAATAATGATGAAGAAAGATTACAATCAATTTGCAGGATCTGCAATCAAGTTTTTCGACTCAGCAGAACCCTTCCCCTTGGAATGTGGCGAGGTTTTGCCATCCCTACGCATCGCCTATCACACCTATGGGATCCAACGGGCCGACAACGTTCGTTGGGTGTGTCACGCGCTCACCGCTTCGAGCGAGGTGAAAGATTGGTGGCTCGGCACGGTGTGCGAAGGCGGAATCTTCGACCCCGATCAATATTTCACCGTATGCGCCAATATGCTCGGTTCGTGCTACGGTTCATCCTCGCCGTTGGACGATGATAATTTTCCGCTCATCACCTTCGAAGACATTGCACGCGCCCATCAACTATTGGCCGCGCATCTGGGCATCGGCCATATCGATATGATTATTGGCGGATCCACCGGCGGATCACAAGTTTTGGAGTGGGCCTACAAAGAGCCCGATCGCTTTTCGCGTTTGGTGCTCCTTGCCACACTGCCGCGCACCACGGCTTGGATACAAGCCTCGTCAACGGCTCAACGTATGGCGATCGAAGCGTCTGGATATTCGGATGCGGGGCTAGCCGCTGCCCGCGCCACGGCGATGCTGCAATATCGCGGCGCAAAGGCCTATAACCTCACGCAAACAGAGCCAGACGAAAAGCTAAAAGACTATCGAGTAGATAGTTATCAACGCTATCAGGGCAAAAAACTATCATCGCGCTTCGATGTACGTTGCTATCTGGGTTTGCTCAACACGCTCGACTCGTTCGACCTTGGGCGCGCGCGTGGCGGAGTCCAGGCCGCACTCGGGCACATCACCACCCCAGCCACGGTGGTGGCCATCTCGACCGACATAATGTACCCCGCCTCAGACATTCAACAGATGGCCGATATGTTGCCTGGTGGCGAATTTCATTTGCTTGATTCCGCCTTTGGACACGATGGTTTTCTGGTGGAGACGGCGAAAATTTCGAAACTATTAAAGGACATTTAACAATATGAAAAACACACGCACCATTACCCTACTCACCGGTGTAGGGCTTGTAATGGGTTCAACACTCGCATCGGCCGCAGCCCCGAAAAATAAACCAAATGTGATCTTCTTCTTGATGGATGATATGGGTTATGGGGATGTTGGTTTCCAGGGACAACAGAAAATCGAGACCCCAAACATCGATGCACTGGCCGCCACGGGCAAGATCCTGACTTCGCACTATTCGGGTTCGCCCGTTTCGGCTCCATCGCGTTGTGTGCTGCTCACGGGGCTCCACACGGGACACGCCCAGATCCGCGGCAACGACGAACAGGACGAGCGCGGCGATGTGTGGTCGTTCCAAGGGATGACCGACGATCCTTCGCTCGAAGGGCAACGGCCGATGGATTCCACCACCCGCACCTTGGCGCACGCCTTCCAAGCGGCAGGCTACACCACGGCCTGCATCGGCAAATGGGGTTTGGGAGCGCCTGGTTCGGCCAGCGAACCGAATCGGATGGGCTTTGACTTTTTCTATGGCTACAATTGCCAACGGATTTCGCACACATACTATCCGCCGTTCCTCTACAAAAACAGAGTACGCGAATATTTAGACAACGGCGTACACTCGCCAATGGTATCTCTGGGCAAGGATAAAGATCCGCTCGACGAACGATCATACGACGAGTATCAACAAAAAATATACGCCCCCGACCGAATGTTTGAAGAGACAATCGACTTCATAGATGCCAACAAAACGAAGCCCTTCTTTATGTGGTGGACAACGCCTATGCCGCACGCCGCGCTCCAAGCACCCAAAGAATTGGTGGATTATTATCACAAGAAGTTTGGCGACGAAAAGCCTTATCTCGGTGGTTCGTACTTCCCCGTTCGTTATCCTCACGCCACCTACGCGGCGATGGTGACCTATATCGACCAAAAGATCGGGGCGATTATCGATAAGTTAAAGAGCGATGGCATATACGAAAACACGGTGATCGTCTTCACCTCCGACAACGGCCCCTCGTGCGAAGGTGGTTCCGATTCGCCGTACTTCTACGGTGCTCGTCCATTCCGTAGCGATTGGGGTTGGGGCAAAACTTCGGTGATGGAGGGTGGACTTCGCGTGCCGACCTGTGTCTCTTGGCCAGGCCAGATCAAGGCTGGTAGTCGCTCGGATATGGTGAGCGGTTTCCAAGATTGGTGGCCTACGTTGCTCGAATTGACGGGCGCAAAGACAAAAAACAATCAATCCGCCTTGGATGGTGTTAGTTTGGTGCCTACTCTGACGGGCAAAGGCAAACAGCAAGAACACGATTACCTGTACTGGGAATATCCAGACCGAGGGGGGATGGTGGCCGTGCGCCAAGGACAGTGGAAAATGGTAGTGAAAAACGTAAGTAAAACGCCAACCTTTGCGCTCTACGACTTGAAGGCCGACCCCACCGAAAAGCACGATCTGTCGGATGTCAACCCAACTAAGTTAGCCGAATTGAAAAGCGTGGCAGCCCAATCACACGTGGAGCCGAGCAACCCATTGTTCCGAATGGGGCTCCCTCTCAAATAGAAACAGCGTGATTCGCCTTCGTTGAATCACAAGAAAGCCGCTCGTAACAACGAGCGGCTTTCTTGTGATGGGGGCTTCTAAAAATTGAATTTTTCAAGGCGGGCAAGGTCGCAAAACCGGAGCTTACTTGAAGTAAGTGAGGATTTTAAGATCCGAAGCTCAACGCCGAAAAAACGATTTTTAGAAGTCACCTGATGTGACTTCTGATTGAGAAGCTGCTTGGATCGAACCCCCAGGGCTACAAACCGAGCGGAGTGATGAAGAAGTCGAACGAGTAATCACCATAAGGTAAGCGATACTCTGGACGCGGCACCGCACCCCAACTGTCCTCGCACGCCAGACCGCTCTGCACCCCATCGATGTGGATATTGGTCAGATTGCGAGCCACCAATTCACCCGAGTGCTCGTGGCCATCTTTATTGGTTCCGCCATCCAAATCTTCGGTCAAGTAAGGCAAAGCCGACGCTTGGAAAACACCGTTCGAACGGAATTCTAACCCGCGACGAGTCAGCGCCGAAACCTTGAACCAACGTAGATCGGTCTTGTTGCCGCTCTCTTGTGGGCGGATATATGGATAGTACTGATCAGCCACACTTTGGTTGTAAACACCGAGTTTCGCCCCGTTCTTGCGATCAGAATAGCTCTCGCCCGGGCCACGCCCATAGAAAGAGATGTGATCGTATACCCCTGGCATTGTGATTTCCATCCCAAAGCGGAATAGATATGGCATATTCTTTTGAGCTGGATCGGTCACCAATTTTTCACTCACCCCAATTTCGCCCTTCGCATTGATGGTGTATTGCAGGGTGAGGGTAGCGAAAAGTTTAGGTAATTCGATCGTACTGGTCACCACAATAAAGCCGCCATCGGCTTCGGCGCGCACCTCTTTGGTTCTCATTTGAGGGTTGAGCCACGCACGCATACTATTATTGAGGTTGGCTCCAAAGTCGTTATCTGTACCCGCACGCCAGAATGTTGGACGGATCGAGAAACCAGCTTCGAGCATCGATTTGCCACCCACCGTGTAGTCGGTAATAAGCCCTGTGGAGCGCGAAACATAGACGTGGAAATCTTCGCCCTCCACCATTATGGCGCGAGTGTTGGGGCGAATGGCGAACCAGCCCTTGTCGGGGGTGACGGCAGTCTTGAAACCCTTGAAAGGAGCGATCACCATTTGTTCGTATGCCGTGCGGAAACCAGCTGGCAACAAACCGTCTGCTTTTTTGAGTGTGAAGTTGACGTTGAGCAACATTTCGCCCACGCACTCTTTCTTGCCACAATCTTTGCAAGGCAAAGTGTACGGCAGCACCACTTGGGCGCGTTTGCCAGGCTCGACATCAAGGTTGGCCACCACCCCACGTTCGATCACCACACCGCGATGAACCAATTCCCAGTCCAGAGCATAATTCGACAGATCGATAAAGAAATTTTCGTTATAGACCTCGATCACCCCTTTTTGGAGGTCAACAGGCGTTGCCCAGATATTTTGCTGCACATAAGCCACCTCATCTGCGTGCGGATTACGCCTACGATCGGGACTAACCAGACCGTTAGAGCAGAAATTGTAATCGTCCACCGTGTAACGACCATAGTCACCGCCATAGGTGTAGATCATCTTGCCGTTGCGGTAGTCGCGTTGCGATTGATCGACAAAGTCCCAAATAAAGGCCCCTTGCACGTTTGGATATTTGCGGATAATGTCCCAATATTCTTTGAAACCACCCATCGAATTACCCATCGCGTGGGCATATTCGCATAGGATCACTGGCCGTGGAGCCCCTTCGCCCTCTTTGTGGTAGCCATTCACACGGCGCGAACCTTCACCTTTGAGGTTGCCCAACATTTCGAGTTCCGCATAACGAGTATACATCGGACACCATATGTCGGAATAATCGTTACCGTTTTTGTCCCACAACGCGCGTTCGTACTGCACAGGGCGAGTGGTGTCAAAAGCCTTCATTGCTTTGTATGCGGCGCGGAAATTAGCCCCGTCGCCCGACTCGTTACCCATCGACCAGAAGATCACCGAAGGGTGATTCTTGTCGCGAAGCTGCATACGACTTGTGCGTTCGAGGTGTGCCTTGTCAAAACGCACGTCCGAACCTAGGTTTTCGGGACCATAACCCATCCCGTGAGCCTCGATATTGGCCTCGTCCACCATATAAAGACCATATTTGTCACACAATTCGTAGAAATATGGATCGTTAGGATAGTGCGACGTGCGCACAGCGTTGAGATTCAACTCCTTGAAGAGTCGCACGTCTTGTTCCATCCTCTCGCGTGAGATCAGATAGCCCCCATCGGGATCGATCTCGTGACGGTCGGCACCTTTGAAGAGCACCGGTTTACCGTTGATCAAGACTTGCGAGTTGCGGATTTCGATTTCGCGCACCCCCACTTTTTGAGGCACTACCTCCGTCGGTTCGCCCTTGGCGTTGTAGACCGTGGAGACCAGAGTGTATAGATTTGGAGTTTCGGCCGTCCATTGACTAGGCGCTGTGAGCGGCATTGTGACCTTCACATCGCCATTTTTGGCAGCTTTTGCTGTGGCCGAAGCCACCTCTTTGCCACCATCGAGCAGTTGGAATTTCACCGAACTACCCGCGCCCGCAATCGAGGCAGCGATATTCACATCGGCATTTTTATATTCAGCATCCAGATCCGTTGTGATGAACAGATCGTTCAGGTGCACCGTTGGACGGGCATACATATAGACCTCGCGAGCCACACCCGACAGACGGAAAAAGTCTTGATCTTCGAGCCACGAACCGTCGCTCCAACGGAAAACTTGGAAAGCAATCCGATTTTCGCCCGCTTTGAGGAATGGAGTCAAATCAAATTCGGCACCCAATTTGCTATCTTCGGAATAACCAACAAATTTGCCGTTCACCCACAGATAAATATTGGAAGTCACCGAACCAAAATGAATATAAACCTCCTTGCCACTCCACCCCGCAGGCACATACACCTGACGAACGTAGGAACCAACGTGATTTTCAGTCGTTGGCACGCCTGTGGTTTGAGCCTCGGGCACTTGGAAGTTATTCTCGCCCGGCTGACCCGACGAAGACGAGGCCACTGGGCCAAGCATACTCACCTTGGAGTTGATTTTCGACTTTTCGGATGGCGAATCGTTGGGTTTAGTCCGCGCCACCGAGCTCCAAGCGTAGCCTGGATTAATGTAGACGGCATCACCGTAACCATTACGCTCCCAAATGGCTGGAACCGAGATTTCGCCCCACGGCATGACGTTGTAGTCCGCTTTGAAAAAATCGGTAGGGCGATCCGTAGCGTCTTTGACCCACATAAATTTCCACTTGCCGTTCAGGGACATAAAATTTTCGGAGTTCTCTTTGACCCCAGCCAAAGCCGCCTTTTCGTTTTCGTAAGCAAAAAACGATGAACGCATCGGCGCGCGATTGATTTGATTGACCTTTGTGTCTTGCCATTCGGTAAAATTCTGAGCCAAAGCTCCACCAAAGGCACAGAGAGCCAAAAGAATTGCTGCTGTTTTTTTCATTGATATTAATTGTAGTTATAGATATTTCTTCAACAAATATAACGAAGTTTTGATTAAAAACGCTACCTTTGCGTGTAATATTATGTAATAATATCCCCTATGAGAAAACTAATTGTCGCTATATTATTGTTGACCAGCACTTTGTCGATGGCGCAGACTCCTGCACAAATGCAACAATTGAAGAATTTGACCCCCGCACAGATCAATGCCCTCAAACAAAGTCAAGGGGGGGATCATATGAAATCGGATAAGGAGAAAAAGGATCAGACTGTTCTCCCGTTGGGCTATCGCACCCCCAAAGAGCGCCAATTTACTAATTATGATAGCACCCGCTTTGGATTCGGCAAGGATCCAATCCCCACAAAATACGAAAAATTGCTACGTCTTGATACCGATTCATTGACAGTCGACAAACAAGAATATGTCGATTTGCGAATGAAGGCCGACAAAGAAAATACGAAAGCAAACGTTTTTGGTCGCGAGATTTTCAACAGCAAGAACCTAACTTTCGCCCCTTCGATGAGCATTGCCACGCCTACAAATTATATTCTTTCGGCGGGCGACGAAGTGATTGTCAACCTGTGGGGCGCGGCCGAAGCTACATATAATCTCACCGTTTCGCCCGAGGGCAATATCAATATCCCCAACGTGGGGCTCATTAACGTGGCTGGCATCACCGTTGGCCAGGCCGAGGGGCAGATCAAAAACAAGTTAGTGTCATCCGTTGCGGGTCTCTCTGACGGCACGGTGCACATCAAAATCACGCTGGGCGATATTCGTTCGATCAAGGTCAATATCGTGGGCGAGGCCTTCACCCCTGGCACTTACACTTTACCTTCGCTGGCCACACTTTTCAACGCGCTCTATTCGGCAGGCGGGGTGAGTAATATCGGTTCGCTACGTAATATTAAACTCTATCGCGAGGGCAAAGAGATCGCCACCTTGGACGTATACGACTACCTGTTGCGCGGTAAGATGGAGGTCGATATGCCGCTCAAAGATGGTGATATGATTGTGGTTGCCCCCTACGAAAACATAGTGGAGGTGACGGGCAAGGTGCGCCGCCCTAGGCTCTACGAAATGAAACGATCCGAGAATTTGGGCGATCTGATCTCCTATGCTGGTGATTTTGCGGGCGATGCTTACACCGAAAATATTTCGCTTGCACGCCGTAGCGGAGGTCGTCAATTCTCGATCTACACGGTCACTAAACCCGAATTTCGAGGATTCACCCTTGCCGATCGTGACTCGGTGGCCGTGGGTCAAATACTCGAAACATATTCTAACAAGGTGTCCATCGAAGGGGCTGTGTGGCGAGAGGGCAACTTTGAACTATCGGACAAGATTAAAACTGTGGGCGATCTGTTGAGACTTGCCGAAGGGCTGCGCGATGATGCCTTTGCGGGTCGATCACAGATAGTGCGCACCAAAGCTGACAAAACCCTTGAAATCATATCCATCAATGCAGGTAAAATATTGATGGGCACGGCTCCCGACATTGCGCTCCAA
This sequence comes from Mucinivorans sp., assembly GCA_036648455.1. Lineage (GTDB taxonomy): Bacteria > Bacteroidota > Bacteroidia > Bacteroidales > Rikenellaceae > Mucinivorans. Next base: position 11,747 of record JAVXIH010000037.1, read on the forward strand.
AATCTGGATCACATCATTGTCACTTCGGTCAACGACATGAAAGAGGCGCAAACGATCTCCGTCAAAGGCGAGGTGAACGATCCACGGACACTGCCCTATGCGGCCAATATGACGTTGGAAGACCTGATTGTTTTGAGCAAAGGGCTCCGCGAATCGGCTTCAAAAGCGAGGATCGAGGTGGCGCGACGCATCAAAAATACAAGCAGCCGCGAAGCATCATCCGAGCGAGCAAAACTTTTCACCTTCACCATTCCCGAAGATTTGAGTCTGAGTGATGAGATTAGCTCTTTCACGCTCGAACCCTTCGACGAAATCTATATCCGCCGTTCGCCTGGCTATTCGACCCAACAAAACATCTTTGTCACGGGTGAAGTGACCTTCGCTGGCGAGTACACCTTATCTTCATCGGTCAACAGACTCACCGACCTTGTTATGATGGCAGGCGGATTGACCCCCGAGGCTTATGTCAAGGGAGCATCACTCGAACGCCGCGCTACTCTGTTCGACCTGCAACGCGAAAAATCACTACAAACTCTGACCGCAAAAAATAAAGCCAAGGGCGACTCGGTTCAGGTGCAACAACTCAACGTTGGCGACTATTACCCCGTGGGTATCGACCTGCAAGCGGCAATGGCCGATCCTGGCTGTACTTTCAACTTGGTGCTCAAAGAGGGCGACCGCTTGGTGGTGCCAACATACAACAATGTTGTGAAAATTTCTGGTGCCGTATATTTCCCTGTCGCCACCACCTTCACGCCTGGTTTCAATAAGGCTGACTATATTGCCGCCGCTGGGGGTTACACGATCGATGCTCGTCGCCGCTCGTTTATCATCTATATGAACGGTACGGTGTCGGCCAAGTCGAGTGCCAAGATCGAGCCTGGCTGCGAAATCGTTGTCCCTAGCCGTCAACGCGCCGAGCCAATGGGTGCTCAGGGTTGGATAAGTCTTGGATCATCAGTGGTGTCGATGGCGGCAATGATTGTCTCGTTGTTGCGGTAAGTCTTGAAGGTAATCTATAACATATCCATCCATTTGTTGAGCGTCTTGCTCCATTGCCTGGCCCCTGTGATGGCCAAGGCACGAGCAATGGTTGACGGGCGGCGAGGTCAAGATTTCAAGGATCCAAATCCAACCGTACGCCCCACGATATGTATCCATTGTGCTTCGCTGGGCGAATTCGAACAGGGTCGTCCGCTGATCGAGGCTTTGCGCTCCGCCCACCCCCAGGCACGCCTTGTGCTCACCTTTTTCTCGCCTTCGGGTTATGAGATCCGTAAGAATTATAGTGGTGTGGACTCGGTTTATTATTTACCCTTCGACACGCCTGGCGCCACACGTCGTTTCATTGACGATCTTCACCCCGATATATTATTTTTGATCAAATACGAGTTTTGGTATAATCTTTTGAATGCCGCTCATCGTTCGGGTTGCCGCATTTACTTGGTTTCAGCGATTTTCCGCGAGGGGCAAAGTTTCTTCAAGCCTTCGTGGTTGGGCGGTAGTTTTTTCCGTAATATTTTACATCTTTTCGACCGTCTTTTTGTACAAGATATTCCGAGCGCCGCTCTACTATCTTCGATCGGTTTGACGGATAAAGTCACCGTGGCTGGCGACACTCGTTTTGATCGCGTGGCGAGCCTGACCACCTCTTCGCCCGACATAGCTCCGATAGCGCAATTTGTGGGTCACACCCCGACCATCGTATGCGGTAGCACGTGGGGCCCCGACGAAGCGCTCATCATCCAGGCAATGAAAGCACACCCCGAGTGGAAGTTCATCATCGCCCCGCACGAAATTTCCGAGGAACGTATCGATCGTTTGATCGAAGAAAGTGGTCGCGAGTCCATAAAATATAGCCAGATCGACACCGCCCAAGGTGGTGAGACGTTGCTGGTGGTCAACACGATCGGCATTCTCTCGTCCATCTATCGCTACGGAATGGTGAGCTACATCGGAGGCGGCTTTGGGGTAGGCATTCACAACACTTTGGAGGCTGCCGCGTGGGGCAAGCCCGTCGTTTTCGGCCCTAAGTATCAGAAGTTTCAAGAAGCTGTCGCCTTGATCGAATGCGGGGCGGCGACTTGCATCCATAACGCCACAGAGCTCAACAGTACCTTTGAAACGATGATGGCTCACGGCGCTCAGAGCGGAGCCTTGGCCTGCGAATTTGTAAAATCCCATATCGGAGCGACGAGTAAAATTATGAGCTTCGATTTATAATTCTCGTATCAAAAGCCTAGCAACGTGATCGACAAAGCGACCATAGATCGTATTTTTTCGGCTGCCGACATTGTGGAAGTGATCGGTGACTTTATCACTTTGCGTCGCAAGGGTACTAATTACACTGCTTGTTGCCCCTTTCACACCGAGAAGACTCCTTCTTTTATGGTGTCGCCCGCCAAGGGGCTCTACAAATGTTTCGGGTGTGGCAAGGGTGGAGGTGCGGTAAATTTCGTGATGGAGCACGAAAAGCTGACCTATCCCGAGGCGTTGCGTTATCTGGCAAAGAAATATAATATCGAGATAGAGGAGAAGGCCGAGACCTCCGAGGATATTGCACGCAACAACGACCGCGAGAGTATGTTGGTGCTCAATTCGTGGGCATCTACTTTTTTCGAGAACGAACTTCACACCACCACCACCGGTCGCACCATCGGGCTGAGCTATTTCCGCGAGCGCGGCTTCACCGAGGCCACGATTCGCAAGTTTGGACTAGGTTATTGCCCCGAAGATGGGGCTCGCAACACGATGTCGCTGGCGGCGATCAAGGAGGGTTATCAAGAGACTTTTCTCGCCCGCACAGGGCTCACCATCGTGCATGAAGAAGATCACAGCTATTATGATCGCTTTGCGGGGCGAGTGATGTTTCCTATTCATTCGCTTGCCGGGCGGGTGATTGGTTTCGGTGGGCGCACAATGCGCACAGATAAAAAGACATCGAAATATCTCAATTCGCCCCAGAGCGAGGTCTACGACAAGAGCCACACCCTCTACGGGATTTTCCACGCCAAGAAAGCCATCACCGCCCTCAATAAATGTATCTTGGTGGAGGGCTACACCGATGTGATGCAGATGCACCAAAGCGGGGTGGAAAACGTGGTGGCTTCGAGCGGCACATCGCTCACCGTGGAGCAAGTGCGGCTCATCAAGCGCTTTACGCGCACGGTGACCGTGATTTATGATGGCGATCAGGCGGGTATCAAGGCTTCGCTGCGCGGGATCGACATCATACTTGCCCAGGGCTTAACGGTGCGCGTGGTGCCACTGCCCGAGGGCGAGGATCCCGATTCATTCGCCCGCACCCATTCGTGCCAAGAGTTGACAGACTATATCGAGGCGAAGGAGGAGGATTTTCTGGCCTTCAAGACTCGTATCTTGCTCGCCGAGCAGAGCGATCCCATCGCGCGCACCGAACTCATCAACGACATCGTACGTTCGATAGCCGTCATTCCCGACGAGATTGCGCGCGAGGTCTATATCGGCGAATGTTCGCGGGCGATGGACATTTCGAGTGATGTGCTCAGTCGTTCGGTGGCTCAGATGATGGTGCGCTCGCACATCGCCATTTCGCAGCCCGCCACCCCTAGCCCGATCAACCCACCAAGCGCAGTCACCGCCTCGGTGCAGGTTGCCACCGACCAACCGCGCAACCCCGCCCACGAAGAAGAGGTCGAATTGGCGGGTTACCTCGTCAAATATGGGAACGAGACTTTTATGTACGAAGTTTCGCCCGACAACGAAGTCGAACTTGGGGTGAGCGAACTCATCATTGGTGAATTGGTGGCCGACTCGATCGAGATGGTTGACCCGGTGTGCAATATGATTTTTGCTCAGGCACGCACCGCCTTCGAGCGCGACAAAACGTTGCTCGATCCCAAATATTACGTGGACAACGAAGATCAGCGGGTCTCGGCCTTTGCCGCCCAGGTGTTGATGCAAGTCGAGGAGTACAGCGCCTCGGCAATGTGGGAGCGTTATGAAATGCACGTGACCACCGAACGCGAGCGACTACCGATCGCCGTGCCCAAAGCCATCGTGATATATAAAACCAAGGTCATTGGCACCAAGATTGCTCAACTGCAAACCCAGATGAGTGCCGACCTCGACTCGATCGACATCGGGATCATCAACCAGATCAAAGCCCTCACCGAAAGCAAAAATGCAATGTTCGATCGATATAAGAGATTGCTTTAGAAGCAATAAATATTTTGACCTATGTTAAGGGGGCTTCTAAAAATTGAATTTTTCAAGGCGGGCAAGGTCGCAAAACCGGAGCTTACTTGAAGTAAGTGAGGA
>JAVXIH010000038.1:0-15923 GCA_036648455.1 Mucinivorans sp.
TTTACTTCAAAAAATTGCTTTTTCGGCGTTGCCCGCCTTGAAAAATCTAATTTTTAGAAGTCCCCTTTTGTCCATTAAGCCGAAAATAAATTAAAACAGCTTCTAAAAAACACCAGACGAAAGATACCGTTCGCCAGTGTCTGGCAATAGAACCACCACACGGCCACCACCAGCCGCCTGGCGAGCAGCAGCCACATAGGCCGCGCCTGAACTGATGCCTACCAACAAACCCTCGGTCCGTGCCAAATCGCGAGCACCATCAAAAGCCTCCTCATTGCCAACGGTGAGAATCCGATCAATCACCGTACGATCAACATTCGCAGGCACAAAATTAGCCCCAATACCCTGAATCTTGTGTGGCGCAGCAATACCTTGGGTCAACAACGGCGACGAGGCAGGCTCCACACCCACGATCTCAATGAGCGGATTATACTTTTTCAACGCCGCACCCACACCGCTCACCGTGCCGCCAGTGCCAATGGTGGCTACAAAAACATCAATTTGCCCATTCATATCATCCCAAATTTCGACAGCCGTAGTCGCTCGGTGGATCGCTGGATTGGCTGGATTCGAAAATTGCCCGAGAATCACCGCGCCATCAATTTCGTGACGCAATTGCTCGGCTCGATCCACCGCCCCCTGCATCCCTTGGGCGGCAGGGGTCAGCACCAACTCGGCACCATAAGCGGCCAACAAAGCCCGCCTTTCGAGTGACATACTCTCGGGCATTGTCAATATCAGGCGCAAACCGCGAGCCGCCGCCACCATCGCCAACCCCACACCCGTGTTGCCACTCGTGGGCTCGATAATGGTGTCGCCCGCGCTCAGCCCAGCCGCATCAACCATCGCCACCGCTACCCGATCCTTGGCGCTCCCCCCCGGATTGAAAGACTCTATCTTTGCAAAAATCCGCCCTTCGAAGCCCATTTTTGCTCGCATTCGATGCAATTCCAACATCGGAGTGCGCCCTACCAAATCGGTAATACTATTTGCGATATTCATTTTATTTCGAGATTTTTAGTGATGATTGTGTGATTTTTGATCCGCGCGGCACATCGCGTGTCAACCAAACATTACCCCCAATGACCGAGCCTCGCCCAATGGTGATGCGCCCCAAAACGCTGGTGTTGGAATAAATCACCACATCATCCTCGATAATGGGGTGGCGAGCCGTGTTGAGTAGCTCCCCGTTTTCGCCACTGATGAAAGAACGCGCCCCCAAAGTCACCCCCTGATAGAGCCGCACGTGAGAGCCAATAATTGTCGTTTGACCAACCACAACGCCCGTACCGTGGTCGATGCTGAAATATTCACCAATCGTTGCGCCAGGGTGAATGTCGATGCCAGTGGCGGAATGGGCAATTTCGGAAATCATACGCGCTAAGATCAGAACATTCTGATTATAAAGCGAATGCGCTACTCGATGGTGGAGCATTGCCGTGATGGCGGGGTAGCATAGAATCACCTCGTCGGGGCTTGTGGCGGCTGGATCACCAGCCATAACAGCCTTAACATCGGTGAATAACAAGTTGCGAATTTCGGGCAGCGATTCGATAAAATTAATCGCCACCGTGCTGGATGTTTCCGCCTCCAAAAGACGAAAAACCTCACGAATCTTCTGACCCACAACCATCGCCGAGCAGCAACCAAGATAGTGATGCGCAAAAATAACCTCGCGCAAGAGCTCCATCATCCGCGCCACACGGGCGGGCGAAGGACGATCAAGCCGCGCCACATCATCCTGCTGAACGATGTCACTGGCCACCCGTTCGATGACACGCGAAATATCCATTACTTTATTGATTTACAAGCTTTGAGCCCAGCAACTACAGACGGCGTGAACCCGCGATCCTCCATCGCGTTGAGCCCACGAATCGTGATGCCGCCAGCCGTGGTCACTCGATCAACTTCGGCTTCGGGATGAGCCGTAGGGTTGTTTTTGATGATCGTTGCCGCACCGATAAGTGTCTGCGCTACAATCTTTTGCGCCAGGGTCGAGGTCAACCCCATTTCGACCGCTCCCTCGATGGAAGCTCGAATATAGCGCATCGCAAAGGCAATGCCGCACGAACCAAGAGCCGTTGCCGCTTCGAATAACGATTCATCGAGCCAAGTGACAGAACCGACAGAGGTGAATAATTGCTCGACCATCTGACGCTGCTCGGCAGTGGCTTGTTCGGAACACATAAAAGTGATCGACTCGCCAACGGAGGCTGCCGTGTTGGGTACGGCACGAAAAATCGCACTCGAAAAATGGTCAGACAAATTGACCAACCTCACCCCACCGACCACCGAAACCACAGCCGCAGAGGCCACAAATGGTTTAATCTGACGCGCAACGTGCTCGAAAATCCACGGTTTGACGGCAACAATGATCACATCAGCCCCCGCACACGCCTCACGAGCATCGGTGGTGGTTCGGCAGCCCAAAGCCGCAAATGTAGTGTCGGCAGCCGCAGGTGCAAATTTTGCAATCATCAAATCCGATGGATTGAAATCAGGTTGCGCCAACAACCCGCGTGCAATAGCACCACCCATATTGCCCGCTCCAATGATAGTAATTTTCATTTCGTTTAATTTTTTATAGACCAAATTCCGTGATGAAATTCTTCAATACGTTCAACACCCGCCGCACGTAAACGCGAAGTAGCCTCCGCCAAACCAACCGAAATACGCTCGGTCCGATGAGCGTCCGAATTGACAACAACCGCCACACCAAGATCAGCCAAACGCCCAAAATAACGCTCGTCAGGGAAGAAAACACCTTTGATCTCCCACGCCTTGGTGTTGATCTCCAAACGAATAGACCGCGCAGCACAAAACACAAAAAATTCGTCCACCAAATCGCGATACCACTGCTTGTCCATAATATGGCTACTGAGCGAAGTGGCATTCATAGAAATTTTGTCGGCGTGACCCAAAAAATCGAAGCCACCAGCCTCAACCATCGCAAACTTCGCATTGTAATAAGCCCGCACAACACGCTCCAACGAACCAGCAAAATGGTAGTCCACCGCACGCGCAAAATCAGAAGGCGGACAATCAATATCCACAAACGAACCATCACGATCCGAACGCACAAAATGCACCGAACCGATGCGATAGTCAAGATCTAGACCTTGGAAATATGGAGTCGAAGCGTTGTAAGTCTCGTCCAGATAATCGATCTCCATACCAGCAAAAAGTTCAATCTGCGAGCTGTATCTGGCACTGAGCTCTCGAATTTGCGCTATATATTCGTCTACCCGATCCCACGCAATGACCCACGGCGCATCGAAAGGAAGCGGCGAATGGGCGCTCACACCATAGGCCGAAAAACCGAGCGAAATCGCCTGGCGCACAAAATCCTCGATCGAAGCCTTGCCATCACAAAACAGAGAGTGCGAATGATAATTTGTTAAAGGCATGCTCCCAAGGTCCAAAAGCCAACAGTGCCTACAAAAAGCACCGCAATAAGAAAAAATAGAGCATAAAGCGACGAAATAACTGTGCCGATAATACACAAAACACGACCCGCCGACAACATACTGTAACCAGTCCACACGGTTGGATTGTCGCGGTAAATCCGCATACCAGAACCCGAAATAGCCAGACCAATGATGGCTAGCACTAAACCGACAAAGAAAAAGGTAAATACAATCGAGCAGATGCCTAGCACCAAAGTCGAAACTGCGTTGGGCAGCATTGGTTTTTGTTCCATTTCTTGTTATATTGATTAAAAATTATCACTGCATATTATCCTAAAACATCAGCGTATTTTGCTCCTTAAAATAATCTGGCGTCACACTTGGCGTATCGACTCGATCGCTCCACGTGCCAGCTTTGAGCAGCTCTTCTTTCTTGGCATCGATCTGAATACTAATGGCATACGTGGGCTTGTAATAACCATTACACAGAGTACGGATCGAGGGACGCTCGGTGCGCTGACAAATCTCGCGCGCGTTTTTGGGCCTCAACGTATCGAGCCACGAAAAACCAGTCAAAAACCTAGGCTGGGTGATAGGTATCTTTTCGATCGGATAGATTGTCCCCTCGCCAGCAGCCCAAATCATACGCGTGGGCTCACGTTTGACGAATATTATATTGAGTTCGGCACACGAGATGGCGGCCATCGTTTCGAGCTTTCCCTCTTCGTCTTTGTAGTATAGGTTGAGCACGTTACCCGTCATCAGAGCGTTATGCAACTCATTGTCGATAAAAAAAGTTCGCAGCCGCTTGCCGCTGGCCTGATTAAAATCGACCGTATCGCCCTTCAATGCTTGCTGGGCAATAAAAGGCTCACCTGTGAAATCTGCCCAATCTAACTTTTCATTTCGAGAATACATATCGATTTGAGTGGCTGTAATTTGATTGTTCTCGTTCCAAAGGATTGGTTTAATATACATTGTGGCCATCGAATCGACAGAAAAACTGACCGTCGAATCACACACAGCCTGGTAGCCCTTGTTCCATATCCTAACGTTGCGATAGGCCCTGACGACACGCTCTTTTTCGACAGTGTCGGCAACTGATAACTCCTTGACCACCACCGTATCGCGAACAGTGAAAGTGGTGTCGATACGGAATTTGGGTAAGGCAACCAAGCTATCAGCCTTGGGCGGGATGGTATCTGAACGGGCAATCAGAGGGCGTGCCTTTTGCGATACGGTATCTGCTTTGAGGGTTGTAGCCGAGAGGTTCGCTTCCAGGGTGAGGCTGTCCATAGGGGTCGCCTTGTCGAGCATCACGGTATCGAAAATCATCATCGTATCCTTGACCGCCACCGTGTCTAGGCGAGTCAACATCCGACGCACACCGGGCTTGCTTTTGCCTGGTTCATAGGTGAAAAGCATTATCGAATCGGCACGCATATAGCTGGTATCTATTTTTTCGGGTGGCAAGACTCGACCCGTGCTGTCGTATCGAGCCGTGGTGTCGGGCTTTTGCCAACCGCGCACAGAAGGAGTACGCGTCATTGTGGCTCGCCCCGTGCTGTCGTCATAAAAGCCCCAATCACCAAACATCAACGTGCAATTCACGGTGTCTAATATCTGAGAGTTGTTGAGCATATATGCCTGACGTAACTTGGTGTTGTAGCGCATAGTATCGGCCCACAATTCGCGATCTTCGGTCATCGCGTATGCGTCACGAGTGAAAACATAAGTCGAATCTTTGGAGTAATAATCACCCCAATCGGCACGCAGAAAATCACGATCGTGATCCCAAATGTAAGTACGAGCTAAAAAAGTAGCTTGCTCGGCATCAAGGTCATAACTCAAAGAATCGGTACGAATCAGATAGGTGTCGCTACGCATAGCCACGCTGTCGAGAAACTTGACAATATTGGTTCCCGAATTGTATTCGCCGTGTTCGGATTCCATCAAATTCTTGCGCTGAGTGATCACCCCTCCACCCGAGAAAACACCAACCTGACTCTTGGTGTTGAATGATAAATTATAGGTGTATAGAGTCACATCGCCACGCGACATCTTGATCAGTGGCGCAAAAACATCGGCCTTAGAGGTCGTCCCGTCGTAATAGACCCGATCGCCATAAATGTAAGCTGAATCTTGGGAAATTAAAACCTTACCGAAAAATTCCATATGACTCTCATCATACTTCAAGGCGGAATCACACTGCACAATAGCCCCATTGTGGTGAAAAATCACGTTGCCCACCAAACGAATAATACCGTCACCACGATTGAGCATCACATCGGCATTGTAATCCACCAAGGCGGACTCCTTGTCCGTGGATTTGGTTTTCGTTGTGTCGGTCTTGCCAGTCGTCTGAGCGTGTTTAACCCCGGGACTTTGCGCCAAGGATATCAACACAAAACCCACAATCAATGTAGCCGCTGCAATCCACTGGCGCATTATTTCTTCTTGGTTTCGAACACCGAACGTTCAAACTTGTAGCCCGAGAAGTTCGGCATAATCTCGAGATACATATCTTTGATGGTCTTGTTGAACCACTTATCGAACTCTTTGGTCTGTTTTTCGCCTAGCGCAAAGCTCTCCAAAATATCGTAGTTCTTATTAATATCGGCGTTGTGAGCCGGAATCACATCATCCAGACGAATGATTTGACGTACAATATTGCCCTTATCATCCATTGTTTCATAAGGAGCCGATATCTCGCCTTTTTCCATCATACGGATCTGGCGCGAATCAATGGCATCCAATTCGTCGGGCATATAATAGGTCGATGCAAGACGGATATCGCCCGTTCTGTTGTATTGGCTGAGGTTGAACGATTTACCACCATTCTCACGACTTTTGATGTCGTCCGAATAACGCATCGCGGCGGCGAAAAAGGTGATCTTGCCCTTACGGACTTCGTTAGCCAAGCTATCGAGTTCACTGACAACCTTTTCGCTCTCGGCCACCGTAAACTCAGGTTTGAGCAACAAGTGGCGCACGTGAGCCAGACCGTTCTTGAAAGAGAGCAATTCGATGATGTGCATCCCATATTCGGTCTCCACGATTTCGGAAATCTGCCCTGGCTTCAAATCTTCGACCGCAGCGGCAAAGGGAGCCACAAAACCTTTAAGAGGTTGCGGTTCCATCTCGCCACCCTGGATGGCCGAACCATCCATCGAGTAAAGACGCGCCAAAACCGACATCTTCTCGCCCGCCATTATTCGACGACGATATTCGAGCAATTGCTCACGAATAGCATATTTACGCTCATCGGTTTGAGGCGGAATCTTCACAATCTTAGAAAACGAATATTCAACGGGGATCTTCTGCATCGAATCCTTTGGAATTCGATCGGCATAACTTTTCACCTCGTCATAAGTGATGGTGGTGCGTTGCCGAATTTTGCTCTGCATCAATCGCGCCAACTCCATATCCTGAACCATTCGCGCAATGCTGGAACGAATCTGATAGACGGGTTTGCCCTGTTGACGTTCCAAAGCCTTGATGCCACCAGCTTGCGCAATAATACGATCCATTTCGCTCTCGACAGTCAAATCCAACGGCGGCAATTCCTTGTCGATGGAATCCAAGCGCGCCTTTTGGCTCAATACATTTTGCATCAGCAACGCCTCGAAAGCCTCCTCTTTGGGGGTCTGGGTCGATAAAGTTCCATTTTGCTGACGTTGCATTACAATATATGCAGCTTGATGCTCGATGTCGGATAGCAAGATTGTACTGTGCCCCACAATGGCAGCCACTTCATCGGCCACAACTCGTTCCTGAGCCCTGGCCCCGATAACTGGTATTAATCCAATGGCAATCAATGCTAAAATTCGTAATTCAAATGACAAAAGTTGTTTCATATAATTTATTATCTTTGACTAATTAAAGGTAATGCGGCGAAGTTATTCGTTAGTTTCTATTTTTATCAATAGATCAGTCTGAGCCTTGCGGTAGAGGCTGTCATCCAAGGCGCGTAGAAGTTCACCTCGACGCAAATTGCGCAAGATTTTCACTATCACCTCGCGTTCGCGATCCTCGGGCGATAGCTCTCCCGTTGGCAAATATTCATCGACCCGCATCATATAACGCCACTCATCGTCTGATACGTCATAAAATTTCGATTTCTTGAGGAACTCGTCAAAATTTTTCTGCGGAAATGGAATATGTTGCAGCACGGTGGCAAAATCGGTCCACTGACTACTGAAATCATCGATCCGATAATTGTTCTTTTGACAAATGTTGATAAAATCCTCCATCTGAGCCGATTTGTCGCTGCGGAACATATCTTCGAGCCGTTTGCTCTGGCGTAAACCCGACGGAATGCGCACCACATAAGCCTTAACCAAAGGACCAATCAACCGAAAATTGTCGATATTGGCCTTGTAGTAGGCCGAAATCTGAGCCGCCGTGACAACGGTGTCAATGTGCGAGGCGATGTATTCATTCTCGAATTTATAGGTGAGCAATTGGGCGCGATATTCCTTCACCATCCGCTCTACATCCTTGGCATCTTGGTCGCCCAGGGCTAGCTCCGCCTGTTGGCGCTTGACCTCGCTCCGAATCCAAGACGAGATAAATGCTTGACGCACCTTCACACTGTCCTGGGCATTTAAGGTCCCAGAATAGATATTCTCGAGCGCCGAACTACGTAGTTCGACCTCGCCAACCGTGGCCACCAAATCTGTCTGGTCGCCGCTATAAAGGCCAAAACTGCCGCACGAAACAGCGATCGTACCCAGCAGAATTAAAATCAAATATCTTAGGCTTTTCAACTTGCTCAATTTATTGTTAGCACTCATCTACATATTTCAACATTATCCATCCTCACCATCAGGCAAAGATACTACTTTTTTTGTATTTTTCGCATTCCTATAACCCAAAACAAGACCACCACCACCCAAGCCACCACCACAGCCACGATGTAGTGCCCTCGCTCGGGGAAAAGAGTGGTCATTAAATCGAAATCTGCGCCCAGATATAAAAGTTGCAAATACGCTAAACCATTGTTGAGCAGGTGAATCACAACAACGGTGGTGAGCGATCCTGTCAAATAAAATATAGCTCCCAACACCAAGCCTGCCATCATCGCACCTACAATTTGTTGGGGAATGACGTGTATCAACCCAAAAATAACGGCCGAAAAAATCACCCCCAAAATAGGACTCGAATGGACGGTGAGGCTGCGTTGGAGCATCCCTCGGAAAATATATTCCTCCATCAAAGGTGCCGCCACAACCCCAGTCACGATGGCCCACATACCAGTACCAAGCATTTGGTAAAGAGCATCTAACGAGCTGCTAGGCAGAAGTTTGATGATCGGATCGGCAGCCATCCCACTGATCAAAATCAACAGCAAACCGAGCAACATCAGCGATGGATTGACCTTGCCAATGCGCGGAGCTAAGGTCACAAAAGAGAGATTAAGGGCTGGTTTGGCCGCCCACAACAAGGCGATCACAAGACCCATCGAGGCCACATAACCCACCAAAATATCGAGCCCCGCGCCCATCGATGCTGTGTCGACAAACGCGTCTAGCGCGCCACCAACAATCAAATTAGCGAACAGAAAAATCAATAAAAAACTAACGACGATTAGAATTATACGTTTCATAGAGCTTAATTATTTGAGCGGTTTGAGGTGTGTCGTGTACACGTAAAATATCGGCTCCGCGCGCTAGAGCCTCGAATTCGAGCACCAATGTGCCGTTGAGCGCATCATCGGGACTAGTGTCTAAGGTGCGCCAAATCATACTCTTGCGCGAAAGTCCAACCAAAATCGGCAACCCAAATTGACGCAAACGATCCATAGACCCAAGAATCTGGAAATTTTGAGCAACGCTCTTCCCAAACCCAAAACCAGGATCTATGATTATGTTTTTCACCCCAGCGCGCTGCGCTAAACCAATATTGAGATCGAAAAAGCGGATCATATTCTCCATCGTATCGTTTCGGCTCATCATCACATAGTCCAACCCACGCTCGCCAAGGGTGGCAAACATATCTTCATCCAACTCGCCGCCCGAAATATCATTGACCGTGATGGTGCCAAACTCATCGAAAATACGCCGCACCACTTCACTACGATACGTGTCGATCGAGATCGGAAAATCAGCCGCCACAGAACGCACCGCCCCCACCGCAATCCGTAATCGCGCATATTCCTCTTCGCTGCTAATTTCGGTATAACCGGGGCGGGTGCTCATCCCTCCCAGATCGAGAACCGAGGCCCCAGAATCGATCGCTTGACGCGCACTGAAAGTAATTTGCTCTGACGTTTGAGCACGACTACCTTGCCAGAACGAATCGGGAGTGGCGTTGATAATTGTCCATATTTGATGTTCCTGCATAGTTATATTTTCCGAGCACGATAGCCCATTTCTGTCAACAAGGCCACCACTTTATCGCGCATATCGCCCTGCACTATAATCTCACCATCCTTGGCCGAACCGCCAACCCCGCATTTGGTACGCAGCGTCTTGCCAAGAGCTTGCAAATCATCATCCGTACCAACAAAATCAGCCACAATGGTCACTTTCTTGCCACCTCGATTGCGCTTGTCGAGCGCCACACGCAGGCGTTGCTTGGCGATGGGAACCGTTTGTGGCTCTTCGCTTTTATCGGTTTGGTATTCAAAATCGGGATCAGTCGAATAGACCATCCCCAGACGTTCTTTCCAATCGTTCATCGCATTTCGTGTTTTTGGAGCACCGTATGCGCCACCGCACCGTGCTCGAGTAATTTAATGGGACAGTCGTACAATTCAAGCTGCTCGGGGGTGATCACATTGCTCGGATGGTAGTGCAGCGTGTGGTTGACACAGGCAATACTTTTCACATATGAGCAAATCGTCCCCAGATCGTGCGACACCATCAGTATCGCCAAACGCGAGGTGAGTGTTTTGAGTATTTCGTAAAACTCACGCTCGAATTTATCATCCACATAAGTTGTCGGCTCGTCGAGAATCAACAGCTCGGGCTGGCACATCAACGCACGAGCCAAGAGCACACGTTGCAACTCACCGCCCGAAAGGGTGCTCGTGGCCTTGTGAGCCAAATGGCCAGCGCCCAAGGAGGCAAGCAGTTCGACGGCGCGCATCTTGTCGCTTTTGTTGTAGCCCTGCCACCAACGTTTAGAACCCTGCATACCGGTCAACACTACTTCGCGCGCCGAAATAGGAAATTGTTTATCCAGGCTAGCCACTTGTGGCAGATAACCGATCTTGAAATTTTTCGCCACCGTGCCTTCAACCTCAATCGAGCCAGCCATCGGCCTGAGAAGACCCATTATGGCCTTGATCAGCGTTGTCTTGCCGCCGCCATTGGGGCCGATCACACCGATATAGTCGTTGCGCTCGATGGTTAGATTCACGTGTTCGAGCACCGTCACCCCATCATAACCAGCCGACATATCGCGGATTTCTATCAATTTACCTGACATACGATTTCTGATATTTTGACCATATTTGCCGCCCAATCGACTGCCATCGGATCGAAGGAAACCACTTGTGCCCCAATTTCGGTAGCGATCACCCGCGCGGCAGTCGATGGATCTTGTGCGCTGTAAATAATTGTTTTCACACCCTTGGCCCGCAAAGTGTCTACCAAATCGCGGATCCGCCGCCCAGTTGGTTCCTTGCCCTGAACCTCGATCGATAGTTGTGTCAACCCATAATCACGCGCAAAATAGCCAAGCGAAGGGTGAACAATAGCAAACGCACGAGATAGAACCGAGCTGAGATTTTGCCTGATCACGTGATCCACACTATCGATCACAGCACACAGCGAATCACGACGAGCAACAATACGTTCGGGCTGATCGATTGACTGTGCGATCAAATAATTAGCCGCCCGAATGGTCATCTCGCGCATCATACGAGGCGAAAGCCACACGTGCGGATCGGGCGCATCGTGATGGTGGTGATCGGCACAGACCGACTCGGCAAGTGCGCCCGAAAGCGAATCAGCCAAGCGCACAAAAACGCTATTTCGGCTAACGGTCATCTCGCGCAGGCGACCCTCTAACTGACGTTCGATGTCCACCAAACCGATCGAGAAAATCAGATCCGAACGCGACAAATCTTCACTCTGGCGCGCCGTGGGTTCATATGTCTCGGGGGAGGTGCCAGGCGGCACGATCACCGACACATCGACTTGGCCACCCGTCAGACCCGACACCACCCACGAAAGGGGCGCGATGGTGACGGTTATATGGTGCTCACTTTTTGTGATCGGCGCGCCACACGCAACCAGGCTCAGACAGATCAAAAGTAGGCTAATTTTTCTTTTCATAAAACAAAGGTAATATAAAAAAGCGAGAATGAGAAAAGCGACTCAATGGAATTATAAATGAGTGCAACAAAAAAAGGGTGAACCGCAGTCCACCCTTTTCATAAATATGATCGACAAAATTAGTCGTTCAACGAGAAACGTTTGTAAGCCACAACCGTAGCATCGGCTACCGTTGCGTGAATATACTCAGCTACAGATTTCTTGTTGTCCTTGACCATTGTTTGATTAAGCAACGTGTTCTCGGCCAAGAATTTTTTGACCTTACCAGCTGCAATCATATCAAACAATTTTTCTGGTTTACCCTCCATCTTAGCCTGCTCCATACCGATTTTATGCTCTTTTTCGATAATCGCTGGATCGCAATCTGCCTCCGAAATAGAAACCGGAGCCATAGCCGCAGCTTGCATTGCCACATCCTTTGCCAACTCGTGAGTCACCTCTTTGTTGAAACCAATCAACGCGCCAAGCTTATTGTTGGTGTGGATATAAGTGACACACATCGGTGCCTCGATACGGCCGTAATAAGCCAACTCGATCTTCTCGCCAGTCTTACCCGACAATTGAGTGGCTTGTTCGCCAACCAACGCCAAGAGAGCTGCGTGATCTGCAACATCTGCCTTGATGGCTTCGTCAAGAAATTTATCGGCTACACCTTTAAATTCGTCACCCTTGGCCACAAAATCGGTTTCGCAAGCCAAGCAAAGCATATAACCCTTTGTACCAATGATTTTAGACACAACCACGCCCTCGGTTGCCGAACGATCGGCACGTTTGGAAGCGATCAATTTACCTTTCTCGCGGATGATTTCTTGCGCGCGATCAAAGTCACCTTGTGCTTCAACCAACGCGTTTTTGCAGTCCATCATACCTGCACCTGTCATTTTACGTAGCGTTGCTACGTCTGCCATTTTTATTTCCATTATAGTAGCGTATAAATCTGTAATTATTTTGCGATCACCTCTTCTACCGCTTCTTCAACTGCGGCAACGGCTTGCTCAACTTCTGCTTCAACTGCGGCAACCTCTTTTTCGACGATGCTTTTCAATTCGGCAGCTTCTGCTTCAACTTTTTCGGCTACACCACGACGTGAACGAGTGCGGCGTACTGGCGCTTCGCTCGATACTTCGCCCGATGCGTTTGCTGTATCTTCGTTAGCCTTTTCGAGTTTGCGTTCTGCCAAACCTTCTGCCATTGCAGCGGTAACAACTGTCAAAATTGCATCAATCGAAGACGATGCGTCATCATTGGCCGGGATCACATAATCAATCGCTGTCGGATCGCAGCACGTGTCAACCATAGCGAAAACGGGGATTCCAAGTCGTTTCGCCTCTTTGACTGCGTTGCGTTCTTTCTGAATATCAATCACGAAAAGAGCGGCTGGCAGACGAGTCAAATCTGCAATTGAGCCTAAGTTCTTTTCGAGTTTTGCGCGTTGACGAGAAACTTGCAGTTTCTCACGTTTGTTGAAGTGGTCAAAGGTGCCATCAGAGGTCATCTTGTCGATGGTGGTCATCTTCTTGACCGCCTTGCGGATTGTAGGGAAGTTGGTCAACATACCACCTGCCCAACGCTCGGTGATGAAAGGCATAGCAACGGATGATGCTTTTTCTGACACTACCTCTTTGGCTTGTTTCTTGGTGGCAACGAAAAGCACCTTGCGCCCCGAACGAGCGATTTGCTTCATCGCTTCGGCAGCCGAATCAAGCATAATTACTGTCTTATGAAGGTCGATAATGTGAATACCGTTCTTCTCCATAAAAATGTATGGTGCCATTTTAGGGCTCCATTTGCGTTTTAGGTGACCAAAGTGTACACCCGCCTCCAACAATGTATTAAAATCTGTATTAGCCATTTTTTTTGTTTTATCTGTTTTTTACTCTTTT
This sequence comes from Mucinivorans sp., assembly GCA_036648455.1. Classification (GTDB taxonomy): domain Bacteria; phylum Bacteroidota; class Bacteroidia; order Bacteroidales; family Rikenellaceae; genus Mucinivorans. The sequence continues at coordinate 13,576 of JAVXIH010000038.1, forward strand.
ATTCAACCCTTGGGTAGTAATTGTTCTATACAATTAGTCCAAAAGGTTATTGTATCGCGCCGAGGCAATTTTATTGGTAGCTAAGCCACTAAAAGGCAAGATCCATAAAATTTAACAACCCACGAGCGTGCAATTGTGCCAGCCAAGCTGCGATTAACGTTTCGAGAATTGGAAACGACGACGTGCGCCTGGTTGACCTGGTTTCTTACGCTCAACAACACGAGCATCACGGGTCAAGAAGCCATTTTTCTTCAACTCACCGCGTGATTCTGGGGTCATTTGGATCAAGCAACGCGAAATTCCTAGACGTGCCGCTTCGGCCTGACCAGTAATACCACCACCATTCAAAGTGATCTTCACATCGTATTGACCCTCAACAGCGGTAACACTTAGAGGTTGTTTAACCACGAATTGAAGCAGTTCCAATGGAAAATACTCTGCCAATTGGCGACCGTTAATTACAATCGAACCGTTACCAGCTTTCATATAGACGCGAGCTACGGCCGCTTTACGACGACCAACGGCATTTACTATTTCTTGACTCATTTTTATAAAATATCTTTTAGGTTAATCAATTTAGGGTTCTGTGCCGCGTGAGGATGCTCGGGGCTGGCATAGACGTGCAGGTTAGAGGCAATCGCTTCGCCAAGACGAGTCTTGGGGAGCATACCTACAATGGCGTGTTCCAAAATGAACTCGGGACGGTGTGCCAAATATTGGCTAGGGGTTGTTAGTCGTTGACCTCCTGGGTAACCAGAGTGACGAACGTAGGTTTTGTTTGTCAACTTCTTGCCGGTGAAACGAATCTTGTCGGCATTGATGATGATCACGTTGTCTCCACAATCAACGTTAGGGGTGAAACTTGGCTTGTTCTTGCCGCGCAAAATTTTTGCAACTTGCGAACTAAGACGGCCAACTACGGCGTCTGTCGCGTCGATAAGTACCCAATTCTTGGTTACTGTCGCTGCGTTTGCCGAAACTGTTTTGTAGCTTAGGGAATCCACTGTTTTTGTCTGTTTTTGTTAATACTATATAAATTTGCAGGGGGCAAAGATAAGAATTAATTTTCGATTTCCAGTTATCCATTATGAATTATTTCTATCAAAAATAATAAGAAACTCCTGAAAATTAGATTTTTCGAGGCAAATAAGGTCGATAATCAGAATCTTACTGTCTGTAAATGAGAATTTTGAGACCCACAGCCCAACGCTGAAAAAGCAATTTTCAGAAGTCACCTCAATTTCGCCCCTATGCCATCGGGGTTTTGTATGATCGGGTGACGATATAAACGCCCGTGAAGACCAATAAAGCCGCGGCTATCTTCACAAAATCGAGGCGATCTTGACCCCGAATAATAGCAAATATAGACGCAATGACGGGTTGAGAATAGCTATAAATACTGGCTGTGGTGGGCGAAAGTTTCTTGAGCGACGCTGCCACGCACACATAAGCCAGCCAAGTAGCTCCCACCACCACAAAGGTCAAGGCACCCCACGAGGCGAGGCTGAAATTAGCGAAATCAACCCCCGACAAATCATCCCAAAGGAGCGGCGTGAGCACCACGGCCGACAGTCCAAAAATCCACGCCACGATGGTAAATGGCGAATATTTACGCATCAGATCCTTCACCACAATCAAATAACACGCATAAGAGAAGGCGCTGGCAAAAACCAGCAGGTTGCCCGTGAGGTGTCCCGAGCCGAAATTAGCGATTCCGCCATAGAGTATCACCGTCATCGCGCCCATAGCCCCAACGAGTATGCCGATCAGCTTTTTGGGAGTTATGTGGTCGCGGCCCAGGATGGCGGACACCAAGAGCACGATCATCGGGCCGGTGGTGGCAATGATCGACGCATCGACGGGGGAGGTGTGCGATAGTCCTTGTAGGAATATGTATTGATTGCCACCGATGCCGAAGAAGGAGGCCAAGGCGAGGGTCCAGAAATCACGTCGTTCGATTTTTTCGCGAATGATGAGCACTGCACCCAGGGCAAAGATGATGGCCGCCGAGCCGATACGGGCAAGACACAGGGCTTCGGAGGACATAGGAAAGGGGATGAGCGATTTGCTATACGAGTAATTAAGGGCGAAGAGCAGGTTTGCTGTGATGATAGCTGTATGGGCTTTAAGTCTTCCGGTCATATAGTATTTCTATTAATGGGGGAGGCAAAGGTAGTTATTTTTGGGATCAAAAATCTAAGGTGGCGAACAAATCGCCGTGTTGTGGTCGCGCGGCGGACGCACAGCGTCTTTTGATTGGTCGCGCGGCGACACCGGACGCGTGGCGTCTTTTGATTTACAGTGACTATTTTTTGTTAGACCCAGCAATCAAGAGGCGCTATGCGCCC
>JAVXIH010000039.1:0-15904 GCA_036648455.1 Mucinivorans sp.
GTTGGAAAGCCCAATCCTTGTAGTTCTCTTTGTAGTAATCCACATTGCCGTAGCAATTATTATTACGGGACCACATATTTTTGTTGCCTGGATTTGGGCGGTTCGAAGCTTCGATCTTGCCCGCCATATTGTCTTGAATCAGACCCAGAACCTCTTCGGTGAAGAAGTCAGGCGAGCCCATATTGCGTTTGATCTCGTTCAGATACAACGCATAGCTGTATGAATCTGCTTGGTGAGGCATACGGATAGGGGTGGTGAATCGGAAGTTGTTGGTGTAGGTGATGTTAGTTTTACCTGCCTTACCAGATTTGGTGGTGATCAAAATCACACCAAATGCGGCACGCGAACCATAAATGGCAGACGAACCACCATCTTTGAGGATCGAAATATCGGCCACATCATCGGGGTTGAGCTGGTTGATGTCGCCAGCCACACCATCGATGAGCACCAGCGGTGACGAGCTACTGTTGCCGATCGTTCCAATACCACGGATGTTGATGTCCATCCCTTGACCCAAACGACCACCGCCACCTGTGGCGCTGATGTTGAGCCCCGGAACGGTACCTTGCAACGCCTGGCCAAGGTTGGTCACTGGGCGGGTTTGTAGGTATTCCTTGTCGACAGTGGACACGGCGTTGGTCAGATTGACCTTCTTCTGAGTACCGAAACCGATGACGACTACTTTTTCGAGAGCTACGGCATCTTCTTTCATTTGAACGTTATAGTGTCTCCCATTTTCGACTCTCAAAGTCACTGGCAAATAGCCTAGGAATTTGACGGTCAGATCTTGCCCGACGTTAGCTTTGATCGAGAATTTACCATCGATGTCAGTGGAAACGCCACTGTTAGTTCCACTCAAAACCACGGTAGCACCAATGATGGGCTGATTTTGCAAGTCGGTTACCATACCCGTGACGGTAGCCTGTTGGGCGAATGCCGGAGCGAGTCCCCAGAGCAGTGTCACAATTAAACATAGTAATGTGTTTTTCATGCGAATTGTTGATTAAGTTAATAAATTATTTTATGAACGTTGTTGCTGTCCAACTTTCTTGCACAAATTTACGTTGAATCTTTTGTGCGAAACAGCGGTTTTCCAGTCAATAAACAGTGGTTTTTCGATCATAACTGTGAAAAACCGATAAATTTTTTTACTTTTGCTTGAAATGAGGCGAAATATACTTTTGATCATCTGCTTGTTTCTAACATTGCCATCTTTTGCATACATCGAAAAGGATTTGCATAAGTTGACGATGCAAAATGGTATGCCCGACAATACGATTTATAGTATCGCTCGTGACGAGCAAGGCTTTATGTGGTTTGCCACCGAGAATGGTTTGACGCGATATGATGGTTCGATGTTGAAGGTTTATCGATTTCCAAAGCCGAAAGGGTCGTTCTTTACTAATATAATCAACATATGGTCAGGTAAACTTTGGTTGCAATCGTATGGTCGATTAGAATGTTTCGACCAACGGAGCGAGAATTTTCTCAGTGTACGGGACTCCGCACTTCGCGTAAAATACAATTTGAATTACTACGAAATTATAGGCGACTCTATTATATGGTGTATGGGCGACAAGGTGCTCCTTGGCGCGCGTCTGACGATCGATGGCCGCAAGGGCGAAGTGACACTCGACCCTTTTGTGGTCTACGACAAGTTGGTTGCCGCCAACAATCGACTGTCGGCCATCTGTTTGGATGATGTGGGCAATCTGTATGTGGTCACCAGCGATCATCGAATCATAAGTCGTCGTGCGGCCACTGGCAAATTCGATGAGCGGCGTTTTGCTCTTCAGGTTTCCACTTTTGGAGCCAACTCGGTGGTCTCTGGCGTGGATTATATTGATGGTTCACTGTGGCTCAACACGATGGGTGCTGGTGTGGCGCGGTATTTTCTCGATACAGACATCTGCCAACAGATCGACGACATCCCAAACGAGCGCGGTCTTTTCATTCAACACGCATCGGTCTATCAAGTGGCGCGCGTTGCCCGTAATAAGTATATCGCTGTGACTTGGGACGGATATAGCACGATAAATTATGACAGCACCGATCGCCAAATCGAATCGGTGGACAATTATCCGACCCTATATTCGGAATTGCACCGCAATATCGAGCGCCGTATGGGTTGTGTCTATATTGATGAGGATCGAACGCTGTGGATCGGTACTTTTGGTGGCGGGGTGTTGATGTCGCGATTGTCGGAGCAGTTTTTCCATAAATACAATTTCAATCGAGCCAACGAAATTAATTCGATGGTCATCGATGGCCAGGGTTATTTGTGGATTACCAAGTTCCATTCGGGTGTTGAGCGTAGCGTGCAGCCTTTCGATCAGTCGTCTGCACTTAGTTTCAAAGAGGTGTATCGCAAGCCAGCAGGCCAGGTCACTCGTCCGCCGATGTGTCTGGCTCGAAATCAAGCGGGACGTGTTTTTGGTGGCACGTTTTATGGTACGCTGGTGACTATGGGCAAGAATGGGGTCGAAAGCGAGCGGGAGATCAAGCTGCAAGGCAACCCCTCATTGAAACTGCAAATCCAGACCTTGTATTTCGATTCGGGAGATCGGCTCTTGGTGGGTACTGATCGTGGAGTGTTGGTTTGCGAAAAGGATAATCTGTATTTGGCGCGAACGATGCGTGGAACCGAGAAAATGTCGGTCGTTTCGCTGTCCAAGGATCCGAGTGGCTATTTGTGGATCGCCCACTACGATGGGGCTACGCGTTTGGATATGGCGCGGGGCGACACGATGAATTTTGCTCGCAATCGCTGGGTCACTTCCGTCATTGCTTCGGATCCCGACCAAGTCTATCTGGGCACCACCAAAGGGATGATGGTGGTTCAACCCAAACAAATCAAGAACCGAGAGCGCCTCTATACCACTTGGGATGGGTTGTGTAATAATTTTGTCGCCTGTATGGCTTCTGGTGATCAGGGCGAAATTTGGATGGGATCTAATTCGGGGGTCTCTCGTTTTTCGCGTAGCGAGAAGGTGTTCTATAATTATTATATCCAGGGCAATACGCGTTCGGTCACCACGTCGCCCAAGGGTGTGCTTATTTGGGGTAACAACAATGGCCTTTCGTCGTTCGACCCTCGATTGCTGAACGATTTTTATAAACGTTTGTCCAATCGTCAGGTTCGTATCACCGACATCGAGATTGGAGGGCGTTTGATATGTGCTGGCGACACGATAGCGGGTAAGGTGATCCTCGATCGTTCAATGCCCTTCACCGATCACATTGTCTTGGGGCCCGATAATAATAACTTTTCGCTCCACGTGAGCAATTTGTTCTTCAACCCCACCTACCAAAATTACGCCTATCGATTGTTGCCGATCCAGAACGAGTGGATTTCAATCGGCCAAGGCGAACGTATATCATATGTTGCGTTGCCGGCGGGGCGCTATCTTTTCCAAGTGAAAAGTCAGGCAAATTCCAACAATCAAATTCCAATCACCGAACTAGCGATAACGATCGAGCCATACTGGTTTTTCAGTTGGTGGGTCAAAACTATTGCCTCGCTCATCGTCGTAGGGTTCATCGTGTATGTTTTCAGGCGTTATAGTATCAAATATAAACGCCAATTATATATCAATCGAATGCGTGAACAGTTGCGCACGCAACGTGTCGAACTCGAACAAGAGCAACAATTACATGCCGAACGGGTCGAATTTTTCACCTACGCCTCTCACGAACTGCGCACCCCGCTGACTCTTTTGATTTCGCCTGTTCAGGATTTGTTGTCCCAACCAAACATTACGCCGCCCGTGCGTGGTCAACTGAAAGTCATCGAACGTAATGCGCTGCAAATGTCCGATATGATTTCTAAACTACTGTACATCAAAAAGATCGATTCCAATATGGTGAAACTCGATTTGGCGCAAGTAGATTTGTGGCAGATTGTCGAGCGGGTGGTAGCGTCGTTTGAGCAATTGGCGCGCGAGAAATCAGTTGACATCCAAGCGTCGAACCTCACGGGCGATGACAAAATATTGGTGTGGGTAGACGAAGCGAAAATCGAGTCGGCCATTACTAATCTTGTTTCCAATAGTTTCAAGTATCGTGCAGACCACGATCCGATGGTTCGCATATCGGTGGAATTGATCGAGAGCAAAGATGTTGCGTATCAAGTGGTGAAGGTCGAAGATAATGGGCAGGGTATTTCGCCCGACAAACAAGCGACGATTTTCGACTCCTTTGTCACCGATAACAATCAGCCTCTTTTTTCGACCAAGGTTGGTATGGGGCTCTCCATCGTGCGTTCGCTCATCGAGTTGCACCACGGTCGGGTGACGCTCGAGAGCCAAGTGGGGCGTGGAAGTGCTTTTATGCTCTATATCCCACGCGATAATTACCATTTTCAGCACACGCCATCCCTCCAAGCCGCTATGAATCAACACACCAACTCTTGGGCTCCTAAGCCGAAAATATTGGTGGTGGATGATAATGTCGAGATTTTGGATTACGTTTGTTCGCTTTTCGATGGTGATTACACCGTGCTTCGCGCCGACACGGGCGAAGATGGTATGCGTTTGGCGCTGGGCGAGCTCCCAGATTTGATACTGCAAGATGTGATGCTTCCAGGCATCAGTGGCATCGAGTGCTGCCGTCTGTTGAACGAGCAAGCCGAAACATCACACATCCCCGTGATTTTGTTGTCGGCCATCGCCGACGAAGCGACGGTGGTCGAGGGAACGGTGGTTGGTGCGGCCGATTATATAGCTAAACCATTCAATCCCAAGATATTGAAGGCAAAGGTGGCTACTTTGATTCATTCGCGCGCTATGTTGCGTCAGGTGTATGCCAAATCGCTGATGTTGGTCGCCGATCAAAAGACCGACCAGGCACGAGATGATAATTTTATGCAGAAAATTATAAACATCACTCAGAGCAACCTTCAATCTGCTGATTTTGGGGTCGATATGTTGTCCGAGAAATTGGCGATGAGTAGTTCCACTTTGCGGCGGACTTTGAAAGCCTACACCCCGCTGTCGGCCAACGAATTGATACGTAGTGTGCGGCTCACCAAAGCCGCCTCGCTACTGATGGAACAGAAATATCGCGTGAACGAGATCGCTGAATTGGTCGGTTATAACGATTTGTCTACTTTCCGCACCCAATTCACGCGTAAATTTGGAGTGTCGCCTTCCAAATTCCACCTCGACAATTCAACGGCGGGAAAAGTGTAAAAATCATCTAAATGTGACTTCTAAAAAAATAAAATTATGAGTAAACCTTGTGCTAAATGCCCTATGAGAGCAAAGTATGATCGGAATCCTAAATCGTTTGTTGGTAAATTTTGGCGATGGCACATTAATTTTTGTCCAGGCTGGAAGAGTTATTTCAATTCGCTCACCACCGAGGATCAGCAAACGGTGCGCTCGAAATATAACCTCACTCGGCGATAAAATAGCCCGAGAGTACTCTACCTATTATCAAACAAAAATCACCTCTTTTTGTGATTTCTGCGTTGCTGTACGCTCCTGTTTTTTGATGATGTGCTCCTCGCTGCCGCCACCATCGAGACGGTGAGCAGTATCATTATGATTCCTATAATCGACAACGCAACTATTTCGTTATTCATTTTCCTTCTCGATTTTGCTTTTTTTGAGATATATTTATCCAAAAATTACGTTTACTATCAGCGGTGAAGATAATATTAAAACTTTGTTCACTTTCTTTCGAGATCCGAACCGCTGTGTGGCTCGATATTGTGGCGTAGGTCCCGTCTACTATTTGTCCGACACCTGAATTGTAGGGCATAGTTAGGGTGAAGAGATAATTTTCTTTCGTCGTCTCGACCCACGGGCGAACCACCATCACCACCATAGAATCCGCTTGGGCGTACACCATCGCACTTGCGTAATCTAGTGTTGTGTTTTTATTGCTGTCGTAAAGTGAACAATAATTGTATCTGGTCGGTTTCTGAGCGGTCTGAGCTGCAAGATTCATACCAGATATGAGTAGTATGATGGTGAGAGCGAGTTCTCGAAAGTAAAATTTTCCCATTGTAGTTTTATTTAATACCACAATTAATCGTGTGCTGAAAAGTGTTGTAGCTGCACGGTTATTGCGGGCTTTGTAGTATTCAATCAGTTTATTTATACAATTATTTATTGCGGAATATGTGGCGACTTTATTTCGTTGAGTATCTTGAATATATAAATATTATAAGTGCAAAGGTAGCAAAATTATCGTATATGATAATCTGTCTAGTGAATTATTTCCAAACTTTGTCAATATGACTGATAAGGTTGATAATAGAGAGACGGATGTATATATGAGTGAAGTTGCAAAGGAAGTAGCATATAATATTCGTCGTTTGCGAAACGAACGTGGTATTTCGCAGCGAGATCTGGCGGCGTGGTGTAATTTCGAGTATCCTAATATGTGTCGCATCGAATCGGGAAGGACCAATGTCACTTTGCAAACAATTAGTAGGGTGGCTTTTGCCCTTGGTGTCGATGTGCGCGAACTCTTCGGTGCCAGTAGCACTAGTTCAAAAAAAAAGTCTGGTAAGAATGGGCGTTGACCTCATTCCTGCCAGGCTTTTGTCGTGCGTGTGTGTGTCTAGGTGACTTCTAAAAATTGCTTTTTCGGCGTTGGACTACGGATCGAAAAGTCCTCATTTACCGCGAGTAAACTGCGGTTTTTCGACCACGAGTCCGCCTTGAAAAATCTAATTTTTAGAAGCCCCCTCTAGTTTGAAAAGTTCAGTCCGCTTTCTGTTGCATCAACCACAACGGCTTTCTGCCGATTGATTTTACCTGCCAATATGGCTTTCGACAATTCGTTGACCAAGTGTTTTTGCAACGCTCTTTTGATTGGTCGTGCGCCAAACTGTGGATCGAAGCCAGCAGCGGCTAACCAATCGATAGCTCGATCCGACACGTCGAGTTCCACCCCTTGGGCGGCCAACATTCGTCTGAGCGACGAGACTTGAAGCACAACTATCTGACGCACATCATCTTCGTTCAACGGCATAAACATTATGATCTCGTCGATTCGGTTCAGAAATTCGGGTCGGATGGTTTGGCGCATCAATTCGAATAGTTCGGCGCGTGTTTTGTCGATCAATTCGACTGAGGGCAAGGTGTCTTCGAAGGCGTTCATTATCAAGTGACTACCCAGGTTGGATGTCATAATGATAATCGTGTTGCGAAAATCGACCGTGCGTCCCTTGTTGTCCGTCAGCCTCCCGTCGTCGAGCACTTGGAGCAGGATGTTGAACACATCGGGGTGAGCTTTCTCGATTTCGTCGAGCAGCACCACCGAGTATGGCTTACGGCGTACGGCTTCGGTCAGTTGTCCACCTTCATCGTAGCCCACGTATCCCGGAGGCGCTCCCACCAGTCGGCTCACCGAGTGCCGCTCTTGATATTCGCTCATATCGATACGTGTGATCAGGTTCTCGTCGTTGAACAGATATTCCGCCAACGCCTTGGCCAGTTCGGTTTTGCCGACTCCCGTGGTGCCTAGGAATATAAACGAGCCAATGGGGCGGCGCGGATCGCTAAGCCCGGCCCGCGAACGGCGCACGGCATCGGCAATGGCGTGGATGGCTTGGTCTTGACCCACGACTCGTTTGTGAAGTTCGTCTTCGAGCACAATCAGTTTTTCGCGTTCGGATCCCATCATTCGTTGCACTGGGATCCCTGTCCAACGGCTCACCACGCCTGCAATGTCTTGGGCATCAACCTCTTCCTTGATCATCTTGCTATCCGTACTGCCCAATTTTTCGGTCAGTGTTTTGATTTTGTCTTCCGCGGCGCGGATTTTGCCATAACGCAGTTCGGCCACCTTGCCATAATTTCCTTCGCGTTCGGCGGCAGCTGCTTGAAGTTTATAGTCGTCGATGGCGGCGCGTTCTTTCTGAATCTTGTCGAGCAGATCTTTCTCGCCTTGCCATTTGGTGCGCAGGGTGCTCCTTGTGTCGCTCATTTGGTCGATCTCGACGGTCAATTCTTTAACTTTTTTATCATCTTTTTCGCGGCGGATGGCTTCGCGCTCGATCTCGGCTTGGCGAATTTTGCGATCCAGTTCATCGATATTTTCGGGCACCGAATTCATCTCCAAGCGCAGTTTGGCCGACGCTTCATCGACGAGGTCGATTGCCTTGTCGGGCAGAAAACGCGACGTGATGTAGCGTGTCGAAAGTTCGACGGCTGCAATAATCGCTTCGTCTTTGATACGGATTTTGTGGTGCGCTTCGTAGCGTTCCTTCAACCCACGCAGGATCGAAATCGCATCGGTCGTGGTCGGTTCGTCGATCATCACCTTCTGGAAACGGCGTTCAAGCGCCTTGTCTTTTTCGAAATAGCGTTGAAATTCATCAAGCGTCGTGGCACCTATTGCACGCAGTTCGCCACGCGCCAAGGCTGGTTTGAGGATATTGGCCGCATCCATCGCCCCATCGCCACCGCCAGCGCCGACCAAGGTGTGAATCTCGTCGATAAAAAGCAATATGTCGCCATCCGCCTCCACCACCTCTTTCACCACACCCTTCAATCGCTCTTCGAACTCGCCCTTGTACTTGGCCCCCGCAATGAGCGCCCCCATATCGAGTGAATATATGGTCTTACCTTTCAAATTTTCGGGCACATCACCATCCACAATTCGATGGGCAATCCCTTCGGCGATAGCGGTTTTACCCACGCCAGGTTCGCCCACCAACATTGGATTATTCTTGGTGCGGCGCGTCAAAATTTGCAGCACACGTCGAATCTCTTCGTCGCGCCCAATAACTGGGTCGAGTTTGCCACGACGCGCCTGCTCGTTGAGGTTGATGGCGTATCGATCCAGATTTTCATACTGTTTTTGATTTGTTGTGTTCATTTTTTTTGTTGTTAGCTTCCCTAGATAAGAACTATCAAAAAAAATGCCAGAACAGATCAGCTTACAGTGTGATGGTGTGTATAAATGGTTGTCCGATAGCTCGTAGGAGTATCATATCGAGCTTTCCGTTGCGACATTTTTTGTCTGAAGCAACTAGTTCTGTCAGTCGTTCGATCGGCACTTGGGGGCACGAAGTGGGCAGCCCTGCACGCGTGATGTAGCCTACTATTTTTTCGTATTCGGGCTGGGCTAGGAAGCCTAGATCGACTGACATTTTGGCAGCGATTGTCAGCCCGATGGCCACCGCCTGACCGTGGTTATAGAGCCCCGCGGTTGCCTTTTCGATCGCGTGGGCGTATGTGTGACCCAAATTAAGTAGCTTGCGCTCGCCTCCTTCGCGAAAATCACTCTCCACGATGCGTTGTTTGATGGCCATCGAGCGGCGCACCAACTCCGTTATGTCGCTTATTTCCAACATCTCAGGATCGGCCATCAGTCCGTATTTAATCACCTCGCCCATAGCGGCTTGCATCTGATCCGCAGGCAGAGTTCTCAGAAATTCAGGGTCAGCAATCACGAATTGAGGCAAGGTGAAAGTGCCGACAATATTTTTGTAGCCGTCTAGATTTACCCCATTTTTGCCCCCAATCGCCGCATCGACTTGCGCCAAGAGAGTGGTGGCAACAAAGCCGAAATCCACACCCCGCATATAGGTCGAGGCGACGAATCCCGTCACGTCGGTCACTATGCCGCCCCCCACCCCCACGATCATCGTCGAGCGATCGGCGTGCAAGGCGAGCAATTGCCTATGAATTATTTCGACCGTTCGAAGCGTTTTGTTCTCTTCGCCTGGGGCGATCACAATGTGTTCGTAACTGTCTATCAGCGAGCTATATATTCCATAAATATTGCTGTCCGTGATCACCACCACGTGGCGATCCCCTATCTGTTCTTTTAGCAGTTTTTTTGCTTGTCCTACGAGTATCATCTCTTTTTGGCTTTATATTTGTTACAAATATAGACAATCGAGCGGAATAAAGTTTAGGTGACTTCGAAAAATTGCTTTTTCGTCGTTCTGCTTCGGATCTGAGAATCCTCACGTACTTTGAGTACGCTCCGGTTCTCAGACCAAAGCACGCCTTGAAAAATTCAATTTTTGGAAGTCACCTAATTTTTGGAAGCTAACTAATTTTTGGAAGTCACCTCCCGAAAACGAAGTTTTTCTCAAAAAAGCCAGTTGCATTGTATAAATATGATAAAATTAGCTAATTTTGTGGGCGAAAATGAATTGTAAGCGGATTTTGCCTCTTCTGTTCACTGCGTTGCTTGCGTCGTGCAGTGCGGTGCGTTATGTGCCCAAGGATAGTTACTTACTGTATCGCAACAAGGTCAATATCACGGCTGACAACGGGCGCGATGTGAAGCAAATTTCCAAAAACGAAATCGAGGATTATATCCAGCAGCGCCCTAATCGCAGGCTTTTGGGGATGGGTATTTACTTGGGTTTTTATAACATCACCGACTCATCGCGTCACAACGGTTGGCATCGTTTCTGGAGTACCAAAATCGGGGAAGCGCCCGTGGTGCTCGACAGTTCGATGATCGATAAGTCGGAGCGCGAGATCGATATTTTTCTTGATTCGAAGGGTTTTCTCAGTTCCACTGTCCAGGGGCGCATCGATGTGAACGATCGCCGCAAGGCTACCGTCAACTACAACATTCACCTGCGCCGCCCTTACCGCATTTCGTCGATCAAATACAACATTACCGACACCTATATTCGTCCCATTGTGTTGGCCGATACTTTGAATTCGATGCTCAAAGTGAATGAGATTTTTGAGCGCAAAGACTTTGAAGACGAACGGACGCGCATCACTTCGATGCTTCGCGACCGTGGTTTTTGGGGCTTTAATGCTTCTTACATTACCTTCTCGATCGATTCGAGCCATCGCGACAACACGCTCGATGTGATGCTCGAATTGCGTGAACAATCTCTCACCCAGGCCGATGGGCGAGTGGTGCGCGAAAATCACCCGATCTACTCCATCGACAGCGTCACGGTGCTCAGTGACTACAACCCAGCCCAATCGCTGGCCGATATGTCGCGCGATGATGTCGATACTTTGCAATACGAGGGTGTGAATATTACATACAAAAAGAAGCTCTACTTGCGTGCCGATATTCTGATGCGTGCCATCGGTGTGCGCCCAGGTCATATTTACGACCAGAAGAGTGTCGAACAGGCGTATAACGCCGTGCGATCACTCGGTTATAGCGCTAATTTTCTGTTTGCGCCACTCAATGCCTCATCTGCACCCACGGATTACGTTGTCTCTAGCGATGGGGCGCGCACCGCACGGCGGCAATTGAATTGTTTGGTGCAGTGTACCCCTTCGGTCAGGCAAAGTATTTCGACCGAGTTCGAGGCTTCGGTCACTTCGAGCTATTATTCGTTGGCCTTGACCGTTGGTTATCAAAATCGCAACTTATTCCGTGGTGCCGAGGATTTTAATCTCTCATTTCGTGGTGCTTATGAATTTACCAATTCGCACGGCGAGGGTAATGCTTTTGAATTTGGGGTGACTACTTCGTTGGCTTTGCCTCGTTTTTTGTTTCCTATTTCGGCCGACAAGATGCGTAGGTATAAATATTCGTCCACCAAATTCACGGTGAGCTACAACATTCAGAACCGCCCTTTCTATCGTCGGTCGTTGGTGAGCGCGGTTGCTGGTTACAGCTGGACGCTCAAAAATGGCGCTCGTTTCACCATCAATCCCGCCGATATTAATGTGGTGAGTGTGCCGTGGATCGATGAGGATTTTCTCGAAGATATCGAAAATCCATATCTTCGCAATAGTTATTCTTCGCAACTGATTGCAGGTCTGTCGGCTAGCTATTATTACAACACCAATTCTGATTTCAAACAGAATGGCTTCACTTTCCGTATCGCGGGTGATGCTAATGGTAATTTGTTCCGTTTGATTACTTCAACTTTCTGTAAACCAGTGCATAACAGTGGCGAAAGTTATTACAATATTTTCGGTTTGCGTTATGCTCAATATTTCCGTCTGTCGGCCGATGTGAGTAATCGTATCAATGTGGGGCAGCGTTCCCAGATTGCGTGGCGTTTTCTGTTGGCTGGGGGTTATGCGTATGCCAATTCGAATTCATTGCCTTTCGAGCGTATGTTTTTTGCTGGTGGCAGCAACTCGATGCGTGGTTGGCAGGTGCGAACCTTGGGCCCGGGTGGGGTGCAGATCGATGATTTGGGGTCGTATCCTAACCAGCAGGGCGATATGCGTTTGGAAGCCAATTTTGAGTATCGACTCAATGTGGCTGGTGGTTTTGGGGTGGCTTTGTTTTTGGATTGTGGTAATATATGGATGAATGGCGCGGGTGAAAAGCGCGATGAGGCTCGCTTTCATTTCAATACTTTTTATCGACAATTGGCGTTAAATACAGGTGTGGGTTTGCGCTATGATGCTGGTTATTTTTTGATACGTTTGGATTGGGGAGTCAAACTTCACGATCCTAATGTGGCGGTGGGCAAGCGGTGGGGGGCTCAAAAAGGCATACAAGACACGGCGTTACAATTTGCGCTCGGACTTCCATTCTAAGTAACAGATAAAAATTAAATAAACAATAAAAATATGAGTTATCTTTTCACATCTGAATCTGTTTCAGAGGGTCATCCCGACAAGGTGGCCGACCAAATTTCGGACGCAATTCTCGATGAGTTTTTGCGCCAAGATCCTTCGTCCAAAGTTGCTTGCGAAACATTTTGCACCACAGGTATGGTGATGGTTTGCGGCGAGGTAAAGAGCGAAGGCTATGTCGATATTCAAAAAACGGTTCGTGAGGTGATCGCCCGAATCGGCTATAATGATGCGCGTTTGGGTTTCGAAAGTTCGTCGTGCGGGGTGATGAGCGCCATCCACGAACAATCGCCCGACATCAATCAAGGGGTCGAGCGAGCCGAAAAAGACGATCAAGGCGCGGGCGATCAAGGTATGATGTTCGGCTATGCGACTCGCGAAACGTCGTCCTATATGCCAGCCGCGTTGATGTTGTCGCACCTTATTTTGCAAGAATTGGCCGCCATTCGCCACTCGGGCGATGTGATGCGCTACCTTCGTCCCGATGCCAAATCGCAAGTCACGATCCAGTATAACGACAACGGTAAGGCCGAGCGCGTGCACACCATTGTCATCTCCACTCAACACGCCGAGGATGTGGGTGTCGATCAAATTCGTCACGATGTGCAGACTATTCTTATGCCGCGGGTGAAGGCGATTTTGGCGCGCCGCGAGGATTGCTTGGGTGCGCTGATCCAGGACGACTATGTGCTACACGTCAATCCGACAGGTAAATTCTGTATCGGTGGGCCTGCGGGCGACACTGGGCTCACGGGGCGTAAGATTATTGTGGACACTTATGGCGGGCGTTCGGGTCACGGCGGCGGTTGTTTCTCGGGCAAAGATTCATCGAAAGTCGATCGTTCGGCGGCCTATGCCGCGCGTCACATAGCCAAAAATATGGTGGCCTCTGGTTTGGCGGATGAAGTGATGGTACAGGTGGCTTATGCCATTGGTGTGGCTCGCCCGGTGAGCTTTTTTATCGACACCCGCTCCACAAGTCACGTCGATATGACAGACGGTGAGTTGGCACGTCGTGTCGAAGCGCTCGTTGATATGCGCCCTGCCAAAATCGTAGAACGTTTCGGTTTGACTAATCCAATATTCTCGCCCACAGCAGCTTATGGCCACTTTGGACGCGAACCATACATCGAGAATGGGCTGCGTTTCTTCCCTTGGGAAGAACTGGATATGGTCGAAAAGTTCAAAAAAGAATTTTTTGTATGACAATTTGTCAGCTAATGACCGTCGAAAAGGCTTCGGCATAAAATTTGATGATAGGAGTCAGTACAAATCAAAAACACTTTTAATACATTTTACTAATTATGAAAATTAAACCACTATCGGACCGAGTTTTGGTGGAGCCAAAAGCGGCCGAAACAAAAACTGCTAGCGGGCTCTATATCCCCGACACAGCAAAAGAAAAACCCCTCCAAGGCACCGTGCTAGCCGTTGGCCCTGGCAACAAAGATGTCACTATGGAAGTCAAAAATGGCGATACCGTTCTCTATTCCAAATATGGCGGACAAGAGATCACCGTTGATGGGGTGGATTACTTGATTATGAAGCAATCCGAGATATTAGCAATTATCTAAAAGTTCTGAAGAAAGTTCTGAAAAGTGATGAATTTAGGCACGAAATTTAATTTTTGAATGCTCACGTACAAAGTGTACGCTCCGCTTCAAAAACTAAATTTCGCACCAAACTTCACCGCTTTTGAGAACTTTTCGGGAGAGAAAATTACGAGAAAATTATTTGAGAAAATATAAAAACAATGGCAAAAGAAATTAAATTCAATACCGAGGCGCGCGCAGGCCTCGTTTCGGGGGTGGGTCAATTGGCCGCCGCCGTCAAAGTAACCCTAGGACCTAAGGGTCGTAATGTGGTGATCGAAAAGAAATTTGGCGCTCCGCAAATCACAAAAGATGGTGTGACGGTGGCCAAAGAGGTGGAACTCGAAGATAAATTCGAGAATATGGGCGCACAAATGGTCAAAGAAGTGGCCTCGAAGACTGGCGACGATGCGGGTGATGGCACAACAACGGCTACCGTTTTGGCGGAAGCGATCATCACGGGCGGTATCAAAAACGTAACGGCGGGAGCCAATCCGATGGAGCTTAAACGCGGCATTGATTTGGCGGTGCGCGAGGTGGTTGAACAACTCAAAAAGCAATCGCAAACCGTGGGTGACGATATTAGCAAAATCGAACAGGTGGCTACTATTTCGGCCAACAACGATTCGATGATTGGTAAGTTGATCGCCGAGGCGATGGGCAAAGTCAAAAAAGAGGGTGTGATCACCGTCGAAGAGGCTAAGGGTACTGAAACTCACGTGGATGTGGTCGAGGGGATGCAGTTCGACCGAGGTTACATTTCGCCTTATTTCATCACCGATACAGAGAAAATGGTTGCCGAGCTCGAAAAACCATATATCTTGATTACGGACAAGAAAATTTCAACAATGAAGGAGTTGCTCCCCGTTCTTGAACCTGTGGCTCAGGGCGGTCGTGCACTGCTGATCATTGCCGAAGATGTTGATGGCGAGGCGTTGAGCTCGTTGGTGCTCAATAAATTGCGCGGCACATTGAAGATCGCCGCCGTTAAAGCTCCTGGTTTTGGCGATCGCCGCAAGGAGATGTTGCAAGATATTGCAATTCTGACTGGTGCGACTGTGATTTCCGAAGAGACAGGTCTCAAACTGGACGCTGCCACGATCGAGATGCTCGGTACGGCAGAAAAAGTGACTCTCACCAAAGACAATACTACTATCGTTGATGGGGCGGGTGACAAGAAGAATATCAAAGAACGTGTGGCTCAGATTCGTTCGCAGATCGAAGCTACAAAATCGGATTACGATCGCGAAAAGTTGCAAGAGCGCTTGGCTAAATTGGCCGGTGGGGTAGCGGTACTTTACGTAGGTGCGGCGACCGAGGTGGAGATGAAGGAGAAAAAAGATCGCGTAGACGATGCTCTGGCTGCAACTCGCGCAGCGGTGGACGAAGGTATTATCCCAGGTGGTGGGGTGGCTTATATTCGTGCTGCCGAGTTTTTGGACAACCTCAAAGCGGAGACTGACGATGAGCTGACTGGTATTCAGATCATCAAACGCGCTATCGAGGAGCCTTTGCGTCAGATCGTTCAGAACGCTGGTGGCGAGGGTTCGGTGGTGGTGAATAAGGTCAAAGAGGGCGAAGGTGCTTTCGGGTATAATGCACGCACGAATGTGTTCGAGGATATGTTCAAGGCAGGTATTATCGATCCGACTAAGGTTGCTCGTGTGGCGTTGGAGAATGCTGCGTCTGTGGCTTCGATGTTCCTGACCACAGAGTGTGTGATGGCTGACATCAAGGAAGATGCGCCAGCGATGCCGCCGATGGGTGGTGGAGGAATGGGTGGAATGATGTAGCGGAGCTACGCGAAAGCAAAAATAATTG
>JAVXIH010000040.1:0-15369 GCA_036648455.1 Mucinivorans sp.
GCTATCGACGCAATTATGTTTTGGCATATAATCGCATCGTCAGGGTGCATCATTGTCAAATTATCGGCCATCTTCAGCCCTTTGCCCGCGAGCGTGTCGCCCAGCAAAGTGAAAAATTCTTCCTTCGCAACATCGTATATCCAAACCGACACTCCGCCCGCTTCCATTGCAAAACTTAGGCGTTTTTGCATCTTTTCTAGCTCGATCTTTTGGAGTTGACTCACCGAAACATTGCGCCGCGTACCTACTAATTTGACAATATCACCTTGTGTGTTTTTGACTGTCGAAACCACTATGTCATAATAAGTACGCGTGCCGTCTGGATTGTCCAGACCACGAACAATAGTGGAATTGCTGCCGCCGCTGACCATCAATTCGCGTACAAATTGCAAATAGCGTTCTTTGTGTGATGGATGGATCGAGTGGCTCAAAGCATTCTGACTCGACAGTTCGCATAGTTCATTGTCATTGATCAGATTGCCACTGTATAACGTTCGGAATTGGCGATTCACTATATCGTATTCCCAAGCCTGGATGTTGCCCGACACGATGGCCATATCCAACGAATTGCGCATACTCTCCAATTCAAGTTCTTTGACCCTTGACTCTGTAATATCTTTATAGGTACCGATGATGTCTTGCGCCTGACCCGAATGATCAACGGCAATGGTCAATGAACATTTCACGTAGTGGTATTGCCCCGAGTTTGGGTCTAAAACACGATGAACTATCGTTTCGGCTGGACTTTCTTTGTTGATCAACCGATGGTAAATATCTTTGAAATTAGCAAGATCATCGGGGTGTACCAATGTCATTAAATGCTCTTTGGTGTCGCTACCTTTGATAAATAGATCATCGTAAATAGCGTGGAAAGCATTTTCTTTGATGTTGTAACGCCACACCGAAATTTCACCTGCTCCGATAGCAAGACCCAAGTAAAGCCTGGTCTCTTCGAGGGCTGCTTGGTGTTTTTTCTGTTCCGAAATATCGGCGATTGTGGTCACAAAATAGTCGCCCTGGACACCTGCCGATTGTTTGATGGATGCGATATGATACCACGCCTTGGGTTTGCCTTGTTCATCGTAACTTGCTGTGTCGAAACTTACGCGTTCGCCGGTGGTCAGAGCTTGCTTTTGAATCTGATCTTGAAGCTCTTTATTCTGGGTCACACAGTGGTCTTTGTCCGTACAGCCATAAAAATCACACGCCGCTTGATTCATATATATATAGCCTTTGTCAGCTTCAATGTGTCGGATGCAGACCCCAGTATCCATACTGCGCATAGCCATCCCCAAGACATAATCCACACATTTGCCACACCCACTGACTCGTTTGTCGTGTGTCATACGCAAGAAGTGACACAACATATCACCATTACTACTTTTTTGCTCGGCGTAACATAGCGTGTGATAATTCGACCCGTCGATGTTGTTGGTCGTGTATTCGAAAAAAAATTCTTCCTTCGATTTTTGAGCCTCTCTTACTCGGTCGATCACCATCTGAACCTCTTCTTGGTAGAGCTCTACGGCGTAGTTTATTAGATTGTCAATATGAAGACCCACAAGTTTTTTGTATGGGCAATTGAAAAGAGTATGCGGTAAAGGGTTCATTACGGAAATAATCTTTAATTGTTTGTCAAAGATTATTGTCATAATTGAGCCATTTGCAGATACCTTTTTCTTCTGCTGTAATATGACATATATTAAGATGCCAATTGTCAGTAAAAGCAGGATAGAAATAGTCAATGTAACAGTCATAATGTATTATTTTTTTATGATGGTGACTTCTGAAAACGTTTCTTCATCGCTGTATTTCGGATCTCAAAAGCCTCATTTGCACCCTAGTAAACCTCTATTTTTTCAACGTTTTTCGACCTCGTCCGCCTTGAATAATTCAAGCAGCCCTCTAATATTAATTCGACAATTTTGCAAATAGCTACACTCGGATGTAAAGTTACATTTTTTTTCTGAAAAAACGATCTCTTTTTAATACAAAAACCACTTTAAGGCATTGATTAATGTCTTAAAGTGGTTTTTGTGCTATTTTTTATTTTTACACTCGAATATTTGAGTGCGTAAGGCGGCTGGTCTAGAATTTCCAGCCCAGGGTGATCGCAGTGCTAAATGAAGTGCCATTATCTGTACTTGGCACATCTTTTAATAGGTTAATCGTACCGAAATTCACTCGTGCATCGATTACCAGACCGAAATTACAGGTATAAGAAACGCCGATGGGAATCACCAAATCAAACGTATTGAGCATACCCGGAACTTCGATGATTTGTTGGGGATCGGACAGTTTTCCTGCAACCAGGAAGCTAGGTTGAACGCCTACTTTGAGCGCCAAGCCACGTACAACATAAAAATTTGCTAGTATCGGCACGCTGATATAGTCGCCCTCGACCACCAGATCCGATCCTCCGACCGCCTTGCCGCCTTGCATAGCGTATAGAACTTCGACGCTTGGCGAGAGCCAACTAAGGGCATCATATTCGGCGAACAGACCGCCCGTGAAGCCAGCAACTGATTCTATTGGGTCGTCGGGTGTGTTGGATATGATTGTCGAGATGAGCGTGCCAGCTTTCAATCCAAAGTGCCATTGGTTGGCCATTGACCCTGAATGTTTAGGGCGAGCCACAGCGGTGGTTGCCACTATGGCAAGCAATATGACAAGAGTTAATCGTAGATTTTTCATCATAGATGTTTGTTTGTGAATTAATTTTCTTAACAAAGGTAATAAAAAAAACGAGACTAGTATCGCCACACAGCAAAAAGATTGATAATAAAAGGTTCTCATAATTGATCTGGGCAAGGGGACTGGTTCAAGCGACACTTTGCAAAGAATATCTGTGAATAATTTGTGTCAGAAAAATTTGTTTGTTGCATAATATTTGATTTACTTTGTGCGTTAACTAAGTAATTAAACTAAACGATTAATGGAAGTAAATAACGAGCAGGCGATTCTAGAAGCGGCCGAGAAATTGTTTCTCGAGCGTGGCTTTGCGCTCACCTCAACGGCCGATATTGCTAGCCTGGCTGGCTGTAACACGGCTTTGATCCACTATTATTATCGGACCAAGAGCAAGTTATTTGAGACTGTTTTTCGGGCAAAAATCAGGCTTTTTATCGATGGATTTCTCAATATCGAGTTGTCAAATCTGGATTTCGAACAGAAAATTCGTGCCATTGTCGAGGGGCATTTTGATTTTATCAGCGCCAATCGGCAATTACCTTTTTTGTTGATCAACGAATTTACAACCAACCCGGCGGCTGTCGATGATCTGAAAAACGAGATTGGAAAAAATGCGGCTGGTCTTCTTGATCTCGTGCAGCAAGCTATTGATCAGGATGTTGCGTCAGGAAAAATCAACAATATAAGTGCGGCTGATCTGATTTTTACCATTGCTTCGCTCAATGTGATGACGTTTTTATTGCTGCCCGTGCTCACTCAGGTCGGCCTTGTTCAGCAGGATGAGTTTTTGATCACTCGCAAGAAGGAAATTGTACAAACTATTGTAAATTCACTGAAAATATAGTAACTATGCGCAAAATATTCATATTTTTAATTCTATTTCCTGTGACTGCGTTTGCCCAGACCACCGTCGAGCAATGCTATCAAGGTGCGCGCGAGAATTATCCGTTGACAAAGCGCTATGATTTGATCGAAAAGACGAAACAATATAGTCTTAAAAATGCAGCTCACGCCTACTTGCCGCAAGGCGGGCTGTCGGCTAAGGCGACGATTCAAACTGATGTTCTGACAATTCCGATGCCAGGAGTGCCCGAATTATCGAAGGATCAATATCAAGTTGGACTTGAAATTAATCAAGCAATTTGGGATGGTGGGGCAGTGCACGCTCAAAAACAAAGCATTAAAGCAGGAGCCCAAGTCGAGTCGCGTCAGTTAGATGTTGATTTATACACACTTAACGATCGAGTGAATAATCTTTTCTTTGGGATTCTCACTCTCAATGAGCAGCTTGTCTTGAATGATTTGTTACGTGACGAATTACAACGCAATCTAGTAACTATTGGAAATTATGTCGCTTCTGGAATCGCATCTTCAAGCGATTTAGATGCTGTGAAAGTCGAGATTTTGGATAATCGTCAAAAGCGGGCTTCGATCCTCGCCTCTCGTGATGCGTATATGGCAATGCTAAACGCGTTGGTGGGTTTCCAAATTAAAGAGTTGGTCAAACCGAATATAGACACTTATAATCAAATAGATACGCTTGAAATCAAGAGACCTGAACTCTCATTGTTCAATGCGCAAGTTGCCTCGATCGATACGAAACGTTATGCGATCACGGCACAAAATATGCCACAAATTGGAGCTTTTGTGCAAGGGGCTTATGGCGATCCAGGCTTAGATATGTTTAAGTTTGGTTTTACTCCTTATGCTATTGGGGGTGTGCGTTTATCTTGGAATTTCGGTAAGTTATACAATATTAAAAATGAAAAAGCGAAAATTGAGGTCGAAAAAAATACAGTAAATGCAACTCGTGAGGCTTTTCTGTTTAATACGAACTTGGAACTAGAAGAAACGAAGGCCGAGGTGCGTAGATTGCGGACTCAAATGAATGATGATGAGCAAATTATACTGCTCAGAGGTAATATTAAACGAGCCTCGGAAGCCAAAGTCGCAGGCGGTACTTTGTCGGTGAGCGATATGCTGAGCGATGTGACGGCCGAAAATGCTGCAATGCAAAATAAGGCGCTCCACGAAATCGAATTGTTGATGACAATATACAAGATTAAATACAAGACTAACAACTAATCTACAATGAAACACTTTTTAAGTTTTTTACCATATATCGCCACCGCCTCCTTGTTGGTTGGTTGCGCAACAAGTGAGGTGGAATGGGATGCTTCGGGTACCTTCGAGGCTACCGAAATTATAGTGTCGGCCGAGGAAAATGGCAAAATCGAGCAACTTAATTTGGTCGATGGCGAGCAGTTACTTGCTGGACAAATTGTCGGTAAAATCGACACAGTACAACTTTATCTACAAAAAGAGCAGCTCATTGCCTCGCGTAGTGCGGCAAGCGCACGCAGGCAAGATTTGGCTAAGCAAATTGCCGCTACTGAGCAACAAATTCAATGGCAAAGAGATGAAATGAAGCGTTTTACGAAACTCGTGGCTCAGAATGCAGCAACTCAGAAACAAGTTGATGACATAGCAAATCAGATTTCTGTTCTCGACAAACAGTTGATCGCGCAACGTTCGACGATCGAAAAGGCAAATCAAGGGGTGACGGACGACAGCCGAGCGATGGAAATTCAAATTGATCAGATCGATGATCGGCTCAAAAAGTGTCGTATCGTAAGCCCAATTGATGGAACGGTGTTGGTGAGATATGCCGAGCAAGGCGAGTTTACGGGCGTAGGGAAACCGCTGTTTTCGCTAGCGAATTTGAACCAAATTTATTTGCGCGCTTACATCACGGCCAACCTGCTTACTCAAATGAAAATAGGGCAACAAGTGAGTGTTTACTCAGATTTCGGGGCAAAAGAGCAACGGAAATATGACGGAATTGTGGAGTGGATATCTTCGCGTGCCGAGTTTACGCCAAAAACTGTGCAAACGAGGGATGAGCGCGCAAACTTGGTCTATGCGGTGAAAATTGCAGTCCAAAATGATGGGTATTTGAAAATTGGAATGTACGGTCAAATGAAAATTAGTAATGAGTAGTGTTGTCGTAGAAAATATTGCAAAAAAGTACGGCAAGGTTGATGCCCTATGTGGTGTCAGTTTTGTGGTGCCTAAGGGTGAGATTTTCGGAATTATTGGTGCGGATGGTGCCGGAAAAACCACGCTTTTCAGGATTTTGACGACCTTGCTTTTGGCAGATAGCGGGACGGCAAGCGTGGAAGGTCTGGATGTGGTGAAGCAATATCGCGATATTAGGAGCCAAGTTGGGTATATGCCCGGTCGATTTTCGCTCTATCAAGATATGACAGTCGAGGAGAATCTTGCTTTTTTTGCAACATTATTTGGCACTACAATTAAGGAGAATTATTATTTGATCGAGGATATTTACAAGCAAATTGAGCCATTTAAGGATCGTCGTGCTGGTAAACTTTCGGGAGGTATGAAGCAGAAGTTGGCGTTGTGTTCGGCTTTAATTCATTGTCCAACAGTGCTTTTCCTCGACGAACCAACAACGGGGGTCGATCCTGTGTCGCGAAAAGAATTTTGGACAATGCTGCGTCGATTGAAAGATCGAGGAATTACAATTTTGGTTTCGACACCATATATGGACGAGGCGACACTGTGCGATCGGATTGGTTTGATTGCCGATGGTCGATTTTTGATGATCGACACTCCGCAAGCTATTGTAGACAGTTTTGACAAGCCACTTTATGCGGTCAGCGGCGATCGGATGCCACAATTATTGCGTGATATTAGGGCCAATCAAGCTGTCGAAAGTTGTTATGCTTTCGGTGATGTGCACCACGTGACACTCGATGCTGAGATAAATTTGCAAGAATATCTTGAAAGTTGCGGGCATCAGAATGTGGTGGTTCGGCCGATCGTGGCCTCGGTTGAAGATTGTTTTATGAAATTAAATAAATGAATAATACCGTTATAGAGGCAGACCGATTGACCAAATGTTTTGGCGATTTTACGGCCGTAGATAATATAAGTTTTACGGTCGAAAGAGGCGAAATATTCGGGTTTTTAGGTGCAAATGGCGCAGGTAAAACCACGGCCATGAGGATGTTATGTGCTCTGAGTCGCCCAACTTCGGGTCGTGGGTCGGTGGCTGGCTTCGACATCGCCACACAGAGTGAACATATCAAAGATAATATTGGATATATGAGCCAGCGTTTTTCGTTGTATGAAGATCTGAAAGTATGTGAAAATATTAGGCTTTTTGCAGGTATTTATGGTATGAAAAATCGTGAAATTTCGGCTAAAATGGATATTTTGCTCGAAAAGCTCGATTTTCAAGCGGAACGCAACACCCTAGTTCGCGCTTTGCCGTTGGGATGGAAGCAAAAACTGGCTTTTTCGGTGGCTATTTTTCATTCACCGCAAGTGGTTTTCCTGGATGAACCGACAGGTGGAGTTGATCCGACAACCCGTCGACAATTTTGGGAGATGATTGGTCAAGCGGCAGAGAGCGGAATAACTATCTTTGTCACAACGCATTATATGGACGAAGCCGAGTATTGCAATCGTGTGTCGATTATGGTTGATGGGCGGATTGATGCGCTGGATTCGCCGCGTGGGTTGAAGGAAAAGTTTGGAGTCAAAACTATGGATGAGGTGTTTTATAAATTGGCGAGAGAGGCCAAAAGAGAGGAATGAAACAGTTTTTTTCGTTTACAAAGAAGGAATTTATCCACATTTTTCGCGATCCGCGGACGATGCTGATTCTCTTGGCGATGCCGATAGTTCTGATTTTGTTGTTTGGTTTTGCGATTTCGACCGAGGTTAAAAATGTGCGTGTTGCGATTTACGACCATTCTAAGACTATCGAAACACAACAAATTATCGATAATATAGAAGCTAGTGAATATTTTATTGTAATTCGCGAACTTAAATCACCAAATGAGGCGGATCAACTGTTTCGTAGATCGGTGATTGATATGGCTATTATTTTTGCACCAGATTATGGTAATCATCCTGCGGTGCAACTTATTACCGATGCTTCGGATCCCAATACGGCTACTATTGGTCAAGCCTACGCATCGGCCATTATCGGTTCGAGTGACCAAAATATACAACCATTAATTCGTAATTCTACATTTTTGTATAACCCATCGCAGTTGAGCTCGTTTAATTTTGTTCCCGGGGTGATGGGTATGATTTTGATGCTGATTTGCGCCATGATGACCAGTATTTCGATTGTGAGAGAAAAAGAGCTCGGCACGATGGAGGTGTTACTTGTTTCGCCCGTCCATCCAGTGCGGTTATTGATGGCTAAGCTGGTGCCATATCTAACATTATCTATTATTAATTTGATTACTATCTTGCTTGTTTCGGTTTTCATCCTTGGTGTGCCGATCGCTGGTAGTTTGATGTGGTTGTTTCTGTTTTCTATCCTATTTATTTTTGTTACTTTGGCTTTGGGGCTCTTGATTTCAACGATTGCACGTACACAAGTCATTGCAATGTTGATTTCGGGGATGGTGCTGATGATGCCCACCGTATTACTGTCGGGAATGATGTTTCCGGTGGACAATATGCCGATCGTGTTGCAATGGATTTCGGCTGGGGTGCCCGCACGTTGGTATATTGACGGGGTGCGTAAGCTGATGATCCAAGGTGTTGAAGTACAGTTTGTTACTAAGGAATTTGTAATATTAGCTTCGATGGCGATTGTGTTAATAACGGTGAGTCTGAAAAAATTCAAGGTGAGATTATGATACGATTTTTGATTCAGAAGGAGTTTTTGTTGATTGCGCGTAATAAATTTTTACCGCGTTTGATTGTCATTATGCCTTTGATGATGATTGCATTGTTGCCTTTTGCGGCTAATTTGGAGGTGAAAAACATAAATCTTTCGGTGGTAGATAGCGATCACACAAATTTATCGCGACAGATGGTCGACAAAATAAGTTCATCGGAATATTTTAATTTAATATCTTGCCCCTCATCCTACCACGTTGCTATGGAGGGGATTGAAGGTGGGGTGGTGGATGTGGTGCTCGAAATCCCGATCAATTTCGCGCGCGATTTGGGCACGGGGAAGGTTCCCGAAATGCACATTACCGCCAACGCCGTCAACGCCACCAAAGCGGCGATGGGTAGCAATTATTTGAATACGATTGTACAAACTTTCGCGTTTGAATTGGCTCATAGTCAGGCATCTATGGATCAACAACAGACCACACCGCAGACCCAGATCACGTCGCAGTATCGTTTTAACCCATATTTGAACTATAAATTTTTTATGGTACCTGCCTTGATGGTGATGTTGCTCACCATAATATGTGCTTTTCTGCCGGCTGTGAATATCGTTGGCGAGAAGGAAACGGGGACGATCGAACAGATGAATGTGACCCCAGTTGGCAAATTCACCTTTATTTGCTCCAAAATAATTCCATATTGGATAATTGGTTTTGTGGTACTAACTATCTGTTTTGGCGTGGCTTATGTGCTCTATGGATTGGTTCCACAGGGGAGCCTGCTCACTATTTATGCGGGTGCATTATTTTTCATACTGATCGTGTCGGGGATGGGGCTCCTGATTTCTAATTATTCATCGACGCTGCAACAGGCTATGTTTGTGATGTTTTTCTTTATGATTATTATGATTTTGTTGAGCGGATTATTCACCCCCGTGGAGAGTATGCCGCATTGGGCGCAAAACATTACAATTTTCAATCCGCTGAAATATTTCATCATCATTATGCGCGGAGTGTATCTCAAAGGGAGCACTATTGTCGACATATCGACACAAGTTGGTATACTTGCTATTTTTGCGGCCGTGATAAATGGCTGGGCCATAATATCATATCATAAGAAGAGTTAGGATCGTAAACTGCGTTTTGCTGACATCCTGAGACCTTGTCCGCCTTGAAAAATCCAATTTTCAGAAGTCCACTTTACTCAATCTAAACGACATCTAAACGAAATCTGAATGATAGACACAAAAAAACCGCCTGGGCTAGCGGTCTTTATTGTGTATGACAAAATCTACTATGACTATAAAACGTTGATCACCGCTTTGATGGCGTAAAGCTTTTTGACTTTGCTTTTATCTAGCGTCATCTCATCGAAATCAACAGTATTGCGTGGAACTAGTAATAATTTATTAGTGTCAGAAGCTACGGTACGTAGAATCTTAATCGTTGTAAAGTCTTTTGTAACAACCATATATGGTGATCCGGGCAAGAATGTATCGATGTCCGCTTTTTTGAGGATCACAATCGAGCCATTAGGAATTTCGGGCACCATCGAATTGCCAGAACATTGAGCTGCAAAGTCGGCTTTGGTCACCGATGGAACACTCAGAAAGAAACGTGGCGCAATTGTTTGTAGGTCTATCGAAGGAATCTGCGTTGCATCAATATTATAGAATGGAACGGCTGTCTCGGGGTCTATGCCCGCAGCTGCTGCACCAGTCAACATTTGACCCTCGCCAGTAATTAACCAAGAACGAGATATTTGTGGGTATCTTTTGGTAATCAAGCTCGATAACTCTTTGCTGATGCCAAAAGCACCGCGCTTAATTTGATAAAGATTTTCAGAACGTTTCAGACCGATTCCCAATGCAAATTTATTGGTTGACGTACCAGCCCATTTTACTACTTGTTCCAACCGTTGCCAAGCTGTCATAGTTTCTGTTTGTTTTGTCATTTTAAATTAATATTTTTAGTTACAAGATTTTTCTGCAACATTAACGCAAAGATAATAGTTTTTATTTCATAAAATACTTAATTTTTGCGAAATTCACAATAAAGCTTCTTTTTTAATGGCATAAAGTACCATATCACACTCTGTTTTGGTGATATTCAAAGCTGGTAAGAGTCTAATAACTCGTGGCGAAGAGGCCGAGCCGACAAAAATATTATATTTATTCAATAATGCAGACCTGATGGGAGCGCAGTTTTCGTTAAATTCTATTCCGATCATCAAACCGCGACCACGGATTTCTTTGATCATCGGACTCTTTATTTTGTTGAGTTCTGATAATAGATAGTTCCCCATTTGCTTGGCATTATCCATCAGATTGTAATCCAACATTTCGTTTGCCACAGCCTTTGCCGCCGCGCAAGCCAAATGGTTGCCGCCAAAAGTAGTGCCTAGCATACCGTAGGAAGGCTCGATGGAAGGACTGATGAGCAAGGCACCCATCGGAAAACCATTGGCTATCCCCTTGGCCATCGTATAAATATCGGCATCGACACCCGCCCAGTCGTGCGAAAAATAGCTCCCCGAGCGCCCGCAACCGCATTGAACACTGTCGGCAACATAAATCGCACCATCGCGTGTGCAAAGTTCGCGGATCGTGCGCAGAAACTCGACCGACGCCTGCTGAACGCCGCCCACTCCTTGAATACCTTCGGTGATCACGGCCGCAATTTCGTTACCGCGGCTGGCGAATAATTCACGCAAAGCTGCCGAATCGTTGAATTTCGAAAAAATCACATTATCCGTTTCGTTAACCGGGGCTACGATTTTCGGGTTGTCAGTGGCGGCAACGGCCAGCGAGGTCCGCCCGTGGAAAGCCCCCGTAAAGGCGACGATCTTGCGCCTGCCAGTGTGAAAAGAGGCGAGCTTCAACGCGTTTTCATTAGCCTCAGCGCCGCTGTTGCACATAAAAAGCTGATAGTCGGTCTTGCCAGACAAACGTCCTAATAAATCAGCTAGCTCTTGTTGAGCGCTGATAATCACTGAATTAGAGTAGAAACCGATCTTCGACAGTTGGTCGTTGAGCGCTTTTACGTAGTGATCATTGGTGTGACCAATAGAAATCACAGCGTGTCCACCATAAAAATCGAGATATTGTTTGCCATTTTTGTCCCACAGCGTCGAACCTTTGGCGCGTACAATCTCGACATCCAACAAAGGATATACATTGAAAAGTTTCATAATTCTGGTATTGTTATTCTAGGTGACCCCTTGAAATTGATTTTTCGATGCTGTTAGCCCAGTTTCTTGAAAAATCTAATTTTTAGAATCCCCTTTTAGTATGTCAGCGCTGAGCATATACTCGGCAATTTGGATTGCATTTGTGGCGGCACCTTTACGCAAATTGTCGGCAACAACCCACATATTCAACGCCGCAGGATTCGAAATATCTGCCCGCAAGCGCCCTACATAGACCTCGTCCTTGCCTTGGATATAACGTGCCATTGGATATTGACCATTTTCGGGATCGTCTCTAACAACGATTCCCTTGGTGTGTTCGAGCAACCAACGCACCGAACTCATCGTGAATGGTTGTTCCAATTCCACGTTGATACTTTCCGAGTGGCCCCCAACAACCGGCACGCGAATGGCGGTCGGTGATACTTTGATCGTTGTGTCGCCAAAGATTTTATGAGTCTCGTTGACCAACTTCATCTCCTCTTTTGTGTAGCCATTTTCGGTAAAAGAGTCACACTGAGGCAGGCAATTCTTGTCGATAATATAAGGATATGCCATTTCGCCATCAAGAATGCCGTTGCGTTCGTTTTCCATTTGGCGCACCGCCTTGATACCTGTGCCCGTGATGGCTTGGTAGGTCGAAACAACGATTCGGCGAATCTTATACGCATCGTGTAGCGGTGCTAAGGCAACCAACATTTGAATTGTCGAGCAATTTGGATTGGCAATAATATGATCATCCTTGGTGATGATCGAAGCATTGATTTCTGGAATGATCAATTTTTTGGTTGGATTCATACGCCAAGCCGAACTATTATCAATCACATAGCAACCTGTGTCAGCAAATTTTTCGGCCCAATCGAGCGAAGTTTGTCCGCCAGCCGAAAATAGAGCCAAGTCGGGACACATACTCAACCCAACTTCGGGGGTGACCACCGTCCATTCTTGGTTGTTGAATGTCACTTTGCGCCCCGCCGAACGTTCGGTGGCGATCGGGATGAGTTCCGTCACCGGAAAAGCGCGCTCTTGTAATACTTGGAGCATCACGCCCCCCACGAGCCCTGTGGCTCCGAATACTGCTACTTTCATATTTGTTAGATTATTTTTTCTTAAAGAGATAGGTTTTTCCTTCCGTATGCTCGCGCAAACGTTTTATGTTGGCGCGGTGCATAAATATCATTACCGAGGCCACGACAAGCGAAAATATTACCATCGTTGGCGAAATATATTCGCCCACAATGATGTATTTCACCACCACCCACAGAGGAAAAGAGATGGCTGCGGTGAGCGAACCGAGCGAAACATAGTGAGATATGCTCCAAAAAACAACAAATACCACAAAACTACACGCCAAAGGCACTGGGGCAATGGCAATCAAGCAACCCGCAATTGTGGCGACTCCCTTCCCGCCGCGGAAAGATGCGAAAATAGGGAAAATATGACCCAAAATGGCGCAAATCATCAACGCAATACGCAGATTGATAAATGGTTCCGAGAATTGGCACGACACATCGATTGGCGCTAAGGTCGAAAACCACGAAAGCATAACGGCCGCATAACCTTTGGCGGCATCGATGGCAAAGACAGGCAGCGCGGCCTTGGTGCCCAGCAAACGCAATACGTTAGTCGCCCCAGCGTTGCCAGAACCGTGACGGCGAGGATCGACATTGAAAAACAAACGCCCAATCCACACAGCAGAAGGGATTGACCCCAAAAGATAGGCGCCAATAATTAATAATATAATAGTTAGTACTTCGTTCATAAGGTCATAATCAAAAACACAATTTCGAACAATCGGTTCGTTATTGTCTTAAACCACAAAATTACAAATTTATTTTGTAATATCATAAAACAATAGTGTTTTTGTGGTATTATTAACGATTGCGAGGTGGTGATTTGATACGCGAAAAAAATAAAATTAAAAAAAATGAAAAATAATTGCAAAATAATTTGGAGATTAAAAAAAAGTCCTTACCTTTGTTGCTCGATTAGGAACGGGGTGTAGCGCAGTCCGGTTAGCGCACCTGCTTTGGGAGCAGGGGGTCCAAGGTTCGAATCCTTGTACCCCGACACAGAAAGAAGCCTTGAAAATCAGTTATATACAACGATTTTCAAGGCTTTTTCTTCATATTCGCCTCAATGAGGCTCACGATTGATCTTTTTTATACGATTCATATTTTCTAAATTGTTTTTGCATTATGAAACACATCTTATTGAATTTTATGACTTTGGCAGCTTTCGTGTCGCTTAGTTCGTTCACCGTCAAGCCGCCCGAACCTGTATATCCGATCCCGACGGCGGCTCAGGTGGAATGGCAAAAAATGGAGCAGTATGCCTTTGTTCATTACGGTTTGAATACTTTTAATAATATGGAGTGGGGCTATGGCGACACTTCGGCCGACACCTTTGACCCCAAAAATCTAGATGCCGAGCAATGGGTCAAGATTTTTAAGGATATGGGGCTCAAAGGGGTGATACTCACCGTCAAACATCACGATGGGTTTTGTTTGTGGCCATCCAAATACACTGAATATAGTGTCAAAAATTCGCCTTGGAAGAATGGGCAGGGAGATATGGTGCGTGACGTGGTAGATGCGTGTAAGAAATATGGTCTGAAATTTGGGATCTATCTCTCGCCTTGGGATCGCAACCACGCAAAATACGGGACGGCGGAGTATGTCGAGTATTTCCACAATCAAATCCGCGAATTGCTGGGTAATTATTGTGATAGTGTCGAAATGTTCGAATATTGGTTCGATGGAGCCAACGGTGGCGATGGTTATTATGGCGGGGCACGCGAGCATCGAAATATTGATGCGTCCACCTATTATAAATATGACGAAGCGGTCGGCATCATCAACAAACAGTTTCCTCGTGCTATGATTTTTGGTGGCACCGTGCCCACTATTCGCTGGGTTGGTAACGAATCGGGCTGGGCTGGTCAGACATCTTGGTCGATGTATGGTTCGCCCAAGGGTGATTACAAGGCCGAATATGGCAGTCAGGATGGGGCGAAATGGCTGCCTAGCGAGGTCGATGTGTCGATTCGTCCAGGTTGGTTTTACCACCAGAGCGAGGATCATCAGGTGCGTTCGGTGAGCAATCTGGTCGACTTGTATTATCAAAGCGTGGGGCGCAATTCCAGTCTTTTGCTTAGCTTTCCTGTCGGTATCAGTGGTACTGTTCACCCCATCGACTCGGCGCGTGTGATGCAATATGCGGCTGTGATGGCCAACGAGTTGAAGACCGATCTGCTATGCGGGGTCAAAGTCGAAGCGAGCTCTTCGCGTGGTGGCGATTTTACAGCCGACAAAGTGAATGATGGCAATTGGGATACCTATTTCGCCACCTCGGATGGGGTAGCGAATGCCGATATTACGTTTACTTTCAACGATCCAACCACCATCAATCGGCTGATGTTGCAAGAGTATATTCCATTAGGTCAACGAGTTAAATCTTTTGCTGTTGATTATTTTGCCCGTGGCGCTTGGCATCCGATTCCAACGGCTGACACAATGACAACGGTCGGCTACAAGCGTATTTTGAGGTTCAAAAATGTGACGGCCGAAAAATTACGAGTTTCATTCAAAGATGCTCGTGGTCCGTTGACAATCAACAATATATCGGCTTATTTGGCTCCTGCACTGATGTCCGAGCCTGTGATTTCGAGGGATCGTCATTCGAAAGTAACGATTCGAGGTGGTGATGGTTCGGTGGCGTTGTTTTACACTCTTGACGGGAAGCAACCAACCGAAAATTCGACACGTTATGTCGAGCCTTTTGTGCTGATTCAACCAGCTGTTGTCAAGGCGATTGCGCAAGACG
>JAVXIH010000041.1:0-14781 GCA_036648455.1 Mucinivorans sp.
GGAGCTTACTTGAAGTAAGTGAGGATTTTAAGATCCGAAGCTGAGCGCCGAAAAAACGATTTTTAGAAGTCACCTAAAACAATTGATTTCAATATGATGGTTTATAGTAACCTTTCGGCAAATATAGTTTATCTTTGCTGAAGGGTTACTATAAATTTTTGTTATTATGGACTTTAGACTGCGTGTATTTTTGGCTGTCGCTTCGAACTTGAATTTTACCAAGGCGGCACTCGAATTGCATATTTCGCAACCTGCGATTTCCAAACATATTCAGGAGTTAGAGGGCGCTTATGGCGTTCAACTTTTTGAGCGTTCCGGCGGGCGAATTGCGCTCACCACGGCTGGTCAAATATTCCGTACACACGCCATCGAGATAATCGAAAGTTATCGCGCTCTGGGGCTCGAGATGAATCTTTTGACGGGTCGTTTTAGTGGTACTTTGCGCATTGGGGCCAGCACCACCATTGCTCAATATGTTTTGCCGCCTCTGGTGGCGCGTTTTATCGAGCGTTTTTCGGACATTCGCCTGACGATGCTCAGCGGTAATTCCGAGCAAATCGAGCGGGCGTTGGTCGATCGCACCATTGATCTGGGGCTGGTGGAGAGCGCCTCGCGGCACGCTGGTTTGCGTTATGCGGCTATGGCGGACGACCGTTTGGTGATGATTGTTTCGGCGCGGAGTAAACTCAAAGAGAGGATCACGATCGATGAGCTTCGGATTTTGCCGCTCGTTGTTCGCGAATCGGGTTCGGGAACGTTGGAGGTGATCGAAAATAAGCTTGCCGAGCATAATGTTTCGTTATCCGAAATGAATATTCTGCTTCAATTGGGCAGCACCGAGAGCATCAAGGTTTTTTTGTCCAACTGTCCCTCGGCGTGTGCCATCGTGTCGCGTGCGGCGCTTAATTTGCCGTCTGACAATGAGTTGTTTCGTATTATAGAGGTTGATGATGTGAATTTTGATCGTCAATTTTCGTTTGTCAATATTATCGGGTCGAAAAATGAATTGGTTGAAAAATTTATGTGGTTCGTGTCTGATAATTATAAGTTATAGTAGATCAAAAAACGGTATTGGTATAACTTCATAATTCGATGTACTTTTGCGCTTGTTCTAAACAAGCAATAATGGTAAAAGTATTTTTTTTCGGATTGATCATCGTCTCTTTTTTTGTTTCGCCAGCCATCGCGCTTTTCATCGGATTGGCTTTTGCCTTGGTAACAAAAAATCCATACCCGAAGTTTTCGCAAAAGGCATCGAAATATTTACTACAAATATCGGTAGTCGGTTTGGGTTTTGGGATGAATCTTGTGCAATCGCTCGCCTCGTCCAAGGATGGCATGATTTTCACTATCGTATCGGTGAGTTCGGTGATGGTGTTTGGCTATTTTTTGGGGCGCTGGTTTGGCGTAGACAAAAAACTGACGCACTTAATTTCCAGTGGAACAGCTATTTGTGGTGGTAGCGCGATAGCCGCCATATCGCCCGTCATCAAAGCCAACGAAAGTCAAACGGGGATGTCGCTGGCCGTAATTTTCACGCTCAACGCCGTTGCGCTCTTCTCTTTCCCCTGGATTGGTCATTTGTTAGACCTCACCGAGCAACAATTTGGTATGTGGGCGGCCATCGCCATCCACGACACGAGTTCGGTGGTTGGCGCGGGGGCTGCTTATGGCCCCGAGGCGCTCGTTGTGGCAACGACTGTCAAACTCACTCGGGCGCTGTGGATTATTCCGCTTGCCATCCTTTCGAGCTTCGTTTTTCCGCGTGCTGCGGGCGAAAAACGGAAGATTTCGATTCCTTGGTTTATCCTATTTTTTGTGTTGGCGATGGTGATCAACACCTATCTGCCTATCAATGGCAAGGTGCTCGATGGGATCGCATTTTTGTCGCATCGATCGCTCAGCGTGACTCTTTTTCTGATCGGTTACTCGCTCTCTGTCAGTGCAGTACGCCAAGCTGGTGTGCGGCCCTTGTTGCTCGCTTTGGCCTTATGGATCGGTATTTCGGTGGTCAGTT
Source organism: Mucinivorans sp. (assembly GCA_036648455.1). Lineage (GTDB taxonomy): Bacteria > Bacteroidota > Bacteroidia > Bacteroidales > Rikenellaceae > Mucinivorans. The sequence goes on from JAVXIH010000041.1 coordinate 2,018, forward strand.
TGCTCACCATACTATAGGTGACTTCTGAAAATTGCTTTTTCGGCGTTGAACTTCGGATCGAAAAGTCCTCATTCGCAGTGAGTAAACTGCGGTTTTTCGACCGAGAGTTCGCCTTGAAAAATCTAATTTTCCGAAGCTCCCTCCCCTTATATATGGGTAGATTAGGAATATGGGGCGATCAGAAAGTGAGTGCAAAGACGGTCGCCAGCCCGCGCACGGGGTGGGTAAATTGGCTGCACGAAATCGTACCACCGTGTAGACGCATAATTTGGCGCGAGAGGCTCAGCCCGATTCCCGATCCGCCTTGGCGGGTGGTGAAAAACGGGACAAAAATATTTTCGCGCACTTCGGGTGGGATCCCTTCGCCGCTGTTGCACACCTCCACCATCACCCGTCCGCGGTTGTCGACTCGATCTATCACCCAAATCTCGCCCCCGCCCGTGCAGGCTTGGGTGGCATTTTTGATCAGGTTGGTCACCACTTGACATATCAGATTCTCGTCGGCGTGTATGGTTCTTTCGTTTGTCACGCTACTTAGATCGACCTTAGCATCAAGTAGTTGTACGGTACGCTCCAAGAACGGTAGTAGCTTAAATTCTGTGATTACGGGTGTCGGCACTCGGGTGAGCGATCGGTAGCTCTCCACAAAAGAGAGCAGCCCCTGGCCTGTGGAGCGGATGATTTCCAAACCGCGGTGCATATCGGTGGGCGAAGTGGTGGTGAGTAATTGCTCGCTGAGCGAGGTGATCGGGGCGAGCGAATTCATAATTTCGTGGGTCAAAACCCGTGACAGGCGCGCGAAACTCTCGATCTGAGCATTGTCGATCTGCGAACCAATGTCGGACATGGTGATCAATTTCAGTTTTCGTTCGTGCAGCTCGATTGTCGAGGCGGCCAGGGTGAGGCACACTTGTTGCGCCTCGTTGTAGAAGCTCACCGAGCGGCTGTCGCCCGGGGCAATGGATAGCAGCGCTTGCGGAATTTCGCGAGCCACGATCGATAGCTGATTGACGTGGGTGAGTGACTGTATGCAAAATAGTTCTAGCGCAGCGGAGTTGGTCTGGAAAACAATGCCCGTCGACGGGTCGATCACCAGCAGGGCGGAGGTCGAACGATCGAGAATCTTTTCGTAGTAGCGCTCCTTTTCGGCAATGGCGGTGCGCGTTTGTTCCATCAAGGTCTTGATTCTGTTCAACGCATCGTTGAAACGACGATCCGATCGCGAGAGCCGATTGCCCCCAAAGCGAAAGGCGTAATCCTCGTTCTCGATCGAATTGAACATGAAAGTCACCTTGCGCGTGTTCTTGCCAAAGAGCACAATGATCTGCCACACAGCTATGCCCGCCGCTGCTCCTGTGATTATGGCGGCGTAATTGCCGATCAAGGCGAGCACTGTCGTCCCCGCCACCGCTGCCATCAGTAGCAGTAGCATCGCCAAGAGTCGAGCAAGGATTCCGCGTGCCATTATAATCCGTATTTTTTAATTTTATTGTAGAGCGTTTGGCGCGTGATACCAAGCGTGGCGGCCACTTCCGATAGGTTTTGTGCGGAGCATTCCATCGCGCGACTGATCATTCTGCGCTCCATCTCTTCCAGCGTCTGCGGTTCGGTGCAAGGTGCGTTTTGGGGGCTAGTCATCAGAAAATCGGAGGCTGTGAGTTCCTCCTTTTCGCTCATAATGACTGCCTTTTCGATCGTGTGGTCCAGTTCGCGAATGTTGCCTGTCCAACGCCCAGCGCGCAATTTGTCTTGCGCCGATGGAGCGATTCCTCCGATAGTCTTACCATATTTAGTTGCATATCGACGCATAAAAATAATGGAGAGCGGCACTATGTCGTCCACCCTTTGGCGCAGGGCGGGTAGGTTGATGGTGATCGTGTTGAGGCGATAGAGCAGGTCTTCGCGGAAACGTTCGGTGGCTACCATTTGCGCCAAATTGCGCGAAGTTGCCGTGATGAGTCGTATGTCGATCGGGATTTGAACGTTCGCCCCAACGCGAGTGATGGCGCGGTTTTGCAGCGCCACTAATAGCTTGGCTTGCAGGTGATAGGGCAAGTTGCCGATCTCGTCCAGGAATAGTGTTCCGCCGTCTGCTGCCTCGAATTTGCCGGTCCGATCGATCTTGGCATCGGTGAATGCGCCTTTGATGTGGCCAAAAAGTTCACTCTCGAACAGGCTCTCGGTGATGGCTCCCATATCGACACCAACCAACAACCCCTCGGCGCGCGAACTCATACGGTGAATCTCGCGCGAGAGCATATCTTTACCCGTGCCATTTTCGCCCAGGATCAGGATATTTGCGTCCGTAGGTGCTACTTTTTCAACCGTGCGGCGCAAATCCTCCATCACCGGCGAATGACCCCAATACATCTGGGGATAATCCTTGCGTGAGGCTTCGAGGTTTTTGACTTTACGTTCCGACCGGCTGAGTTTCATTGCGTTCTGGAGCGTGAGCACTAGTTGAGCATTGTCCCACGGTTTCTGTACAAAATCGCTCGCGCCATCTTTGATGGCTCTCACGGCCAGATCTACGTCCGCATAAGCGGTGAAAAGCACGACCGCAATATTGGGTGCAGTCTCTTTGATCTGGTGCAACCAATATAGCCCCTCGCCGCCCGACGAGATCCCTGCCGAAAAATTCATATCCAGTAGCGCCACGTCGATCTTCGGATTTTCGCGCAGCGTGGTGGGTATCAAGTTCGGTGAATTGCGGATAATGACCTGTTCGAAATAGGGCGTGAGCAACATTTCGAGCGTAGCGGTGATCCCCCGATTATCATCGACGATGAGTAATGTTCCTTCTCGTTTTGTCATAGAACAAAGATATGTAATAATAACAAGAATTATACGCCGTGTCAAAATTTTTTACATCGACTGTCTAATTCTTTTACATTTATACATTTTCTATAATCATTATATTACTGGTTATCAATATGTTGATTGTTCTGGCACGGCTTTGGCACGTAGAGCGGTCAAAATGAATAAAAATATGAAATACAAGTTAACAGCCATAGTTTTGCTCGCTTATTTGACCATCGTTGGCGCTGTGGGTCAGACTAAGAGTTACACTTTGGAAGATTGTATGCGTTACGCCATCGAGCAAAGTTTTATGACCAATCGGGCTTCGCGTAATTTGTTGGTGGCGCGTCAAAATTACACCGCCTCCATCGGCAACCATTTGCCCTCCATCAATGCTTCGGTTGGCGCGTCGAGCAATTTTGGGCGTGGGATCGACCCAGCCACCAACACCTATATTAACACGACAACTTTCAGCAATTCGTATGGTGCTAATGTGTCGCTCCCGATTTTCAGGGCTTTCTCTTTGCTCAACAACACCTTGGCCAACAAGGTAGCTCGGGCGCGGGCGGTGAGCGAATATCAAAAAGCGATGGACGATGTGGCGTTCGATGTGATGGGTCTTTTCATTGATGTGCTTTACAACAAGGGGCTTGTGGATCTGACCGAGCGTCGAGTCGAAAATTTCACGACCGACCTCTATCGCGCTCAGCGAATGAGCGAACTTGGCACTAGTTCGGCATCCGATGTTGCGCAATTTGCCGCCACGTTGGCCGCCGAAGAATTGTCGCTCGTCACACGGAGCAACACCTATGATCAGTCGCTGCTGAGCCTTAAAGAGAAGATGAATTTCCCGCTCGACGACACGCTGACCATTGCCACCGATATTATCGATCCTGTCTTAGATGTGCAATTCAAAAGTGCAGCTTCGATTTTCGAAGCCGCGGCTGGCTATTTGCCCGAGATCGATATATTGAGTAAAACACTACGTATCGAGAAATATAACCTTAAAATCGCGCGCAGTCGTTACTATCCTTCGATTTCGGCGGGGGCAAGTGTTTCGACAAACTTTTTCACTAACCTCACCTCGGCCTCGTCCAGAAGCAATTCGTTTGGCACTCAGTTTCGCGATAATATTGGTGAAGGGGTGTCGGTTAGTATGTCGATCCCGATTTTCGACGGGCTGAGTACTCGCACTTCGGTGGCCAAGGCGCGATTGGCCTACGAGCAGGCCGAGAGCGACTACAACGAGAAAATGCGCGCCCTACGTATCGAAATCGAGCGGGCGGTGATGGATCTCGAAACGTGCCAATCGCAGGTGGCGGGAGCCGAAAAATCGGTGCGTGCTTCGCGGCTTGCTTTGCGCGCGGCCGAAAGGAAATATGCCGAAGGGATGATCGATGTGATCGCCCTGAACACTACTTCCAACCAAATGATGATGGCTGAGGTTGAATTACTGTCGGCCCGTTTAAAATATGAAATAAAAAATCGCCAAGTGAGCTATTACACTGGCGTTGATTTGGTTAAATAAAAAAATACTATGGATCGCAAAATCGAACAAAAAAAAGGACTCAAACGCCGCCATATTCCCTATATCGCTGGCGGATTATTTATCATTGCCGTTGGTGGTTGGATCGTGTTTGGCGACCACTCATCACAGCTCAAAGTGGAGGCTAAGACCCTGTCGGTCGAAACGGCAACCAAAGGGCTTTTCAATGATTATGTGCGCGTGAGTGGGGCAGTGCTGCCCATCACCACGGTGCAACTTTCGCCGCTCGAAGGTGGAATGGTAGACGAAAAAGTGGTAGAAGAGGGGGCGAAGGTCAAAAAAGGTGACGTGATTGTGCGCCTATCGAATCCGCAACTCAACATCGCCATTTTGGAGAGTGAGGCATCGCTGGCCGAGAAGGAAAATTTCTTGCGCAACACGCGTGTGCAGATGGAGCAAGAGAAGTTGAACCTGCGCAAGGAGCGCTTGCAACTGGATCTGGATGTGACGCGCAAACATCGCGCCTATGAGCAAAAGCAAGCTCTCTACGACGAAAAATTGGTGGCACGCGAAGAATACATTCAGGCCAAGGAGGATTATGACATCGCCGTCAAGCAGGCTGTCTTGGTGCTCGAACGCCAGAAGCAAGATAGTATTTTCCGTCTGCAACAGGTCGAAAATATGGAACTCAACTTGGCTTCGATGCAGCGCAATATGGCTCTCGTTCGCCAAAGGGTCGATAATCTGAGCGTTCGATCGCCTATCGATGGCGAGCTGGGGATGCTCGACATTGTGCTCGGTCAATCGGTTGCTTCGGGTCAAAAGATGGGTCAAATCAACGATTTGACATCCTACAAAATCGAGGCGATGATCGACGAACACTATATCGATCGTGTGCGCGAGGGTTTGGATGGTACTTTTGAGCGCGGGGGCGAAACTTTTGCCCTTCGGGTGGCCAAGGTTTTCCCCGAGGTTCGTTCGGGTCAATTCCGCACGTGGCTCTATCTGGTTGGCGCTAAGCCAGATAATATGCGTGCCGGGCAGACTTATTACATCAATTTGGAGCTTGGTCAGCCCACCGAATCGATCATCATTGCTCGCGGGGCGTTCTACCAAACCACTGGCGGGGCGTGGATCTATGTGATGGATGGCGATAATCGTGCCGTGCGCCGTCAGATCAAGATCGGTCGCCAAAACCCACAATTCTACGAAGTGATCGAAGGATTGAAGGCTGGCGAAAAGGTGATCGTTAGCAGTTACGACACCTATGGTGACAACGAAACCCTGATAATCAGGTGATTGCTGGAAATAAATTAAAACAGATTCTAGATAATATAACACGATGAAACAAATTCTATTGGCTTTGCGCACGCTCAGGCATTACAAACTCTATTCGACAATCAATATTCTGGGTCTTGCTATGAGCCTGGCCTGCGCCATCGTGATCGGGCGATATGTATATCGCGAAATGACGGTCGACGGTTTCAATTCGCGCCTAGATCGTATCTATTGCTCGACAGTGGAGATGCAAAACTCGCAAGGCAAGCAGAGGCTTGCTCACCCCGAAAATCCGAATCGCGATAAGGAGTATATCGATCCTTTTGTGGGTAATCCGCTGGTGGAGAAGGTCTGCGCCTATGTTTTGTGTCCCGACGAACCAATCACAATCGACCACAAAGAGCAGAAAGTCAATATGGTGGCGGCCGACAGTACTTTTTTTGATATTCTGGACTACGAACTCTTGCTGGGTTCGAAGCCCGATGTGTTGCGCTCAAAGTCTGGGGCGATCGTGAGCGAGCGCTTTGCGCGTGAGCAATTTACCATTGCCGCTCGGGCGATGGGGCGAACGATCACCGTGCTGGGCAAGGAGCTAATCGTGGAAGGGGTGGTGGGCGAACCCGGTAGCAAGTCGCTACTTAATTTTGATGTTCTGGTATCCTACCATATGGAATATGGTTGGAGTCAAATCCCTCGGAATTTTGTGCTCGCCTCGGTGGGGGCAACTCGTTCTGCGCTGAACGCTCTGAGCGCCAAGTATATGGCGATGAGTATTCATCGGGGTGAGCTGGGGCGATTTCAGTATGTGCCGCTCAAAGGGTTGTATTTCGACAAGGAGTTGGTGGGTCAGTGGAATGGACAGACGGTCAACATTGGCGATCGAAATCAAATCACCGTACTCTCGATCGTAGCTCTTTTGTTGCTGGTGGTAGGGGTGTTGAATTTTGTGAATATATACACGGTGGTGATGTTGCGGCGCGGGCGCGAAATTGGTGTCAAAAAAGTTTTCGGTGCCTCGACCTCGTCCATCGTTGGTTCGATCTTGATCGAGAATGTGGCTATGATTGCCCTTGCCACGGGGATCGGGTGGGTGATGGTCTATATTTTTAGACCCATCATTGTCGGCTCGCTCGCCTTGGAACAAACTGTGAACCTGGCCTTTGACTTGGGGCTCACCGCGGCGCTCATCGTTGTGCTGCCCCTTGTGACTTCGATCTATCCGTACTTCAAATATCGTTACGCACAGGCTATCACCTCGCTGCGCGAGGTTGACTCTTCGCGTCGCTCGATCGTGGCTCGCTCGGTGCTCATGGTGGCTCAATACACGGTGACGGTGGTGCTCATTGTGGTGTCGATCTATTTTATGCGTCAACTGAACTTCTTGCTTTCGAGCGATCTGGGCATCACCACCCAAAATGTGATTAGCGCACAATTTCTTAACTATCCCACCTCATATGCGCCAATTACCGACGACGATGCGTGGGAGAAAGAGCGCCAAAAAGAGGAGGAGAATGTGCAGTATATCGAAAACGAGATGAGTAGTTCGCCGCTTTTCTCGGCTTGGTCATACAGCGACTTAGAGCTGAGGGGTAATAATACTAATCGGACAACCTTCACCACCCCCGAAGGCCGATCGGTGGAGGCCTGCCTGCTGAGACTTTCGAGCGAGGCGATCAAGATGTTTGGGCTTCGCGTGGAGGAAGGCGAGGGATTTTCGCCCGACAAAAATAAGTTTGCCGAATACACGTGCCTAGTCACCAAAGGAACCTTGAAGGCTTTGGGTATTAAGGATTACACTTCGGCGCGCCTTCAACCAAACTCTCGCCTGTGGTGGAGTGCGGACGCGGATTGTTCGGGTAATCCGCCCTACACCGTGCAAGGGGTGGTTAACGATTTTGCCACTTCGCACCTAGGGCTGGGTATGATGCCAATGGTGATCACCTCGGACGGCAAACACGGCTATCGAACAGATAAGTTGATGGCGCATATCGTGCCCGGGCGCGAAAAAGATGCGATCGCCTTTCTGGCCAACCTACACCAAAAGGTTGTGGGCGGTCAGTTCAATTACTCGATGCTCGAAGACGACCGCCGCGCGATGTATGCCCAAGACAAAAAAGTGGCCACCGTCTATTCTGTTTTTGCGTTGATTGCTATTTTGATCTCTTCGCTTGGTCTGTTCAGCCTTTCGCTCTACGACACTCAGCGTCGAGTGCGCGAAATTGCTCTGCGCCGAGTTAATGGTGCCAAGGTGGGGCAAATCGTGCGTATGTTGCTCAGCAAATATTATTTGCTGCTCTCGATCTCCTTTGTAGTGGCCATGCCGCTGGCCTATATGGCTGCTCGGTGGTATATGCGTGATTTTGCCGTGCACGCCTCGCTTAGTTGGTGGATCTTTGTGGTGGCCGGGGTTTTGACGGCCGGTATTTCGCTGCTCACGCTCATTGTGCAAACCATCAAGGCGGCCAACACCAACCCCGCCATAACGATGAAAAGAGAGTAGCCGCTCCCCGCTTGGGGTTCGATTGTCAAAGAACGAAACTTTACATTTTTATGAAAACATATTTTACATTCCTTAGTCGCAATAAACTTTATTCGGCGGTCACTTTTTTCGGTTTTGCATCGGCCTTGGCCTTTGTGATTCTCACGGCACTCTACGTCAAGGACGAATTTACCGTGGAGCGCCACCAGCCCAATGCCGATCGCATCTACCGTTTCCAGTGTGAAAGCACCGCCGCCACACCGCTTCCTTTGGCTGGTGACCTTGCGGCGCGTTACCCGGAGATCGAGTCGACAACGCGTATCGGAGACTCCCAAATGTTGGTCAAAGGCGATGGCGTAGACCAAATGCGAGCCAGGGGAATGATGGTTGACAGCACGTTTTTCAATATCTTTTCATATCCCTTTGTCGAAGGTTCAGCCTCGACAGCTCTCGCCACCGACCTGACGGTGGCCATCAGCAGGTCGTTTGCCAACGAGATATTCCCAGGGCAAAAGGCCATAGGACGCACCATGAAACTGAACCTGGACGAGGATGATAAAATCGAGGTCATCATAGGCGCGGTGTTCGAGGATTTCAAGAACTCGATCTTTGAACCGGTGGACATTATTCATCGCGTCGATATGCTCCCTTTCTATCGCGACGAGGTGAATAATTACGGTCGGTGCAATTTTTCGCTCTATGTGCTCGCCAAGCCAGCCACGGACATCAATGCCAAGAACGCCGACTTGTTGAACTACTTGAAAAACGATCTGAAATTTTGGCTCATCGCCGCTGGCCATCAAAAAACGGTACGCTATGCACCCCTCGACACTCTCTACTTCGACCCTGTGGGTGAGCAAAGGCACGGGAATTTGGTTTTCGTACTCATTATTATTGTCGCCGCGGTGGTGATTTTGATCTTTGCGATGATCAATTACATCAATCTGTCGGTGGCACAAAGTTCGATGCGCGCTCGTGAAATGGCAACACGTCGACTGTTTGGCTCTTCGCGTCTTGGGGTTGTGGGGCGTATGCTGGGCGAATCGCTCACCGTTTGTTGTGTGTCGATGCTGCTGGGGCTGTTCATTGCCTACTTGGTGGAGCCGTTGTTTAACGATATGATGCAATCGCGGCTCGACCTTGCCAGCTCCTTTACTCCGATCAACGTTGTGTGTGTTGTGCTTTTCACCGCCCTGATTGGTGTTGTTTCGGGATTGGCTCCGGCGGCTGTGGTGACAAAATTTCGGCCCATCGAAGTCGTTCGCGGCACCTTTGCCTACCGAACCAAAAAAGTGTATAGTCGCATCTTGATCGCCTTCCAATACGCTATCACCATCGTGCTGGTGGGGGTGATGGTGGTGATATATCGCCAAACGGAATTTATCCGCACCACCGATCTGGGCTTTAATACCGAAGGTATTTACAGCATTGATTGGAGCGCAGGTCGCGATCAGTCACAGGCTCTCAGAAACAGATTATCTTCTATGTCGGGAGTAGAAAAGGTCTCCCTATGTACTTGGATTCCAACCGACTGGGGCAACAACAACACGTTTGTTTACCACAACATACAGCAGAGTTTTACCGTCTATGCTGGCGATAGCACGATGATGGATATGTTGGGTTTCCAGATCCTTTCGCGCACGGGGGTGGTGGACGATAAGGCTATGTGGATCAACGAATCGGGGCTGCGCTCGTTGGGGCTCAAAACCGCGCCCGACGAAATTCGTTACGACAATGGTCAGAACGCTTATAAGATCAAGGGCGTGGTGCGCGACTTCCACTTCAAGGGTATGGAACAGCAAATCTCATCGGCCTTAGTTCAGCAGAGTAACGTATATGGAGTGTCATACGTGCTGATCAAAGTGTCGGATCCAGGGGTGATCGATCGCGTGAAGCCCATCGTGAGAGAGCTCTCGGGCGGGGTGCCATTTTCGGGCAATTGGCTCTCGTCGGTGCGCGATCGGTGGTCGGCAACGGCCAAAAGGCAAGGAATGCTCATTATGTCGCTCTCTGTGTTGGCTCTCATTATTTCGGCGCTCGGTATGTTGGCTATGGCCTCGTATTTCATCGCCCAGCGGCAGACCGAAATCGCGGTGCGCAAGGTGATCGGTGCCACCAAGGGCGAGGTGCTGAGCGGTTTGATGTGGAACTTTTTGAAGCTGGTGCTTGTGGCCTACTGCGTGGCGCTGCCAGCGATTTGGTATTTCGGCTCCACTTGGCTCGAAGCTTTTGCCTACCGTGTGCCTATGGGGTGGCTCTGTTATGTCTTGCCCGGTGTGGTGGCTGTGGCTGTGGCCTCGCTCACCATCTTTTGGCAAGCCTATCGTGCGATGATAGTACCGGTGGCGACAACAATAAAAAAGTAAGGGCGACTCCTCAAAATGATTAATTAACAAGAAAAACAATATGTTTCGTAATTTTATCAGCACTCTTCGCCATTTCAAGGTGGCAAGCACGCTCAACCTCTTGGGGCTTAGTGTGGCGCTGGCCGCTTTCTATGTCATCATGTGTCAGGTGGCCCAGGACCTAAATTTTGATCGCTGTCACTCCAAAGCCGATCGGATCTATAAAGTCGAGATCGCGGCCAACGAAAATATAGGGCTCGGAGCCCAAGGAATGACCGTGGTTAGCCGCGCCTTTACAGAGGCCTTTGGCCAATCGTCGCCGTTGGTAGAGAACTACACGATGTTTGAAATGGCGTGGGGCGATTCTTATTTGAGTGTCGACGACAATTCGTCGCGGGTGGGTTTTATGCAAAATGTAATATCGTGCTACCCTTCGATTGTCGATGTTTTTGACTTTGATATGGTGGAGGGTAGTGCGGCGGCGCTCAAAGAGCCCGGCAAGGTGTTGATGCCCAAATCGTTGGTCGATAAATTTTTTCACTCAACCTCCGCCGTCGGCAAAACCATATATCGTGCCAATTCCGACCAAACACTCACTGTTGGTGGTGTCTATCGTGACTTCCCTCGAAATACCCAACTCGACAACGGCATATACCGACAGATCGATAAATTCAACGGCACCGATTCGTTGGGCAATCCGCGCTGGAATCAGAACAACTACTTTATGTATGTCACCCTGACCCCGGGGGCGAGGCCCGATGAGGTGATCGAGGCCTTCAACCAAAAGATCAGCCTGAACGAGAAGATGGGCAACACGGATTTCGAACCACACGTGGTGATGACACCCCTGGGCGATCTTTATTACGCCGAGCGGCAATTCGCCATCGAATACCTCATCAAACACGGCGATCGCAACACCACGAACATAATGCTTGCTATTGCTCTGTTGATTCTCACCATTGCAGCCATTAATTTTGTCAATTTTTCGACTTCGCTCGCCCCCTTGCGCTTGAAGAGCATCAATATGCAAAAGATTCTCGGCTCGCTCGACAGCACGCTGCGTGGACGGCTCGTGGGCGAAGCGGTGGGGATGTGTCTGGCCTCGTTTATGGTGGGGATGTTGATCGTTAAAATCTTTTCGCAGAGCTCTTTGAGCTCGATTTTGATGAGTGACACTGATTTTGCCAGCAATCTGCTTGTGCTCGTCTCTACTTTTATTATTGCGGTGGTGATGGGCATCTTGGCGGGGATATACCCGGCCTATTACACAACAAAATTCAAACCGGTTATGGTTATTTCGGGAGGTTTTGCTCTCTCGCCCAATGGTCGTCGATTGCGCATTGGGTTGATCGGTGTTCAGTTTTTTGTGTCGATGGTGCTCATTATCGCTGCCTTTTTTATGCAGCTGCAAGACAATTACCTGCGCAAAAGAGAGACCGGGTTGCCCAAAGAAAATATTGCTATTGTCAAGCTCCGAGGTGCTCTGGCGGGCAACAAAACACTCGACAACGAACTGAGAAAGAGCCCCTTGGTTGTTGATGTGGCATACTCGCAATACAATATCGGGGGCGACAACCTCACGCAGGGTTGGTCGCGCGAGGTGGGCGGGAAAGAGATGACCTTCGACGCGCTGATCGTGTCGTGGAATTTCCCTCAGGTGATGGGGCTAAAAATTGCAGATGGGCGATTTTTCCGTGAAAGTGATACAAAAAAAGAGGGATGGAGCTATATTTTCAACCAAACGGCCGCCAAAGAGTACGACCTGGAAGTTGGAACCAAAATCGACGATGGACAGGACGAGTTGGTGGGGCTGGTGCACGATTTCAACTTCAAATCGCTGCAATATCCAATCACCCCAATGGCGCTCGTGATGATCAATGGCGATATGTTGGGCACCTGCTATGTGAAGATTACGGGCGACGCCCACGCGGCGGTCGAGCATATCCGCCGTGCGGTGGCCACGATCGACCCCGTCTTTCCGCTCGATGTGAATTTCTATGATCAAACATTCAATAACCTATACAAAAAAGAGCAAAAAACGAGAGATCAGATCACCCTTTTTTCGCTCTTGGCCATCATTATTTCGCTCGTCGGGGTCTTTGGGCTGGTGCTTTTCGAGACCCAATACCGTAGGCGCGAAATCGGTCTGCGCAAGATTAATGGCGCCACGGTGGGGTTGATCCTCGGGATGTTTAACCGCAAATTTGTGTGGATCATTGCCGTCTGTTTCGCTCTTGCCGCGCCAGTGGCCTACTTTGGGGTTAATCTTTGGCTCGAAGACTTTGCCTACCGCACACCGCTCCATTGGTGGGTCTTTGCCGCCGCGCTGCTCATTGTGCTTACTATCACCCTACTGACCGTGACCGTGCAATCCTAT
>JAVXIH010000042.1:0-6470 GCA_036648455.1 Mucinivorans sp.
CGCACGTTAGACCCAGCATTAGAACAAGTAAGTAGGTTAACTCAAAGGAGGATTAAAATAGTAGCAGGTGACAGAGGTTATAGGGGACAAAAGCAGCACGGAGAGACAGTAATAGTGATTCCTTCTGCACCAAAGGCTAATGATAGCCGATATGAACGAAATAAGAAGAAGAAACTATTTTGCAAAAGAGCAGGTATCGAGCCTACAATTGGTCATTTAAAGAGCGACCATAGGCTTGGTCGTAACTTCTATAAAGGATTACAAGGCGATGCGATAAACGTAATGCTTGCCGCAGCGGCTTATAACTTCAAAAGAGCGATGAGAGCTCTTTGGCTCTTATTTGAAAAGTGGATTTTGGAGTTAATAAAAACAGCCGATGTGAAAATTGAAAATTCATATCGGCTGGAATTTGGTTTTTAAGGGGCGACTACCTAGTTGTAAATGAGGACTTTTCGATCCGCAGTCCAACGATGAAAAAGCAATTTTGAGAAGTCGCCCAAAAGAGAGGCTAAACTGGTGATCAGTTTAGCCTCTCTTTTATTGGAGGGGGCTTTCGCGTGGCGAACCTACAACGAACCCAATCCCATTATTTGGCGTACCTCGCGGATGGTGACATCTGCACTTTCGCGAGCTCGTTCGGCTCCCATTCGCGCCACTCGACGCATATAGTCTTCGTCGGCTCGGATGGCCAAGATACGTTCGCGAATGGGGGCAATGGTGCGGATCAAATCCTCGGCCAACTGCTTTTTCAAATCCCCATAACGAATCGAACAAGAAGCGTGCGCATCCTTGAAATATTGAAGCGTCGATGGCTCACTGACCAAACTCATTATCTGAAAAATATTGGCGATCGGCTCGCTCGGTTCCGTATTCATCGCCACTGGGCCGCTGTCGGTCACCGCGCGCATCACTTTTTTCTGTATATCTTTGTCTGTGTCAACTAGATACAATCCATTCCCAGTGCTTTTGCCCATCTTGCCCATACCGTCGAGCCCGGGCACTTTCACCAATTCGCGCCCGAAATTATACGATTCTGGCTCTTTGAAATATTCCACATCGTATACCATGTTGAATTTGCGAGCGTAGCGACGTGTCATCTCCATATGTTGCTCCTGATCCTTGCCCACGGGCACGCGGTCGGCCTTGTGAAGCAAAATATCGGCTGCCATCAACACCGGATAGGTCAACAGACCAGCGTTTACGTTGTCTTCTTGGGCGCGTTTTTTCTCTTTGAAAGAGACCGTGCGCTCCAAATCACCAACAGGAACGTGCATATTGAGCAACAAATATAGTTCGGTCACTTGGGGCAAATCGCTCTGGATATAGATTGCCGAGCGTTCGGGGTCGAGCCCTGCGCCTAGATATTCGCTCAGCACGTTGCGCACATTAACGCCTAGCAATTTTGGATCAGGGTGGGTGGTGAGCGAGTGATAATCGGCAATAAAAAACAGACAATCGTCCGTTTTCTGCATTTCGATAAAATTAATTAGTGCTCCGAAATAGTTCCCCAGGTGGAGATTTCCTGTCGAGCGGATGCCGCTCACAACTTTGTATGCCATTTTTTTTGAATTTTCTGCTGTTTTAGTCGACAAAAATAGTAATTTTGCCTCACATATCCTATTTAATGAAAAAAGTATTACGCCAAATATACGAATCATTTCGCTTTGCGATTCAAAGTGTGACGGTCAACAAGATGCGAACTCTCTTGTCGTTGCTTGGCATCACGATCGGTATTTTTGCCATAATTTCGGTCTTCACGGTCATCGATGCTATGGAGAACACGATCCGTAGCAGTGTGGATGCAATCGGCACCAATATTTTATATGTGAACAAGTGGCCCTGGATGCCCGAAGAAGGCAAGGAGTATGAGTGGTGGACCTACTCCTCGCGCCCCAACGTGCAACTGCCCGAAAGCGAGGATCTTGCATCGCGAGTCAAGAGCATCAAGGCCCAGGCGATGGTGGTCTATTTCCGCCGAGTGGTGATCCAAGGCAATCGGTCCAAGGACAATGTTGACATTGTTGGCGGCACGCAAGATTACAACCAAATGCGCAAGACAGTTGTCGAGCGTGGACGTTATATTTCGCCTGCCGAGTTTCGTTCGGGTTCGCCCGTGGCGGTGATTGGTTCGACGCTAGCCAAGGATCTCTTTGACGACGAGGATCCGCTGGGGCGCTACATCAAGATCGGCAACACGCGCGCCACTGTGCTTGGAGTTTTCGAACGCGAAGGCAGCAATATGTTCGGTCTGAGTTACGACGAACAGGTGTTGATTCCCTACAAATTTTCGCGCAATTTTGTCAACCTGCTTTATATGGACAAAGATATGATTGTCCGTGGGCGCGACGATGTGAATCTGGCTGAGTTCAAAGCCGAGGTGACCGCTGCGATGCGCCAAATAAGGCGATTGCCGCCCGATGTGGAGAATAATTTTCAGGTCAACGAGGTGACTGGCATTATGAAACAGCTCGACCAAGTTTTTGCCACCATCAACACTGTGGGTGGAATAATTGGTCTTTTTTCTATTTTGGTTGGTGGTTTCGGGGTGGCCAACATTATGTTTGTCTCGGTTCGCGAACGCACGGGGCAGATCGGAATCCAAAAGGCGCTTGGGGCGCGGTCATACTCGATCTTGTTGGAATTTACCTTCGAAGCCGTGATGTTGTCGCTCTTTGGTGGGGCGATTGGGTTGTTGCTGATTTGGGGTGGGGCAGCCATCGTCTCCTCGGTGACGGAAGTGGTGATCACACTGACCTTCAAAAACATATTGATCGGTCTTGGTATCTCTTCTTTTGTGGGAGCCGTGGCGGGGATTTTCCCTGCTTATATGGCGGCAAAACTCGATCCGATGGCAGCTATCACCAGAGCATAGTGCATAAACTACTACTTATTTTGTTGGCCTTTGCACTACTTCCTTGTGCGGCGCAGGATGGGTCGGCGATTGAAAAACCGCTGAACGCCTATGGCGATTTTATGGACGAGGCTACCGATTTTTCGCTCTCATTTCTGCGTTTTTCGCCTCGTGGCCACACTCCGCGTCAGAGCGAATTTCGGTTGAATGGCGTTCTGCTGAACGATCCGCAAACGGGGCTCGTGCCTTGGGCGGCCTTGGGACAGCTCAATTCAATGGTCAAGACGCGCACGCAACATTCTGGGGTCTGCTTTGGGCTCGATCAAACGGGTATCGGAGCGATTGGTGGGGGTCAATATCTGACCTTTGCTGCCCGTCAAGAGGCCGCTGGCGGTCGAGTGGTGGCTGCTTTTTCTAACCGTACCTACACTTTTCGCCTTGGCGCTTCGTATAATCTGCACACCAAAAACGGTTGGGGTCTGACCATCGATGCGGGCAAACGTTTTGGGCGTTCGCTCACCACGTCGGGGGTCTGGGGCGATCAGTGGAGTGGGGTGCTGGTGGCCGAAAAGCAGCTCGATGCGAGTCATAACCTTCAATTTACCCTGATTGCGGCTCCAACCGTTCGTGCCACGGCTGCCCCCGCCACGGACGAGGCTTTCGCTCTGGCGGCTGATAATCTTTACAACCCCTCGTGGGGTGTGTATGGGGGCGACCAACGTAGCGTGCGAGTGCGTCGAACGGTGGAGCCGATCGCTATGCTGACACACAATTATGTGATCGATACGAATCTTAGTTTGCATAGCGCGTTGATGGTTCGTCTAGGCTCTTCGCGTCGTTCGGCTCTCGATTGGCAGAACGCGCCCAATCCGCTGCCCGATTATTGGGGTGCGATGCCGAGCGCTCAACTCACCCCCCAAATGGCTGATCAGGTGGCGGCCTTGTGGCGGACAGATCAAGGGGCGAGGCAAATAAATTTTGACCAGCTGACCCGAATCAACATCCTCAATGGCGAGCGCTCCAAATATGCCATCGCCGACAGGGTGAGTGATGTGCTGCAAGCCACCTTTCAAAGTTCGATCGCGGGGCTCAACTTTGCGGGCGGTGTGAGTGCCACGATCCAGAGCACCGAAAATTATAGAGAGATGTCCTCGTTGCTGGGGGGCGATTATTGGCTCGATATTGATAGCTTTGTGGAGATGGACGATGATGTCAAGGAGTTGACTCAGAATAATCTACGCGATGCTAACCGTCATATTCGTGTGGGCGATCGTTTTGGGTACAATTACTTGTTAAACACCTTTATGGCCAATCTTTGGGGTGCGTATACCCACCATTTTGAGCGATTTTCTCTCACTGCTGGTGCTAGTGTCACCCCGAAAATCGATCAGCGTGTGGGGCGTTACGAGAAAGAGAATTTCCCGTCTGGGCGATCTTATGGTGCTTCGCAGCCGATTTTCACTCTCGATTATTTGGTCAAAGCGATGGCTACTTATGCCGTTGGTTCGCGCTTGGTTCTGGATTTAGCCTTGGCTTATGGTGGCGAGCATTCCCCGAGCGTCGATCGATTTATATCTCTGCCTTATCGCAACGCGCCTAACCCCGAATTGGGTGCGGCGAATGTTTTTTCGGGCGAATTTAATGTACGTTATCGAACTCCGCGTGTGAAGGTCAGTGGCTCGCTCTTCTATGGTCAGACAACCAATGGCACTCAAAAGATGAACCTCTACGATGATTTGCGCCACGTTTATGTCCATTATTCGATGCGAGATATCGCGCAGCGCGGATATGGCCTTTTGGGGGTGGCTGAATTTGCATTGCCTGTGGATTTGTCGATCAGTGTGGCTCTTGCCGCTCAGAATAATATCTATGTTTCGGATCCCATCGCCACCGAATATGCCGAGTCTACGGGCGCTTTGGTGGCTGGCGATGTTAAGGTTCTCTATCAAGGTCTTCACACCGCGTTGGCTCCCGAATTGGCTGGGGTAGCCTCACTGGCTTGGCAACCTTATGGCTGGATAGTTTCGCTCACGGCCGTTGGTCAGGCTGGGGCTTACGCTATGCCTTCGCCCATCAGGCGTACTTATGATGCGTTAGAAAAAGCGGCATCTGGCGATGCGATTCAATCGATGCTCTCGCAACAAGCCCTGCCCGCCGTGTTGACTCTCGATCTGTTTGCTGGGCGGAGTTGGTATTTCGACAACGCGCAAAGTTTGGGTATCTATTGTGGGGTGAATAATTTGTTGGATTCTCGCTCGATCAAGAGCACGGGCTACGAAAGTTCGCGCCTTAGAAATATTGGCTCCTCGTGGCAGGCCAAGCTCACGCCCCACGCCACCAAATATTATTATGCCACGGGTATTAATTATTTTGTCAACATAACATACCGCTTTTGATTGTGAAACACATTTTACTTTATCTGTTTTTGCTTTTTTGGCTGGTTGGGTGTCGCTATGATTCATTCAAGGAGCTCGAATTGACCACCAACGAACCGTGGATAGTTAACCGTTCTCTGGCGCAGCTCAGCCTGGGTCAGGTGCGCGATGAGATTATCGTGTCGGGGG
Organism: Mucinivorans sp.; assembly: GCA_036648455.1. Taxonomy (GTDB): domain Bacteria; phylum Bacteroidota; class Bacteroidia; order Bacteroidales; family Rikenellaceae; genus Mucinivorans. Next base: position 5,416 of record JAVXIH010000042.1, read on the forward strand.
TGGTGACAACGAGCGATTCGACAGGCAATTTCTATAAAGAGATGTTCATCACCGACCCCGCAACGGGCGAGGTGATGGCTCTGAACACGGCAAACTACAACCTCTATGCCCTCTATAAGCGCGGTATGGTGGTGGCGATTCGGCTCGCGGGGCTCGAAGTGATGACCAGCAATCAGATGCTCGCCGTTGCTATCCCTTCGTCGATGGCGGATTTGAATGGGCGTATCCGTTTCCAGAATCAATACGCCCAGATCAGCCCAACAAAGATCAACGTCGATCAGATAGATTCGGTTAATGTGGGTACTTATGTCGAGCTGCGCGGGGTCTATTTGCAGGACGTTGAGGCGGTGACTTTCTCGGGGCTTCATACTTTTGCGCAACTGGGTCGTAGTTCCACTTTCGCGCTCTACACGTCGCCCTATGCCACTTTTGCTGATGCGCGCCTGCCGCGTGGGATCGTCAATATGCGCGCTATTGTGGTTTTGAACGATAATCGGCGGCAAGTTAAACTCATTGACACTGAGGATATTTTTTAGCTGCGAGCGATTGGTTTGTTAGTTGTCAAGATTAAGTGATAGATAATAATTTTTATCTATTACTTAAAATTGATTTTTCGCGAAAAAGTGCTATCTTTGCCAGATATTGTTACCTAACCAATAGAGCAGCACGATGGACAATGAACCTAAAACAGCCACGGCATCAGCCGAAGGCCTTGACAACAACGCAAGCGAAGTAGTTGAAAAAACTCGCGAAACAACCCCAAAAGACCTCGATACGCAAGTGATTGCGCCCGATGTTGCCCCTCAGGATGCTGAGTCGAACGACATAAGGCAGGTGAAACCCGTCAAAAAACGGGCTCCCAAAAAAGTCGCGATCGAACAAGATGTCGAAACAGATGTCGAGCAAGATGTCGCAGTAGATGTCGAGCCAGATGTCGCAGTGGAAGTTGTGCAAGCTCCCCAAGAGGTGATTTCCGAACCCGAAGTTGTGTCGGATGTAGCGCCTGAGGTCGCAGCGGATGTCGCACCCGATGTCGCACCCGATGTCGCACCCGA
>JAVXIH010000042.1:6480-14739 GCA_036648455.1 Mucinivorans sp.
AGAAGAAAAAGCAAAAGATGAGTTGCCTTCCGATTTGGACGGTTTGCTTAAAGTTTTGGCACTCGATATTCAACAGATGCCTTTGGCGCAACTCAAACCGAGAATTGAGTCCATCAAGGTGCTCTTCTACAAAATAGTGCGCTCACAAGACGAGGCTTGTAAAGAGAAATTCGTTGCCGACGGAGGAAACGCCGACGAATATAAAGCCGAAATTAGCGCCGAGGAGCTTCGTTTGAAAGAACTTCTTAACATATATCGCACCCGTCGCGACACGGCTGTGCAAGCCACCGAGGAGCAAAAGGCAGCCAATTATGCCGCGAAACTAGCTCTGATCGAGGAACTTAAAGCGTTGGTTGATAGCACCGAAACGATGGGGCAGACCTTTGCCGCTTTCCGTGATATTCAGTCTCGTTGGAAAGAAATCGGGATCGTGCCGATGGCTCTGACCAAAGATTTGTGGGACACATATCACCACCACACCGAGAATTTCTATAATTTCATCAAAATAAATCAAGAGCTTCGCGATTTGGACTTGAAGCGCAATTACGAAGCCAAGAAAGAGCTTTGCGAGCGTGCCGAGTCGTTGATCGAGACTCCATCGGCCACTTCGGCGTTCAGTGAACTTCAAAAACTTCACGATTTATATCGCGAGGCGGGTCCTGTGGCGATGGAATTTAAGGAGCAATTGTGGGATCGTTTCAAAGCCGCTAGTGCGCGTATCAACAAGCGTCACCAAGAATATTTCGACTCTCTGCGCGATGAGCAAGAACAAAACTTAGCTCTCAAAGAGGGTCTGTGTGTGAAAATCGAAGAGTTTTCGATTTTGCCTCTCACGTCGGTTGCCGAGTGGAATTCGGTGCAAGAACAAATCACTGAGTTGCAAAAAGTTTGGAAAACGATTGGTTTCGCTCCCAAAAAGGATAATAATCGTATTTACGAACGTTTTCGTGCGGCGTGCGATAAGTTTTTTGCCGCCAAACGGACCTTCTTCGCCTCGATGCGTAGCGAGATGGATGAGCACCTGCAAGTGAAAACCGACCTGTGTGTGATGGCGGAAAACTTGGCGCAAAGTGACGATTGGAAAACAACGACCGATGCAATTATTGCCTTGCAAAAACAATGGAAAGAGAGCGGGCCTGTTTCGCGTCGCCATTCGGATGCTATTTGGAAACGTTTCCGCGCCGCGTGTGATACTTTCTTCGATCGTAAGGCTGAGCATTTCAAAGAGTCAGATACTCTCTATAACGAAAATCTAGCCGCTAAACTCGCCATTATCGAGGAGCTCAAAGCGATGGATGCGTCAGAAAATGCAACTTTCGACACTCTGAAAGAGGTGATGGGGCGTTTCACGGCTATCGGTTTTGTGCCCATCAAGCAAAAAGAGGTTGTCGCACGTCAATACAAAGAGGTTGTCGATCGTCTGTTCGAGCGTCTGCGTGGCGGGGCACACTCGGCGGGTACCGAGCGCATCGAACGCTACAAAGAGCGTGTGGGGCAAATGCGCCAAAGTGGATCTTCGAGTGGTGCGGGTCGTATGAGTTCCGAACGTGAGAAGTTGTTCCACAAAATGAAAACCTTGCAAGGCGAAATCACTACACTTGAAAATAATATCGGCTTTTTTGCTAAGAGCAAAAATGCAGGTTCGTTGGTGGAAAGTGTCGAGGCTAAGATCGAAAAGATCCGCGCCGAAGTTGAAGAGATTATTGCAAAAATCAATTTGTTGGACGCACAGAATTAGGACAGCTTCTAAGACGGCTTAATTGCAATTTAATAATTATGACAAAGTATATTTTCGTGACTGGCGGTGTTGCCAGTTCGCTAGGTAAAGGTATTATTTCGGCTTCACTTGCCAAACTTCTTCAAGCACGCGGTTATCGGGTGACAATCCAAAAGCTGGATCCATATATTAATATCGATCCAGGGACGCTCAACCCCTATGAGCACGGCGAATGCTATGTGACCGAAGACGGTGCCGAGACCGACTTGGATCTTGGGCACTACGAACGTTTTATCGGTCGGCCCACTTCGCAGGCAAATAATGTCACCACGGGGCGCATCTACCAAAGTGTGATCAACAAAGAGCGCCGCGGTGAATTTCTAGGCAAAACAGTACAAGTGGTGCCGCATATCACGGACGAGATCAAGCGCTGCATTCAGTTGCTCGGTCAGAAGAAAAAATATGATGTTGTGATCACCGAAATAGGTGGTACGGTGGGCGATATCGAGAGTTTGCCTTATATCGAGGCGGTGCGCCAATTGCGTTATGAACTCGGCGTGAGCAACACGTTGATCATCCACCTGACCCTGATTCCATACCTGAGCGCGAGCGGCGAACTGAAAACTAAGCCAACGCAACATTCGGTTAAACTGCTGCTCGAAAGCGGTTTGCAACCTGATATATTGGTGCTTCGTACCGAAAAAGCATTGTCCACGGATCTGAAAAAGAAAGTGGCCTTGTTCTGTAACGTTGCCCAGGACGCGGTTATCGAATCGCTGGACGTGAAGACAATATACGAAGTGCCGCTCAAAATGTTGGAGCAAAAGCTTGACACAGTGGCTCTTAGTAAGTTGCAATTAGATACCGATCGCCCAATCGATCTGAACTCTTGGCGTGAATTTGTGGACAAGGTTAAACATCCTGACACGGAGGTCAATATAGCTTTGGTGGGTAAATATACCGAATTGCCAGATGCCTATAAATCTATCAGTGAGTCGTTTATCCACGCTGGTGCGTCTAATAATGCTCACGTGAATCTGATATATGTCAATTCCGAAAAGATCACCTCGGCCAATATCGTTGAGAAACTTGGCAAGATGTCGGGGATCTTGGTGGCTCCTGGTTTTGGTCATCGCGGTTTGGAGGGTAAAATTTTGGCAGTACAATATGCACGCGAAAATGGCGTTCCTTTTCTTGGAATATGCCTAGGAATGCAATGTGCGGTGGTCGAATATGCGCGTAATGTGCTCGGTTTGTCGGAGGCTAATTCCACCGAAACTGAGGCAACGCCTGATCCGGTGATCGATTTGATGGAGGAACAAAAGGGGGTTACCGAAAAAGGTGGGACTATGCGTCTGGGGGCTTATTCCTGCTCAGTTGCCAAGGGTTCGCACGCGTGGGATGCCTATGGAAGAGCCGAAATTTCGGAGCGCCATCGTCATCGTTACGAATTTAATAATGATTACAAACAACGTTTTGAAGAATCTGGCCTGATTGCCACTGGTGTGAATCCAGATACTGGGTTGGTCGAAATTGTCGAAATTCCTACACATCCTTGGTTTGTGGGCGTGCAATTCCATCCAGAATACAAGAGCACAGTGCAAAATCCACATCCGCTGTTTGTCGAATTTGTGAAGGCAGCTTTGAAGAGAAAATAAACATATTTAGTTGTCACTTAGCAGTTAAAGAATCATTAGAGGAGATAAATTAGAAGAAAATAAAGAATGAATAAAAATACAATTATCGGCCTGTTACTTATCGGGGTGATCCTTTTCGGTTTCAGTTGGTGGAACACCAAACAAGTCGAGGAGCGTCAAGCGATCGTCAAAAAAGAGCAAGCGCGGCAAGATTCGATTGCGGCTCTCACGGCACCCAAAGTTGCACCAACCGATTCCATAGCCGATAAGGCGTTGGTGGATAGCTTGGCAGCCGTCAGTCAGGCTCAACTTCTGGGTCAAATGGCACCGCTGGCCAAAGGAACCGAGGAGTTTATTACGTTAGAAAATGATCTGGCTATCTATACCTTCTCGACCAAAGGCGGGCGGATTGCTAGCGTGGAATTGAAGGATTATGAGCGGTTGAACCAGGCTAATAAAGGCGACAAACTTGTACTTTTTGATCCAACTGGGTCTAAATTCTCGTTCGAATTTTTTGCTCCCGAGCGTATTGCGACAGGCGATCTGTTCTGGACGGCCAATAAAGTGTCAGACAGTCAGATAGCTTTCCGTCTATCTCCCGATTCAGTCAATTATGTAGAATTTATCTACACCATTGCCAAGGATAATTATATGTTGGATTTCAAGGCCGACTTCTCGCATTTTAGGAGTGCGATGCTCGCCACTCAATCCGATATTGCTCTGCGTTGGAACGTGATTTCGCCTCAGGAAGAAAAAGGATTCGAGAACGAAAACAACTATACCACAATCGCTTACAAATATCCAGGGGCGAATGGTGAGTTCAATGAATTGTCGGCTTCGACTGGTACGGTCGAGGAATCGATACCCACCAAGGTGCATTGGGTTGCCTTCAAACAACAGTTCTTTAGCTCGATCATCGTGTCGAAAGATAATTTCGCCACCGCTCAGCTCAAATACAATACTTTCGAGCCAAGCAACAACAATATCAAGGATTTTAATGCCTCGCTCACCTTGCCATATAGTCAAACGACTGACAATTACAATTTCCAGTTCTATTTTGGCCCTAATAAGTTTTCGACTCTCAATTCGTATGGCGATGAGTATGGTTTCCAAGAAATAGTGCCGCTCGGTTGGTGGATTATCGGTTGGGTCAACCGCTGGATTGTGATCCCACTGTTCGATTTCCTGAGCCTCTATATTGTGAATTTCGGTATCATTATCTTGATTCTAACGCTGGTTATCAAGCTCTTACTTTTCCCGCTCACCTACAAATCGTATATGAGTACGGCGAAAATGAGACTCCTCGCTCCCGAAATCAAGAAGATCAATGAGAAATATCCATCGAAAGCTGATGCGATGAAAAAGCAGCAGGCCACGATGGGTCTTTATAAATCGGCTGGTGTGAGCCCGATGGGTGGCTGTTTGCCGATGCTGATCCAGTTTCCGTTCCTGATCGCGATGTTCCGTTTTTTCCCTTCGTCGATCGAGTTGCGCGGGCAGTCTTTCCTCTGGGCGAGCGACCTTTCGTCCTTTGATAGCATCCTTAATCTGCCATTTAGCATTCCGTTCTACGGGGCGCACGTGTCGCTTTTCACGTTGCTGATGGCCGCTTCGCTCTACATTAGTTCGCGGCTTAACTACCAGCAGCAGAGTGCGATGCAAACCAACGCTATGCCGGGGATGAAGTTTATGATGCTCTATATGATGCCATTGATGATGGTGTTGTGGTTCAATAATTATTCGTCTGGTTTGTCATACTACTATCTGTTGACCAACTTGATCGCCATTGGGCAGACCTATATCTTCCGCTACGTGGTGGACGATAACGCGTTGCACGCCAAAATGCAAGCAGCATCAGCAAAGCCTGTCAAAAAGTCGAAATGGGCTGAACGTTTAGAAGCGATGCAGAAAGCGCAACAAGCTCAATTGGAACAACAACAGCGAAATAAACGCAAGAAATAAACGCTGAGCCGAAAAAAGCTCCCCATAATTTGAATCAACTTCAAATTATGGGGAGCTTTTATTTTAGAAGCCCCCTTTAAAATGTTGGGCGATTTCGCTCAAAGTTCGCGTCGCAGGCGAGCAACCGGAATGTCCAACATCTCACGATATTTAGCCACCGTGCGTCGCGCGATTTGGAACCCGCCATCGTGCAGAGTTGACATCAGAGCCTCGTCGGTCATCGGATCGCGTTTGTCTTCTTGGGTGATAGCGTGGGCGATGATACGTTTGATTTCACGCGTGGACACCTCCTCGCCGCTGTCGGTCGATAGCCCTTCGGAGAAGAAATATTTCAGCAAAAAGATCCCGAAATGGGTGTCTATATATTTGCTGTTCACAACTCGCGAAATGGTCGAAATATCGAATCCCGTTCGCTCGGCAATATCTTTGAGGATCATCGGGCGCAGCAGCGCCGCCTCGCCTTGGCGAAAATAGTCGCGTTGGAAATCAAGAATGGCGTTCATCGTCTTGGTGAGCGTCTCTTGGCGTTGCTTGATGGCAGCGATAAACCACTTGGCGGAGTCGATTTTTTGCTTCACAAAGTTGATCGTTTCGCGGTCTTGCTCCTTGCCTTTGCTATGATTTTCGATGGCTTTTTGAGCCATTTTTAGATATGAGTTACTGATTTTCAGCTGTGGAATACGTCCCGAGGCGAGAGTCAGGGTAAATGAGTCTTGTGCTTGGTCGTAATCGAGAATAAAATCGGGGATCACCGTCGGCGAAGCAGCCACCGCATCATCTGCATAACCGTTGGCCGGCTTGGGGTTGAGCGACACTATTTCTTCGATCGCATCGCGTAAGAGATCTTGATCGGCACCTGTGCGTTGCAAAATTTTATCGTAATGGCGCTTGGCAAATTCTTCGAAATAATTTTTCAGGATTTTTTGCGCCAATTCGACCGAAGCCGTGCGATCACGCAGCGATTCGAGTTGCAGCGATAAACATTCGGCCAACGATCGCGCGCCGATGCCCACCGGTTCGAGCCGTTGAATGAGCCCCAACACGCGCTCCACTTGTTTCTCGCTCACTTCAAGACCCTCTTTGAAGGCGATGTCGTCAACGATCGAGATTATTTCGCGCCGCAAATAGCCGTCATCATCCAGCGTACCGATCAGAAAGCGAGCCACAACGATGTCGGTTGCCGATAGGTTGTCGGTGGCTAATTGTTCCATCAAATAATCGGAAAGTGATTTGCCTTCTGATATTTGTGGTGTTCGCCGCTCGTCATCGGATGATGTGTTGTTGGCCTTTAATTTGTAGGAATTACTGCCTTCTTCGCCACGGATATACTCCTCCAACGAGGCTGTGCTCTGTTTCTGGTTTTGATCGGTTTCTTGATCTTCATCATTGTCAGAGGTTTCCTCTTCGAGCACTGGATTTTCTTCAATTTCGGCTTTGATTCGTTCTTCTAGCTGCATCACAGGCAGCTCCAATAGCTTAATGCCTTGTATTTGTTGGGGCGAAAGCTTTTGGAGTTGTGCGGTGGTTAAGGTTTGAGTCAGAGCCATAGTGTTTGTCTATTTAATAACGCCCAATTCGCGTCCAACTTTAATGAAAGCTTCAACACACACATCTAACTGTGCAAGAGAGTGACCAGCTGATACTTGAACCCGAATACGTGCTTGATCTTTGGGCACAACTGGATAGAAGAAACCAGTCACATAAATACCTTCGGCAAGCAGTTTTTCGGCGAATTTTTGCGCCAGCGGAGCCTCGTACAACATCACAGCGCAAATGGCCGATTGGGTAGGTTTGATGTCGAAACCAGCCGCTTTCATCTTTGAAACATAATGTGCTACATTGCCCGCTAATTTGGTGTGCAGGTCGTCATTCTCGGCCAACATTTTGAACATTTCGAGCGAAGCTCCAACAATGGCTGGTGGCACAGAGTTGCTGAACAAATATGGACGCGACCTTTGGCGCAACATATCGATAATCTCACGGCGACCAGTGGTGAACCCACCAACGCCACCACCCATAGCCTTGCCCAAGGTGCCGGTGATAATATCGACCTGGCCGCGAACGTTAAATTCTTCGGTCACACCGCGCCCAGTTTTGCCGACAACGCCTGCCGAGTGGCATTCGTCCACCATCACCAACGCGTCGTATTTGTTGGCCAGTTCAACGATTTTGTCCATCGGAGCCACATTGCCATCCATCGAGAAAACGCCATCGGTGACAATGATGCGGAAACGTTGTTGCTGAGAAGCTTGCAATTGTTTTTCAAGATCCGCCATGTCGGCATTGGCATAGCGATAGCGCACCGCCTTGCACAGACGAACCCCGTCGATAATCGAGGCGTGGTTCAACGAGTCAGAGATAATCGCGTCTTGGTCGGTGAATAAAGGTTCGAATACACCACCGTTGGCATCGAAACAAGCGGCATATAAAATAGTGTCTTCGGTGCCGAAATAGTCAGCGATCGCCTTCTCGAGCTCCTTGTGGATGTCTTGGGTGCCGCAAATAAAGCGAACCGAACTCATCCCGAAACCGCGCAAATCCATCATCCGTTTGGCAGCTTCGATCATACGTTTGTTGTCCGACAGACCAAGGTAATTGTTGGCACAGAAGTTGAGCACTTTTTTGCCACCAACTTCGATTTCGGAGGCCTGAGGGCTCTCGATTATACGTTCGTTTTTGAATAAACCAGCTTCTTTGATACTTTCAAGCTCTGCTTGAAGGTGTTTTTGCATTTTTGTGTACATAATGATATGTTTTTAATTCAGTAATTCAGTAGCACAAATTTACAAAAAATATATCGGTTCGATGCATTAGAAGCTGTTTAATTTTTTAAAATCAAACAGCTTCTAATGCAGTTTCTTAAGGGGGCTTCTAAAAATTAGATTTTTCAAGGCGTACTTTGGTCGATAAACCGGAGCGTACTCAAAGTACGTGAGGATTTAT
>JAVXIH010000043.1:0-14716 GCA_036648455.1 Mucinivorans sp.
CCGGAGCTTACTTGAAGTAAGTGAGGATTTTAAGATCCGAAGCAGAGCGCCGAAAAAACGATTTTTAGAAGTCACCTTGAGGCAATGAACAAAAGCAATGGAGCTATAAAACAAAAAAAGAGGACCCAAAGGCCCTCTTTTTTACTATGTGATGTGACTTCTAGAAATTGCTTTTTCGGCGTTGTCCGCCTTGGAAAATCTAATTTCTAGAAACCCCCACTAATCAATCAGCGTTGAACTATTTTTTCAATTCGACTCTGATGTCGTTGAAGCGGCGCGCGCCTGTCCCGGCTGGGATCAAGTGGCCACAAATGACATTTTCTTTCAAGTTTTCGAGTGTATCGACCTTACCGTTAATAGCCGCTTCGTTGAGCACCTTGGTGGTCTCCTGGAAGGAGGCAGCCGAGATGAAAGACGAAGTTTGAAGAGCCGCACGAGTGATACCCTGTAACACCTGATTCGATGTGGCTGGGATCGTGTCGCGAACCTCGACAATGGTTAAACCCTTGCGACGAAGCATCGAATTTTCCTCGCGCAATTCACGCGGAGTGACGATCTGACCATCTTTCAAAACTGTCGAATCACCTTGGGCGGTGACAACTTTCTTTTCGAAAATATCGTCGTTAACGGTCAAAAATTCCCACTTGTCAACCACTTGTTCCTCCAAAAAGCGAGTATCACCCGGATCTTGGATCTTAACCTTGTTCATCATCTGACGAACAATGATCTCGAAGTGTTTGTCATTGATTTTCACACCTTGCAGACGGTAAACCTCCTGAATTTCGTTCACGATATACTCCTGAACCTTGGTTGGCCCTTGGATCGCAAGAATATCGCTCGGTGTGATAGCACCTTCCGAAAGCGGCATACCAGCACGAATATAGTCGTTTTCTTGAACCAGAATCTGTTTGGATAGAGCCACCAAGTAGGTCTTCACCTCGCCCGAACGCGATGTGACTATGATCTCGCGATTACCACGTTTGATCTTACCAAATGACACCTCGCCATCGATCTCCGACACAACAGCTGGATTCGATGGGTTACGAGCTTCGAAAAGCTCGGTCACACGAGGTAGACCCCCCGTGATATCACCTGATTTACCAACCGCACGCGGAATCTTGATCAGAATATCACCCGCCACAACCTTGCCTGCTTCTTTGACGGCGATGTGCGCGCCAACAGGTAAGTTGTATTGCTTCAATTCGTTACCTTCTTTGTCCACAACACGAATCATTGGATTCTTGTTCTTATCTCGTGAGTCGATGATCACCTTCTCGCGGAAACCAGTCGCCTCGTCGGCCTCTTCGCGGAATGTTACATTTTCCACCACAGAATCGAAAGCAACGTGACCCGAAAGTTCCGAAATAATAACGGCGTTATATGGATCCCAATCGCAAATCAGATCGCCCTTGGCAACCACATCACCGTTCTTGGCATATAAAATCGAACCATAAGGCAAATTGGCGGTATAGAGTGTGATACCTGTGTTTTTATCCACAATACGAGCCTCGGCCAGACGCGACAAGACAACGGTCTGCTTGCCGCTATCGTTCACACGATCAACCGAACGAAGTTCGTCGATCTCCAACCGACCATCATAACGGGCAACGATGCTTGCCGATGAGGTTGACCCACCAGCCACACCACCCACGTGGAAGGTACGAAGAGTCAACTGAGTACCCGGCTCACCGATTGATTGTGCGGCGATAACACCCACAACCTCACCTTGTTGAACCATACGCCCAGTAGACAAGTTGCGACCATAACACTTGGCACATACGCCCTTGAGACTCTCGCACGTGAGTACCGAACGAATTTCGACGCTCTCGATTGGCGATTTCTCGATCTTATCCGCTATATCTTCCGTGATCTCTTCGCCCGCCTTGGCCAGTACTTTGCCGTCGGCTGGATTGATCACGTCTTGCACAGCTGTACGACCCAAAATACGTTCATAGAGGGTTTGCACCACATCTTCGTTACGTTTCATAGTGGTGGCTTGCAGACCGCGCAAGGTGCCGCAGTCGTCTTCTTGGATAATCACATCCTGAGCCACGTCCACCAAACGACGAGTCAAATAACCAGCATCGGCAGTCTTCAAAGCCGTATCCGCCAAACCCTTACGAGCACCGTGGGTAGAGATAAAGTACTCCAACACCGATAGTCCCTCCTTGAAGTTCGACAAGATCGGGTTCTCGATAATCTGAGCCGCCTCGGCCGAAGCCTTCTGAGGTTTGGCCATCAGACCACGCATACCAGAGAGCTGACGAATCTGTTCGTTCGAACCACGAGCCCCCGAATCCAACATCATATAGACTGGGTTGAAGCCCTGTTGATCCTCGATCAATTGATCCATAACTGTCTTTGTCAGACGAGAGTTGGTGTGTGTCCAAATATCGATAATCTGGTTGTAACGCTCGTTGTTGGTGATCAAACCCATATTATATGAGTCCATCACTTCGCTCACTTGGCGATAACCATCGGCCACCAATTCGTCTTTCTCTTTTGGAATGATCACCGCTTCGAGGTTAAAACTCAAACCACCCTTGAAGGCCATTCGATAACCCAAGTTTTTGATGTCATCCAAGAACTTAGCTGTCGCGGCGGCACCTGCCGTCTTCATCACCAAACCGATAATGTCGCGCAGCGATTTCTTGGTCAACAATTTATTGATATATCCTGTTTCCGCTGGCACATTCTCGTTGAAGAGAATACGTCCCACCGTGGTGTCGATAATCTTGCCAGGAGCCAGACGCACCTTAACCTTGGCGTGCAAATCGGCACGACCTTCGTTGTAGGCGATCTTGGCCTCTTCGGCCGAGTAGAAAACTCGCCCTTCGCCCTTCACTCCATCACGCTCCTTGGTGATGTAATAGAGCCCGAGCACCATGTCCTGCGAAGGAACGGTGATTGGCGCACCATTGGCCGGGTTGAGAATATTGTGCGAACCGAGCATCAAAATTTGTGCTTCCAGAATCGCAGCGTTGCCAAGTGGCAAGTGAACGGCCATCTGGTCACCATCGAAGTCGGCGTTGAAAGCCGTACAAGCCAATGGGTGCAACTGGATTGCCTTGCCCTCGATCAATTTTGGTTGGAAGGCTTGGATACCCAAACGGTGAAGGGTCGGAGCACGGTTCAAGAGCACTGGGTGTCCTTTGATCACGTTTTCCAGAATATCCCACACCACAGCATCCTTGCGATCGATAATCTTTTTGGCCGATTTAACGGTCTTCACCACTCCCCGTTCGATCAATTTACGAACGATAAATGGTTTATATAGTTCGGCCGCCATATCTTTTGGCAAACCGCATTCGTGCATTTTCAGCTCTGGACCAACGACGATCACCGAACGAGCCGAGTAATCGACACGTTTACCGAGCAAGTTCTGACGGAAACGACCTTGTTTCCCTTTCAGGCTATCACTGAGCGATTTAAGCGCACGGTTACTTTCGTTTTTCACCGCGTTCGACTTGCGCGAGTTATCGAGCAGCGAATCGACTGCCTCTTGGAGCATACGTTTCTCGTTACGCAAAATCACCTCAGGAGCTTTGATTTCGATCAGGCGTTTGAGGCGATTATTACGAATAATCACGCGACGATAGAGGTCATTTAAGTCCGAAGTAGCGAAACGACCACCATCCAGAGGCACCAAAGGGCGCAACTCGGGAGGGATCACTGGGATCACTTTCAGGATCATCCATTCGGGCTTATTCACCTCGCGACTCGCGCGGAAAGATTCCACCACGCTCAGGCGTTTCAAGGCATCAGCCTTACGTTGTTGCGAAGTTTCGGTGTCGGCCTTGTGGCGCAAATCGAAGGACAAAGTATCCAAATCCAGACGCTGCATCAACATATAGAGCGCCTCGGCACCCATCAATGCGATGAATTTATCGGGATTCGAATCGTCCAGTTGTTGATTGCCTTTGGGCAGTGTATCGAGCGCATCGTGATACTCTTTTTCGGCCAGCAGGTCCATATCTTGAACCCCCGTTGCCAGACCTTTTTGAATGACCACATAACGTTCGTAATAGATCACCGTGTCGAGCTTTTTGGTCGGAATACCGAGCAAATAGCCGATCTTATTGGGCAGCGAACGGAAATACCAAATGTGAGCCACCGGAACCACAAGTGAAATGTGCCCCGAACGCTCGCGACGAACCTTTTTTTCGGTCACCTCCACACCACAGCGATCACACACAATACCCTTGTAACGAATACGTTTGTACTTGCCGCAATGACATTCGAAATCCTTGACAGGGCCGAAAATACGCTCGCAAAATAAACCGTCACGCTCGGGTTTGTAGGTACGATAGTTTATCGTTTCGGGTTTGAGCACCTCGCCACTGCTTCGCGAGAGAATATCCTCGGGCGAAGAGAGCGAAATTGTGATACGATCGAAATTACCGGGTTGTTTTATATCTTTTTGATTAAACATCTTTTTGAAATTAAGATTTAAGAATTATGAATCCGACCTATCTTAGTCGAGTTTCACATTCAGGCCCAAGCCCGCAAGTTCGTGAAGTAATACGTTGAGTGATTCAGGAATACCTGGCTGCGGCATATTGTCACCCTTGACAATGGCCTCATAAGCCTTGGCACGTCCGATAACGTCATCCGATTTGATGGTGAGGATCTCTTGCAGAATATTGGCCGCGCCGAATGCTTCGAGCGCCCAAACCTCCATCTCACCAAAACGTTGACCCCCGAATTGCGCCTTACCACCAAGCGGTTGCTGAGTGATGAGCGAGTACGGTCCGATCGAACGAGCGTGCATCTTGTCGTCGACCATGTGGCCCAACTTCAACATATACACCACCCCGACGGTTGCTGGTTGGTCGAAACGTTCGCCCGTACCACCATCGCAAAGGTAGGTCAAACCACTACGTGGAATGCCAGCTTTTGCACCGTATTCATTGATCTGATCCAGTGTGGCACCATCGAAAATAGGAGTGGCAAATTTCAGCCCCAAATTCCTACCAGCCCAGCCCAAAACCGTTTCATAGATCTGACCCAAGTTCATACGTGAAGGCACACCAAGCGGGTTAAGCACGATGTCCACAATCGAGCCATCGTCCAGGAACGGCATATCTTCGTCGCGCACCACGCGCGCCACAATACCCTTGTTACCGTGACGACCGGCCATCTTGTCACCCACACGGAGCTTACGCTTTTTGGCGATGTAGACCTTGGCCAGTTGCACAATACCAGATGGCAACTCGTCGCCGTTTGTGATGTTGTATTTGTCGCGTTTAAGGGCTGCATCAAGCTCTTTGTATTTGGCTACAAAGTTGTTGATCAACATCTTAACCGCATCACTCTTGTCTTTGTCTGGTGTCCATTTCGTTGGATTGATAGTCAAGTAATCCAGATCTTCCAATTGGCGAAGAGTGAATTTATTTCCTTTTTCTATCACTTCCATCCCGAAATAATCGAGCACCGAAGCCGATGTTTTACCGTTGAGCACAGTCCAAAGTTTGTCGATCAACGTACGACGCAAATCGGACACTTTTCCTTCAAAAGAGGCCTCGGCTTTATCGACCAGCGTTTTTTCGGCCAATTTCCCTTTCTTGCCACTCTCTTTGTGGACGGCACGGGTGAAGATCTTTTTATCAACCACCACACCGAAGAGCGAAGGTTGTGCCTTCAATGAGGCATCTTTCACGTCGCCCGCCTTGTCGCCAAAAATAGCACGCAGCAGTTTCTCTTCTGGCGAAGGATCAGATTCACCCTTAGGGGTGATCTTACCGATCAGGATATCACCTGGTTTCACATTCGCCCCGATACGGATCACACCGTTTTCATCCAAATCGCGTGTAGCCTCTTCGCTCACGTTAGGGATGTCGGAAGTCAGTTCCTCGACCCCACGTTTGGTGTCGCGAACCTCCATTATATATTCGTCAATGTGGACGGAGGTGAACATATCCTTGCTCACCAAACGCTCAGAAATCACGATAGCATCCTCGAAATTGTAACCCTTCCAAGGCATATAAGCCACTTTCAGGTTACGTCCCAGCGCTAATTCGCCCTTCTGGGTGGCATATCCTTCGGTCAAAATCTGACCAGCCACTACCTTCTGCCCCCCACGAACCAATGGACGCAAGGAAATCGAAGTACTTTGGTTGGTCTTGCGATATTTTGGTAATTTATATACGGTTACCTCTGGATCGAAGGTCACAAAACGCTCTAATTCAGTTAATTCATAACGAATTTCGATACGCGAAGCATCAGCAAAAACCACCTCGCCATCGCGCTCGGCAACCACTTGGGTGCGGCTATCGGCAACCACCGATCCTTCGAGGCCTGTACCCACAATCGGAGATTCGGATCTCAGCAGCGGCACCGCTTGGCGCATCATGTTGGATCCCATCAACGCACGGTTCGCGTCATCGTGTTCCAAGAACGGAATGAGCGAAGCGGCGATCGAGGCGATTTGGTTAGGTGCCACATCCATCGCTTGAACCTCTTCGGGCAAGGCGGCAGGGAAATCACTACTTTGACGCGACTTAACGGTCTCGGTTGTGAAATGACCCTCCGCATCCAAAGATGCACTAGCCTGAGCAATAATTAAGCCGTCCTCTTGTTCGGCACTCATATATCTAATGTTGGCCGTGTCCACCGTGCCATCTTTGATCTCTATATATGGAGTCTCGATGAAACCCATATCCGAAATCTTGGCAAACACACACAGCGAACTGATCAGACCGATATTCGGACCCTCAGGAGTTTCGATAGGGCACAGACGACCGTAGTGGGTGTAGTGCACGTCACGAACCTCGAAGCCCGCACGCTCACGCGATAGACCGCCTGGTCCGAGGGCAGACAAACGACGTTTGTGGGTCAACTCAGCCAGCGGGTTGGTTTGATCCATAAACTGGCTCAATTGGTTGGTACCAAAGAAGCTGTTGATCACACTGGACAAAGTCTTGGCGTTGATCAAATCAACAGGCGTGAAGACCTCGTTGTCGCGAACATTCATACGCTCGCGAATGGTGCGCGCCATACGCGCAAAACCGACCGAGAATTGACCAGCCAATTGCTCACCCACCGTGCGCACACGACGGTTAGACAAGTGGTCAATATCATCGACCTCAGTTTTGCTGTTGATAAGCGAAATTAGGTGTTTTATGATAGCGATCATATCCTCACGCGTCAAGATGCGCGTTGTCTGAGGAATGTCGAGCCCCAACTTACGATTGATACGATACCGACCGACGTTTCCAAGATCGTAACGCTTGTCGGAGAAGAAAAGTTTATCAATCACGTCGCGAGCCGTCGCCTCATCAGGTGGCTCCGAATTACGCAATTGCCTATATATATAGACCACAGCCTCCTTCTCGGAGTTGCAGGTGTCTTTTTGTAATGTGTTGTAGACGATCGAAAAATCGTTCACAGCAGCGGTCTCTTTGTGGAGCAGAATGCTCTTTTCGCCAGATTCCAAAATCTCGGCAATGTGGCGCTCTTCGAGCAGCGTTTCACGATCCACGATAATATCGTAACGATCAATTGAAACAACTTCACCAGTATCTTCATCGACAAAATCCTCGACCCAGGTGCGCAACACACGTGCCGCTAAACGCCGTCCGACAGATTTTTCAAGATTCTTTTGGTTGATTTTAACTTCGTCTGCAAGGTCGAAAATTTCGAGAATTTCCTTATCGGTTTCGAACCCGATGGCACGAAGCAAAGTAGTAACAGGTAATTTTTTCTTCCTGTCGATATAGGCGTACATCACGCCTGCAATATCGGTGGCAAACTCGATCCACGAACCCTTGAATGGGATAATACGTGCCGAGTAAAGTTTCGATCCGTTGGTGTGGGTCGATTGCCCAAAAAACACACCGGGCGAACGGTGGAGCTGCGAAACGATAACACGCTCGGCTCCGTTGATAACAAATGTGCCCCGAGGGGTCATATATGGAACCGTACCAAAGTAAACATCTTGAATCACAGGATCGAAATCTTCGTGTTCAGGGTCGGTACAGTAGAGTTTAAGTTTGGCTTTCAGCGGTACGCTGTATGTCAATCCGCGTTCAATACACTCGTCAATCGAGTAGCGGGGTGGGTCAATAAAATAGTCGAGAAATTCAAGAACGAAATTATTTCGAGTATCCGTTATTGGGAAATTTTCGGTAAAAACTTTATAGAGCCCTTCGTCCAGACGATTCTCGGCTGTTGTGTCGAGCTGGAAAAAATCCTTAAAAGATTTCAATTGGACTTCCAAGAAATCGGGATAGTCCATTCTTTGTGAGAATGAGCTGAAATTTATGCGTTGTGGTGTGCTGTTTTTTGCCATTTTTGTAAAAAGGAAGAAGCGAGTTGATTTTTAATTTTGGATCCTGAATTTTTGATTTCAATCGCAGTGTTTGCATAAATTACTGATAATCAATGCTATAAAACTGCAATAAATCAAAAACTCAAAACCTAAAATTAGATAAGGTGTATAGCCACAAAATGCTCTGACCGTTTTGAGACGGAAAGAGCCTTTTATTAAATTAAGAATTAGAATTACGAATTAAGAATTGAGGAAAATGGCCGAGGCGCAAAAGCCTACAATTCTTAATTCTTAATTCATAGTCCTTAATTCGGAGTGAATTACTTAACCTCAACCGAAGCACCAGCTTCTTCTAGCTGAGCTTTGATTGATTCTGCTTCTTCTTTAGATACACCTTCTTTGATAGCCTTAGGAGCGCCATCTACTAGGTCCTTAGCTTCTTTCAAGCCAAGAGCAGTGATGTCTTTAACGACCTTAACAACTTGCAGTTTTGCACCACCAGCGTCTGTCAAGATTACGTCGAAAGATGTCTTTTCGGCTGCTGCTGCACCACCTTCTGCTGGTGCTGCTGCTACTGCAACTGCTGCAGCGGCTGGCTCAATACCATACTCGTCTTTGAGTACTTGAGCTAGTTCGTTTACTTCCTTAACTGTAAGGTTTACGAGTTCTTCGGCGAATTTTTTGATGTCTGCCATCGTTTTATTTTTTAATTTGTTTTTACTTCTGTTATTTGTTATGCGCTTTGATGTGCCCATCGACGATAAAACATAGCCCTATCATCTGGATTACACGTCACAACCGCACGTCTAGCGATTTTCCAAAGTCTTAACCAACCCTGCGATCTTGCCACCGGCTGCTGCCTGAAGGCCAGAAATAACGTTCTTGGCTGGTGATTGGAGCAGTGCGATAACGTCTGCCACCAACTCGTCGTGAGATTTCAACGACACTAGGTTTGCCAATTGACCTTCACCCATATAAACGCAATCGTCTACATAAGCGGCCTTCAAAAGCGGTTTTTCTAGTTTTTCGTTTTTGCGGAAATCTTTGATAAGTTTAGCAGGAGCGTTGCCCACCGAGGTAAACATAACTGCTGTTGAGCCTGCGAGTGCCGAAACGATTTCGGCATTGTCCTTTCCCGCTGCGACCAAAGCCTTAGCGAAAAAAGTATTCTTTACTACGTAAAGTTTTACTTCGCGCTCAAAGCACAGACGACGCAAAGCGGCAGTCTTAGCGGCATTGAGACCCGAAATATCTGTCAAATAGTAATGTGTATACTCACCCAATAAACCAGCTATTTCACTTGTAAGTTGTAGTTTCTCTTCTCTTTTCATGTGTTTTATTCAACTGATTTAGGTTCGAGCGCAAGCCCTGGGCTCATTGTTGATGAAAGATAGATCGAACGAACATATGTACCCTTGGCCGAAACCGGTTTGAGTTTATGTATTGTACGCATAAATTCGTGTACGTTCTCTGCGATTTGCTCGGCGGTGAATGAAACCTTACCCACCGAAGTGTGTACGATACCAAACTTATCGACCTTGAAATCAATCTTACCAGCTTTCACCTCTTTTACCGCGTTGGCTACATCCATTGTTACGGTACCTGTTTTTGGATTCGGCATCAAACCACGAGGGCCCAATATACGTCCCAAAGCACCAACTTTGGCCATCACGCTAGGTGTACAAATAATTACGTCAATATCGGTCCAACCAGCTTTGATCTTATCGATATATTCTTCCAGTCCAACAAAATCCGCACCTGCAGCAGTAGCCTCGTCCACCTTGTCGGGTGTACAAAGTACCAATACACGAACATCTTTCCCTGTACCGTGAGGTAGTGTTACAACGCCACGAACCATTTGGTTCGCTTTACGTGGGTCAACGCCCAAACGTACATCAACGTCAACCGAAGCATCGAATTTAGTGAATGTGACCTCCTTAACAAGTGCAGCCGCCTCACCAAGTTTGTATTGTTTGCCAGGAGTTACCTTAGCATACGCCACTTTTTGATTTTTTGTGAGTTTCATCTGTTTACTACTTATTATTGATTGGAGATTCGCCATTGACCTTGATACCCATCGAGCGAGCTGTCCCAGCGACCATACTCATCGCACTCTCGACCGTGAAACAATTCATATCCACCATTTTACCTTGGGCGATTTCGCGCACTTGGTCCCAGGTGACATCTCCCGAGCGCTTACGATTAGGTTCGGCTGAACCAGACTTAATCTTAGCGGCCTCTTTGAGCTGAATTGCAACAGGCGGTTGTTTGATGATGAAGTCAAAGGACTTATCGCCATAAACGGTGATAATAACAGGAAGCACCTTTCCGGGTTGATCCTGTGTGCGGGCATTAAACTGTTTGCAGAAGTCCATAATGTTCACACCTTTCGATCCCAATGCAGGACCTACTGGAGGTGAAGGATTAGCCGCTCCGCCTTTAATTTGCAGTTTAATAAAAGCCGCAATATCTTTTGCCATAGCTTTCTTTTTGTAATTCTGAATTTTTTGTCTGTGCTTTTAATGATTTATCAAACCGTAACATCTGAATAAATTTCTCGAAAACGCAAAACCTAAAAATACAAAATCGGGTTAATTACTCTTTTTCTACTTGCATGAAGCTCAACTCCATAGGAGTCTTGCGTCCAAATATTTTGACTGCAACTGTCAGTCTGCGACGAGGAATGTCTACCGCCTCGATAGTTCCAATAAAGGAAGCAAATGGACCATCGATAACCTTAACAGCCTCTCCCACCTCGTATGGGATTTCGCTAACTGCCTCGCTCTGAGCCATCTGATCGACTTGACCTAAAATCCGATTGACCTCTTCCTCGCGTAGTGGCGAAGCGTGAAGCATCGATTCTTTGGTGTCGGACAAAAAGCCCAAAACTCCGGGAATATTGCGCAAAATATGGGGTACCTCGCCTGTCATTGTGCATTGCACAAGTACATAACCAGGATATGACACACGTTCTTTGACGACTTTCTTGCCGCGAACAACGCTGTATACTTTCTCTGTGGGAATAAGAACTTGCAAGATATACGGTTCAAGACGAAGGGTACGGATCTCAGCTTCAAGATATTCCTTGACCTTTTTCTCCTTGCCACCTATGGCCTTGACCACATACCAGTGAAAATCACTTGGATTACTCATAACTACCTAATTAATAGAGCAATGAATAAATCGACTTCATCACGTTTTCAAAAGTGAAGTCCATCATCAACACAACAACAGCAAAAATGACCGAGGCCACCATTACTAGAATTGCACTGCTTTGGAGCGATTTCCACGTAGGCCAAGTAACCTTGTCTACCAGTTCCTTGTATGCCTCTTTTACGTAAGTCTTCATTTGTTTGAATTAAAAATTGTGAATCAAGAATGGTAGAATCGGGTTCTACCATTCTTGATTAAAATCTTGATTAAAAAGCAGGGGTGGAGGGATTCGAACCCCCACAGGCGGTTTTGGAGACCGCTATTCTACCCTTAAATTACACCCCTATGAATTTCGGAGTAAGAGTTGCCCGGACACATAGTGTGATGCAAGACAACTCTTAGATCCTAAACTCTTTGAAATTATTTGATAATTTCAGTGATTTGACCTGCACCAACGGTACGGCCACCTTCGCGAATTGCGAAACGAAGACCAACGTTGATTGCAACTGGGTAGATAAGGTCGACTGTAATAGTTACGTTATCACCCGGCATCACCATTTCTACACCTGCTGGAAGGGTTACCTCGCCAGTTACGTCAAGGGTACGGATATAGAATTGAGGACGGTATTTGTTGTGGAATGGAGTGTGACGACCACCTTCGTTCTTAGAGAGGATATAGACCTCTGCCTTGAAACTTTCGTGAGGATGGATCGAACCTGGTTTGGCAACAACCATACCACGTTTCACGTCTTTTTTATCGATACCACGCATCAACAAACCAACGTTATCACCTGCTTCACCTGAGTCAAGCAACTTACGGAACATTTCAACACCGGTACAAACCGAAGTCAAGGCTTCTTCGCCCAAACCGATGATTTCAACTGGATCAGAAACGTGGATCACGCCTGTTTCGATACGACCTGTAAGAACAGTTCCACGACCTGTGATCGAGAAAATATCTTCAACTGGCATCAAGAAAGGTTTGTCGGTTTCACGTGGAGGAATTGGAATGTATGCATCAACGGCATCCATAAGTTCCATAACTTTATCTTCCCACTTAGCTTCACCATTCAACGCACCAAGAGCTGAACCGCAGATAACAGGAGCGTTGTCACCGTCGAAACCATTTTTGGTCAACAGTTCGCGAACTTCCATCTCAACGAGTTCCAACATTTCGGGATCGTCAACCATATCTACTTTGTTCAAGAAAACAACGATACGAGGAACGTTCACCTGACGAGCCAAAAGGATGTGCTCGCGAGTTTGAGGCATAGGACCATCGGTGGCTGCAACAACGATAATTGCACCGTCCATTTGGGCCGCACCAGTTACCATGTTCTTTACGTAGTCAGCGTGACCTGGACAGTCAACGTGAGCATAGTGGCGGTTAGCTGTTTGGTACTCAACGTGTGAAGTGTTGATTGTAATACCGCGCTCTTTTTCTTCGGGGGCGTTGTCGATCGAGTCGAACGAACGGAGTTCCGAAAGACCGCGTTTTGCAAGAACGGTGGTAATAGCTGCTGTTAGAGTAGTTTTACCGTGGTCAACGTGGCCAATAGTCCCGATATTAACGTGGGGCTTGCTGCGGTCAAATTTTTCTTTTGCCATTGTAGTGGTTTTTTAATTGTTTATTTTATTTTCTATGTTTTCTCTTTTTCGAGCGGAAGACGAGACTCGAACTCGCGACCATTAGCTTGGAAGGCTAATGCTCTACCAACTGAGCTACTTCCGCCTATCGTCTAACGATTAAGAGTTAAGAAATAAAAATTTAGAATTGCGATTGAAAAATTCTTAATTCTTAACTCCTAATTCTTAACTCTTTCAGCTGTGGGGAGAGCAGGATTCGAACCTACGAAGACGTACGTCAGCAGATTTACAGTCTGCCCCAGTTGGCCACTTTGGTATCTCCCCAATAAAAAACTCTATTCAGATCCCTTGTGAATCTGAGCCGATGGAGGGATTCGAACCCCCGACCAGCTGATTACAAATCAGCTGCTCTGGCCAACTGAGCTACATCGGCTTATTGTCCATTTCGCGCCCCGACATCGTATGAAGGTTGCTAAATGGACTGCAAAGATATGAACTATTATTTAATTTCCAAAAACTTTTGAATTTTTTTTCACTATTAATCGATTTTATTTTCACACCATATATATAGGCCTTCCGAAAATTGCTTTTTTGTCGCTCGGCTGAGGATCTGAGAACCCTCACGTAGCGACCTTTTAAAAGCGTGTCAGGTCAACACTGCCTCGATCCACATAATTTGGATAACGCAGCGCAGCCATCCCCAGAGCCATCCCGGCGTGGATGGTGCGTCCGTCGAGACCAAAGATCGCATTCAGCTGATGCTTTTTATCTTGGCGGATAGCAGTCAGCACGAAACCTGTATACATTTGGCTCACGCCGAGGCTTTGCGCCATAAGTGAAGCGTTTTGGTAGGCTAAATTCGCATCTTGGGCTCCAAAGCGACTCGAATCGGGGGTGTGAATCAGCAGCACGACCTTCGCCCCGCGCAAGATCCGATCTTTGCCAGCGTTTTGATCGGCCTTCATCCGTTTGAACATCGGCACGTAGCGATAGAGTGGTTTGGCGAATGGATAGACGAACATTTTGACGATCGGGTTGGTAAGTTTGCGCACCAATCCGCCAAAAATAGAGAGTGTAAAATCATTAATGGCGGCTATTTTTTTGGGGTCAGTCACCAACACGAAGCCCACATTTTGGCTATTACTAGCCGTGGGAGCCATATTTGCAGCTCTCACGATCAGATCGAGCCACACGGCAGGGATTTCTTTGTTCGAGAAAGTACGATTCGACCTTCTGGCGGCCATAATGAGCATCATTTGCTCGGGTGTCGGCATTTGGTCGTAGTCGATGGCGTGTATTTTGTGGGAAGGGAAGAGATAGTGGTTGACGGCACCTTCGGGGCACACATCGGCGCAGTGTCCGCATTCGATACAGCTATCGAAGTTTTCGATTGTGATAGGATCTTTCGGGCTATTTTGAGTAAAAATAATTGAGGGACAGACTTTTACGCAGCGACCGCAGCGAGTACAGAGGTCGGTACGAATTGTTAAACTTTTTTCCATAATAGCATTTTTTAATTAGGTTCAAATGTACATAAAAAAAGCGTTCGATATTAACAATTTCCAGAGAAAATCGATATAAGTAATAGATAAAAATTATTGACACATTTTAAATGGTCTCTTTTTGGCATATTTTCCATTTGAAATCCTTGATTTACCCCGGTAAATCTTCGTCATTCAAACAAAAAATCTACTCAAAAATAGCCTC
>JAVXIH010000044.1:0-14574 GCA_036648455.1 Mucinivorans sp.
CATCTTCGGGGTACCCTTCGGTGGATCCAGATGAGGCGGCAATTCCTTGCTCAACAGAGACTTCGATCACCTCTACTAGGGGCGATACATACGATTCCGCAGTGCGGATAGTAATGTTTGTTTTCATGGTTTTTTTCATAGTATTAAATGTTATATGTTGGCCCCAAAGTTAATTTTTTTTTTAAATAAACAAACGTTCCCCGGAATTATTTTTTCAGAGTACTAATAATTCAAAAATAATATCGTTTGCATAAAAAATTATTAACTTTGTGTTATCAAAAATCAAAAAATATCATAATAATGTTACAGAGAACAAAACTTATGACCGAATTCCCCGCGGTGCCTACCGCCAAGTGGGAGGAGGTTATTACGGCCGATTTGAAGGGCGCAGACTACGAAAAGAAGTTGGTCTGGAAGCCGATCGAGGGATTTGCGGTTCGCCCATACTACCGCGCCGAAGACCTTGCAGGGCTTAAATTTCTAGACAGCGCAGCCGGAGAATTTCCGTATGTGCGCGGCGCTAAAACTACCCCCGGATGGAAAGTGCGCCAAACAATCACCATCGATTGCCCACAAGAAGGCAACGCGAAGGCCAAAGACATACTAGCTCGCGGTGCCGAATCGCTCGGGCTGGTGATCAACAACAAAGAATTTACAGCCGACCAACTCGACACGCTGCTCTCGGGTATCGAGATCAAAACCACCGAACTGGCCTTCTCGGGCTGCGCTGCGGCTCACGTGGCGGAACTCTTTATCGACAAAGTGACCAAAGAAAATATGGAGGTGGAAGACGTTACGGCCACCTTCGCTATCGACCCAATCAAACGCGCCTCGATGAAAGGCTCGTTCTGCGCGGGAGGCAAATGCTTCGAGCGAATTGCTGAATTGATCCGCAAAACAGGTAAATACAAACGCATCCGTATAGTGTCGGTGGGCGGAGTGCTCTTTAATAGTTGTGGTGCGGATGCGGTTCAAGAACTCGCCTTTGCGCTGGCTATGGGTCACGAATATATTGTCAATGGAATGGAAAAAGGGCTGACAATCGACCAAATCGCCCCATCTATCAAATTCAATATGGCAATCGGTGGCACTTACTTTATGGAAATTGCTAAATTCCGTGCCGGTCGGATGCTGTGGGCCAATGTGACGGCTCCTTACAAACCCGAACGCGGATGCGCCTCCAAAATGCGCGTGCACGCCACTACCTCGGCGTGGAACCAATCGATCTATGATCCGTATGTGAATATGCTCCGCGGGACAACCGAAGCTATGTCGGCCGCGCTGGCAGGTGTCGATTCGATCGAAGTGTTGCCCTATGACGCGGCGTGGGCTGCGCCTTCGGAATTTTCGACCCGCATCGCGCGCAACACTCAATTGCTGCTCAAAGAAGAGAGCCACTTCAACCAAGTCAATGACCCAGCCGCTGGATCGTATTACATCGAAACGTTGACCAACTTGGTGGCCGAAAAAGCGTGGGATCTATTCAAACAAGTTGAAGAGAAAGGTGGCTACATCGCCGCCCTGAAAGCTGGTTTCATCCAAGAGCAAATCGCTGCTACGGCTGCCAAACGCGACAAAACTATCGCCACACGCCGCCAAACAATGCTCGGAGTGAACCAATATCCTAATTTTACGGAAGTTCTGGCGGCCGATGTTCCAGCCTCAGTCACCGCCCCAGCTGTTTGTCATTGCGGTTGCAAAAATGGCGACGCGGCAACCGAATTTGCTGTTCTGACCCCATATCGCGGCGCGATGGCGCTCGAAGCAATGCGTATGACCACCGACCGATCGGGCAAAGAGATCCACGCCTTTATGCTCACCTGTGGGGCGCTGGCGATGGCTCGCGCTAGGGCTCAATTCGCTGCCAATTTCTTTGGCTGTGCAGGCATCAAACCGATCGACAACACATACTTTAATAGTGTGGGCGAAGGAGTTGCTGCCGCGATGGAAGATAAAGCTCAAATCGTGGTGGTTTGCGCTGCGGACGATGATTACGCCACACTGGCCGTGGAGGCGTATAACGCACTCAAAGGCAAGGCAATCGTTGTGGTGGCTGGCGATCCAGCTTGCCGCGCGGAATTGGAAGCGGCTGGCATCACGCACTTTATCAGCGTGAAATCCAACCTCCTTGAAACATTAAAGTCATACCAAAAAGAATTAGGAATCTAATGAGAGCACAATATTCAGAAATAAATTACAAAGGACAAGCCCAAGCTTCGTGTGGCTGCAAGTCCCAGAAGTGCGAGGCCGGTGCCACCTGGACTGCCCCCGAACAAATAGAGGTCAAATCTACATATTCCAAAGAAGATCTTGCAGGTTTTGAGCACCTTAACTACGCGGCCGGTATTGCGCCATTTTTGCGTGGGCCATACTCGACAATGTACGTGATGCGCCCTTGGACGGTGCGTCAATATGCTGGTTTCTCGACAGCTGCCGAATCGAACGCATTCTATAAACGTAACTTGGCTAGCGGCCAGAAAGGGCTGTCAGTGGCCTTCGACTTGGCCACTCACCGCGGCTATGATGCCGACCACGAACGTGTGGTGGGCGACGTTGGTAAGGCTGGTGTGTCGATCTGTTCGGTGGAGGATATGAAAGTCCTCTTCGACGGTATTCCGCTCAACAAAATGTCGGTCTCGATGACAATGAACGGCGCTGTGATGCCAATCCTGGCCTTCTATATCGTGGCAGGTCTGGAACAAGGCTGCACACTCGAACAATTGCAAGGAACGATCCAAAATGATATTTTGAAGGAGTTTATGGTGCGCAACACCTATATTTATCCTCCGAAATTCTCGATGAAGATCATCGCCGATATTTTTGAGTACACCTCGAAAAACATGCCGAAATTCAACTCGATTTCCATCTCGGGCTACCATATGCAAGAAGCTGGTGCCACGGCGGACATCGAATTGGCCTACACGCTGGCCGATGGGTTGGAATATCTTCGCGCGGGTACCAATGCTGGTATGCCGATCGACTCATTCGCCCCTCGTTTGTCATTCTTCTGGGCCATTGGCAAGAACCACTTTATGGAGATCGCCAAGATGCGCGCTGGGCGTATGTTGTGGGCCAAGATCGTAAAACAATTCAATCCGAAGCTCGAAAAATCACTCGCTCTGCGTACCCACTGCCAAACTTCGGGCTGGTCGCTCACCGAGCAAGATCCGTTCAACAACGTCGGTCGGACTTGTATCGAGGCTATGGCTGCCGCCTTGGGTCACACCCAATCGCTGCACACCAATGCGCTCGACGAAGCGATCGCTCTGCCAACCGATTTCTCGGCTCGTATTGCGCGTAACACTCAGATTTATATCCAAGAAGAGACAGCAGTTTGTCGGGGCGTTGACCCTTGGGCTGGATCGTACTACGTGGAGAGCCTCACCAACGACATTATGCACAAGGCGTGGGATTTGATCGAGGAGGTCGAAAAACTTGGTGGGATGGCCGCCGCCATCGAAACCGGTATCCCTAAGATGCGTATCGAAGAGGCTGCCGCTCGCACCCAAGCCGCCATCGATGCTGGCAAACAAACCATTATCGGGATCAATAAATATCGTTTGGACAAAGAAGACAAGCTCGATATTCTGGACGTTGACAACACCGCCGTTAGACTCTCGCAGATCGAGCGCCTCAAAGAGTTGCGTGCTAATCGCGATCAGCAAGCGGTTGATGCGGCGCTGGCAGCCATCACCCAATGTGTCAAGACGGGCGAAGGTAATCTACTGGCCCTGGCTGTTGAGGCGGCTAAGGTTCGCGCCTCGTTGGGCGAAATTTCGGATGCGTGCGAAGTGGTGGTTGGTCGCTACAAAGCTACGATCCGTACAATCTCAGGTGTTTATTCTGCAACAGTGAAAGATGATGAAAAATTTGCCAAGGCGACTCAAATGACAGCTGCCTTTGCCAAGAAACACGGTCGTCAACCGCGTATAATGATAGCCAAGTTGGGTCAAGACGGACACGACCGCGGTGCGAAAGTTGTTTCGACCGGTTATGCCGACATAGGATTCGACGTTGATATGGGGCCATTGTTCCAAACGCCTGCCGAAGCGGCTCGTCAAGCGGTCGAAAACGACGTGCACGTGGTTGGTGTGTCGTCTCTGGCGGCTGGTCACAAGACTTTGGTGCCTCAGATTTTGGCAGAGCTCAGCAAACTAGGCCGCCCTGATATTATGGTCATTGTGGGTGGTGTGATTCCAGCCCAGGACTATGACGAGTTGTATAGCGACGGTGCGGCGGCTATCTTCGGCCCAGGTACCCCAGTGACCGATGCAGCGATCAAAATGTTGGAATTGTTGGACTAGGGTCGTCCCCTACATTTAGAAGCTCCCTTTAAAAATCCGCCACGTAACTTTTCAGTAAGTTACGTGGCGGATTTTTTTGTGGCTGTGGGCTACTGTGCTATTGCTTTGGCGATGGCTACGGCCCAGTATTGACCCAGCATAGCGGCACCCGCTTTGTTGGGGTGAAGATAGAAAGTACCAGCGTTGCCGTTGGTCTCGGGCGTAAATAGTGTTTGGTAGTTGTTCTTCAAGGCATCAAAAGCTTCGGTGTCACCCATAAAAACGCGGCGCGGATTGCTTTGTGCATAGAATTGCACCAAGGCTTGCAATTGAGGGTAGTAACTCTCGATGCGGCGCAGGCCTTCGACCAAATAAATGGCGCTGTTGTATGTGTTTGGGCTGTACCAAAGTGGGCGGTGGATCACCATAATGCTGCCAGGATAGAGGCTGAGCAATTCATCGACAATCACCTTGACGTTGGTGTAGTATTGAGCGGGCGAAACTGGTGCGCCGTTGGGCCCTTTCACCGCGCTGTCGTTGGTGCCCAGCATAAGCGAAAAAATAAGTTTTGCTTGGGGGTGGTTGGTGATTAATTTTTCGGTTGCCAATTTCACCTTAGGTAGTAGCGTAGAGCTTGCTGGCAAAAAATCGAGGGTCGTACTGCCGCTCACCCCTTGATTGGTGTATTGGACGGTGGCTATCTGTGGCTGTTGGCCGAGCCACAGTGATGCTTGTGCCGGTGGCGCTTCTTGGTCGGGGTTGGCCAAGAGCGCTCCCTGAGTGATGCTGTTGCCGATGTAGACAATGTTCAACTCTGTTTTGGCTTTCCCCTGGGCGCTGAGCATCAGCGGAGCAACCAAGCACGCCAGTAGCAGTGTAATGTTTCTTTTCATTTTCGAATTCCGATTTATGAGTCACAGTTAGATTATTTCCAACACGCGGCAACACTCATCCACATCTGTGGGGCGGATCACCACGTTCGCCTTGTCGCCCTGCGAGAAGGCGTACATATATTCGATAAAAACACCGTGTTCGGCCAGTAGATCGAGAATCTTGCCCATCTGACCGGGGTGATTGGCACATTCTAGGCACACCACTTGGGTGGTGCGTGCCGCGATATGATGTTTGCGGAAGGTCTCCATTGCCAATTCAACATCGGAGACCACCATACGCAGAATCCCAAAATCGGAGGCCTCGGCCAAGCAAAAAGCTTCGAGGTTGATGCCGGCGGTGCTCAGAATCCGCGTTATCTCGTTGAGCCGTCCGCTTTTGTTTTCCAAAAAAACAGAAAGTTGTGTGATTTTCATTTCGCGAAATTATTTAAGGTTACGTTTATCGATCACGTGTTGCGATTTGCCTTCGCTGCGGGCGATGGTTTGTGGTTCGACGATCTTCACATCGGCCGAAATGCCGAGCACGCTCTGCAAGCGGTGGGCTAGTTTGGATCGAAGAGATTGGATCTTTGATATTTCGTCCGAGTAATACTCTTCTTGCATCTCCACCTGCACTTCCAACGTGTCGAGCGTCCCTTGCCGATCGACCACCAACAGATAGTGCGGACAGAACTCTTCGAGTTCGAGGATCACGCTCTCCACCTGCGAAGGGAAGACGTTCACCCCGCGAATGATCAACATATCGTCCGAACGACCCACAATGCGCGACATACGAACATTGGTGCGCCCACATTCGCACTTGCCATCCATCAGCGTGCAAAGGTCCTTGGTGCGATAACGCAGCAGCGGCAGCCCCTCTTTGGTGAGTGTGGTGAAAACCAGCTCGCCTTGTGTGCCGTATGGTAGCGTTTTGAGCGTGCCAGGCTCCACGATCTCGGGCAAAAAATGATCTTCGATAATGTGTGATCCGTTCTTGGCCACGCATTCGTGCGCCACGCCAGGGCCCATAATTTCGCTCAATCCGTATATGTTATAGGCATCGATATGCAGTTTTTCTTCGATTTGGCGGCGCATATTATCTGTCCACGGCTCGGCACCGAAAATCCCTAGGCGGAGTTTGAATTCCGAAATATCGAACTGCGATTTTTCGATCTGTTCGCCCAGAAACATAGCATACGAAGGGGTGCAGGCCAGGGCGGTTGGCCCAAAGTCGTGCATCAACTGAATTTGTTTGGCGGTGTTGCCCGAACTCATCGGGATAACTGTCGCGCCTAGGTTTTCCACCCCGTAGTGCATACCCAGACCGCCCGTAAAGAGACCATAGCCATAGGCGACCGAGAAAATATCGTGTTTGTCGGCTCCGAAAGCCGTCAACCCACGCGCTATCATCTCCGCCCAAATCGATAGATCTTTGCGGGTGTAGCCCACCACCGTTGGCAGTCCCGTGGTGCCCGACGAGGCGTGAAGACGGATAATCTCGCTCATCGGTACAGCAAACAGACCGTATGGATAATTGTCGCGCAGGTCTTGTTTGGTGGTGAAGGGCAGCAGATGCAGGTCGTCCACCGAACGAATATCATCGGGTGTGAGCCCCAACTCCTGCATCTTGGCACGGTAGAATGGTGTGTTATGATAGACACGGTGCACCGTTTGGCGCAATCGTTCACTTTGCAGTTCGCGCATCGCCTGGCGGCTCATACACTCTTTGGTTGGATTCCAGATCATTTGTATTAGTGATTTGCTTTGAATAATTTTAGTCTGTTTTCGAGCACCGAAAATTGATCGTCCGTCATCCTCGATGTGCAGGCGCGAATCCCATCGTGGGTGCTGCCCGTGGTGGTCAGGGTGATGGAGGTGATGCCGTAATAGATCAACTCGCGCATTAATTCGCCGCTCGACATCCCGTGGTGGCCGATGGTGAAGAAAAAGCCGTCGCCAACTTTTTCGTTGTTCGTGTCGCGATCGTACACCACGTGAAAACCATTTTCTTCGAACATTTTTTTCATCCTAGCCGCGCGACGTGCGTAGCCCGAAGTGGCATCGACAAAGTTGAATAGCCCATCGCTAGCGGCGCGAAACATTGCTGCCAAGGCGTATTGAACCGAGTGGGTGGTGCCCGATGTGATCATATAGAGGATCGAGGCGGTGAGCGTTGCCCCAAATTGACCCGAAGTACCATAACGAGAGGCTAGATCGGCAGAAACGCTCTTGAAAAGTTTGTCCGACACGGCCAGCACACCGATCCGTTGCCCGGCATAGCTGAAAATCTTGGAGCCCGAGATCATCAAGATATAATTATCCGTGTAGCGCGCCACCGAGGCTTGGTAAGGGGCGGCGAAAGGATGCGCCAAATCTTTGCGGAAATCCATACAGAAATAGGCGAGGTCTTCCAGCACAATCACATCGTATTTGGTTGCCAAGTGGCCAATGATGCGTAGCTCCGCCTCATCTAGGCATATCCACGCTGGGTTGTTGGGGTTGGAATAGATGATGGCGGCAATCTCGCCGCTACTGAGGTAACTTTCGATCTTCTCGCGTAGCGCATCGCCGCGATAATCATAAATATCGAACTGCACCCACTCTACGCCAATGACTTGAAGCTGAGATTTTTGGATCGGGAAGCCTGGATCGATAAAGAGTACTTTTTTCTTTTTAGCGTCCCGCTGAGTGGCCGCGACAAAGGCACCGAACGAACCCTCGACCGAACCCACAACGGGGATGCAGCTCGATGGTGCGATATCGACATCGATAAAGGCTTTCAGAAAGCGCGAAGCTTCGTTTTTGAGCGGCGCGATCCCATCGGCAGGCGGATAAATGGCTGCAATACCGGTGTCGAGCACTCGTTGTTCTTCCTGGATACCGATCGCGCAAGGCTCGAAACCTGGCACCCCTTGATCCATACGGATAAATTTCTCGCCCGTTGAGGCCTCTAATTTTTGAGCCAAAAGCACCACTTGCCCAATCGTGGCGGCGGCTAAATCGGTGATTCCAAGGTCACTGACTGCTTGGTTGACTTGTTCTTTGCTGAAAACGCTATCCATTGTGTTTTTTATTTTATGCGTGGTGATATTTCTCGCCTTTTAGTATTGTATGTGCACGGTAAAGCTGTTCCAGAAAAATAACGCGTACCATTTGGTGCGAAAATGTCATCTTCGACAGGCTGATCATTTCGTCGGCGCGGGCGTAAAGTTCTGCCGAAAAGCCGAACGCTCCGCCGATCATAAAAATCAAGCGCCGCGGCGAACGGTTCTGTATCTTTTCGATCCAGGTGGCCAGATCCTCGCTCGTTCGCTGCACACCGCGTTCGTCGAGCAGCACCACATAATCCGATGGTTCGATCTTCACGCGTGCCAAATCCTCTACTTCGCTCATCGCGAGCGATGTGTAGTGCGTCAATCGCGCCAGGTATTCATCCCGCCCCTCGCGTAGCCACTTGTCTGCCGTTCGGCCAACGACCACCAATTCTACTTTCATAAGTCGTTCTTTAAACAATGGTTACCTCTTTGTCGATCGTGATTCCGTATTTTTGCTTCACGTTGTTTTCTATCTTAGCCGCAAAATTCAATATGTCGGCCGCCGTCGCCCCCCCGTGGTTGACGATGACGAGCGCCTGCTTTTCGTGTACGCCAACCGTCCCTTCGCGATATCCTTTCAGGCCAGCGTTGTCGATGAGCCAACCGGCTGGGATTTTGATCCCTCCCGTAGCCCTGTATGACGGAATGTTAGGGTATATTGATTGTAGAGCGGCGAATTTCTCGGGGCTGACGATCGGATTTTTGAAAAAGCTACCTGCATTGCCAAGTATACGCGGATCGGGAAGTTTCTCACCTCTAATCTTAACCACGGCCGCCCGTACATTTGCCGCCTTGACACCACCCATCATTTCAACTTCGCGGCTCAGATCGCCATAATCTAGCCGAAAATCAGAAACCTCGGCCTCGTGCTTCAATCGATAGGCCACCCGCAAAACGATGCAATGACTCAATGAATCTTTGAAAATCGAATGGCGATAACCAAAATCACAATCCGAACCTGCAATTTTGTTTACCCCGCCCGTCGATGGGTCAACGTACTCCACCCACTCGATTTTGTCACCCGCTTCGAGCCCGTATGCGCCGATATTTTGCACCGGCGACGCGCCTACAAATCCTGGAATGGCCGACAGATTCTCGAGCCCTTGAAGATCGTGCGCCACGCTCCATTCCACCAAATCGTCCCACACCACACCCGCATCGGCCACCACAATATTGTTAGCCATTAGTTCGATGTACTGGTTAGTGAGCTGGATGATAGCTCCTTGGAAGTTGCCCGTGAAGATCGTGTTGCTCCCGCCACCCATCACGTGCCAAGGCATACCCTGGGCGCGGCATTGGGTCAACGCTTGGTTTAACTCACCCAGAGTAGCCGCTTGGCAGAAATAATGCGCTGTGGCAGCGATGCCAAAAGTGTTGAGGGCGGTTAGTGGAAAATTCTCTTTGAAAAAAATCACAGCAATATTTGTTTTATCCCACAAAAATAGGTAACTTTATCCTTTGAAAAAAATAAATTGGAATAAAATGTTTAACGAAAAAGATATTGCTCAGCTCGAAAAGCACGGCGTAACCCTATCCAAAGTGAAGGGTCAAATTGAATCATTTGTCAACGGGTTTCCGTTTCTCCCAATTACCGGAGCCGCCACGGTGGGTAACGGTATTGTTCCCTTGGTCGAGGCAGATGCTAAGGATCTCGCTCTGGCGTGGGATGAAGCCACAGCAACGGGTCGTTTCTCGATTGTCAAATTTGTGCCTGCTTCGGGGGCAGCCACTCGTATGTTTAAGGAATATTTCGCCTTTGTGGCTGGCGAAGAGCCTACGGCAGCGGTTCAAAATTCGATCGATAATATCGATAAATTCGCATTTTTCAGCTCGCTTCGTTCGATGTGTCCCGACATGAAAGACGCGCGGGCGATGATCTCTACAATGTTAGGCAGCCAGGGTTTGGGCTACGGCGTGGCTCCCAAGGCGCTTATCAAGTTCCATAAATATCCCGATCGTACCCGCACGGCGCTCGAAGAGCATTTGGTTGAGGGGGCTTTGTATGGTTCCTCATCGATGGGTGCGGTGCAGCTCCATTTCACCGTTTCGCCCGAGCATTTGGCTGGTTTTCGCGAGGTGGTAGAAAAAGGCATCGAATTTTTTGAGCGTCGATTCTCCACCACTTTCGAGATCACATATTCGGTTCAGAAGCCTTCGACCGACACCCTGGCCGTGGATATGGCGAACGAACCTTTCCGCACCGACACTGGCGAATTACTTTTCCGTCCAGCTGGTCACGGGGCGTTGATCGAGAATTTGGCCGAGTTGCCACGCGATGTGATATTTATCAAAACGGTAGACAATGTTCAACCCGATCACCGCAAGAACGACACCGTGCTCTACAAAAAAGCGTTGGCCGCTTATGGGTTGCAACTTCAAGCTAAGATTTTCGAAACGATCCGTGCGCTGCAAGCTGGCAAGATGAAAGCACCAGAGGCTAAGGCGTTTGTGCTTAGCAATTTGGGCTATAAATTCGGCAACGAACCGTCGATCGAACACCTGATCGAGGTGCTTAATCGGCCCTTGCGCGTGTGCGGAATGGTGCGCAACGAGGGTGAACCTGGCGGAGGGCCGTTCTGGGTCAAATGTGCTGCCACGGGCGATGTATCGCTCCAAATTGCCGAAAGTTCGCAAATCGCGCCCGAGCAAAAAGATCTGATGAAAAGTGCTACACACTTCAATCCTGTTGATATAGTGTGCTTTACGAAAACATATACTGGCGATCGTTTCAAACTGACGGCCTACACCGATCCTTCGACTGGTTTTATATCCAAGAAGAGTTTCGCTGGTCGCGACCTGCGTGCCCAGGAACTTCCAGGGCTGTGGAATGGTGCGATGGCTCGTTGGAATACCGTTTTTGTCGAAGTTCCGATCTCCACCTTTGCCCCAGTCAAAGTGTTGGGTGATCTCTTGCGTCCAGAACACCAATAAGTTATGGTGACTTCTGAAAATTGCTTTTTCGGCGTTGTGCTTCGGATCAAAAAATCTAATTTTTAGAAGCCCACTTTACTTGTATATCCTCTTGCCTATTTGATTTGGAAGCCTTCTAAGTCAAATATGTAGGTTTTTTGACAAAAATATCGATTACCGAATAATTTTTACCTCAAAAAAGCGTTTGTAGTTGAAATTGCGTTTCGATAAACACAAATAGCTAGAAAAAAAATTGTATATTTGAACCAGCACAATAAAAATTAACTCTATGGATACTAAACTTCAAGAACTAACCGACAAGCTTTATGCCGAGGGGTTAGAAAAAGGCAAGGCTGAGGGTCAGTCGCTCTTAGAAAACGCCAAAGCTGAGGCGGCGGCTATTGTGGCTGCGGCGCGCGAAAACGCTGCAAAGATCGAAGCCAATGCTCGTGCAGCGGCTGATGAATTGGCGCACAACACGGCGGCCGATGTTCGGATGGCATCGCTTCAAACGATCAGTGCTTTGCGTACCGAGATCGAGAATTTTGTGGTGGCCGACATCGCTCACACCCAAGTGAAGGCTGCCTTTGCGGATGGTTCGCTCACTCGCGAATTGATAGTCAAGGCGGTTGAAGATTTTTGTCCAACGGCCGATCGTGGCGTGGAGGTGATTGTCCCCGAAAATTATGTCAAAGAGGCTCGTGCGGCTGTGCAAGCCAAACTAGACAAGGGCGTGGATGTTGTTTTTGATGCCAAGGTTCGTGTTCCTTTCCGCATCGCTCCACGCGAGGGTGGCTATTATGTTAGTTTTTCGGATGCTGATTTCGAGCGTCTGATTTGCGGTGCTTTACGTGCTGGTGTGTCTAAATTCTTGTTTGACAAATAAATGTATTACTGTCTCATATCATCATTGGCCGAGTTATCGCTAGCCACCGATCCTTCGCGCATAGATTTCGCCCAGGTTCGTGCCGATATTGCGGGCGAATTATCTGCCAGTGACAAGAAAGCGGTGGAACTACTCTACACCTATTATGATGTCGAGAATTTGCTCTCTGCTATGCGTGGTAGCGATCTGCCGCACAACGAACTCGGCAATTTGACCAGGGAGCAAATAGAGCAGGAACTCACCACGCCTGGCACCGAGGATGAGCCTTTTGTGTCGCTTTTGCCTGGTGCGATTCGCCGTTCGCTCGATCTATATCGCGGCAGGGTGGAGGTGGACGAGGATACCCCGAAAGTTGAAGACATAGAGCGCGCCTTGTTGCTGGATTTTTATCGTCAGTGCGAGTCGTCGAAAGTTGTTTTTCTCAGTCGTTGGGCTCTTGCCGACCGTTCGATACGCAACACCATCGCCGGTTCGGAATATGCCATCGGTCAAGAGTTGGTTGACGTGAAAGAGCAGTCGTGGTTTCCGGCCTTGCAGGCTGTGATTTCGACCACCGATTTTGTGGAGCGCGAGCATAAGATGGATGCTCTGCGGTGGGATTTGGTTGACGAATTGACCGAGGGGCACTATTTTGATATTGATACCGTGCTGGGTTACATTGTGTGTTTGAACATTTTGCAGCGTTGGGCCTATCTCAACAAAGAGTTTGGTCGCACACGTTTTGACAAAATCGTAAAAAGCTTTACAGAGAAAATTACAATATGAAAACAACGGGACAAGTAGTGGCAATTATTGCCAATCTGGTGACAGTCAAGAGCGATAGCGCGGTGGCGCAAAATGAAATTTGCTATATCGACTGCAATGGAGTGCCTTTGATGGCGGAAGTGATCAAAATTACGGGCGAGAATGTCTTCGTCCAAGTGTTCGAAAGTACGCGTGGTTTGATGATTGGAGCCAAGGTGACCTTTGAGCAACACTTGCTCGAAGCGACCTTAGGACCCGGCATCCTGACACGTATTTACGATGGCTTGCAGAATGACTTGAAGGCAATGGAGAGTGTCTTTTTGCAACGTGGTGATTATACCCCGCCCTTGGATATGGCTTCGCATTGGGATTTCACTCCTCTGGCCGCGGCAGGCGACACAGTACGCGCGGGCGACTGGCTGGGTTGGGTGCCCGAGGGCTGGTTGGAACACAAGATTATGGTACCTTTCGCCACAAAAGGCGAGTGGAAGATCGAAAAAATAGTCGCCGCAGGCAATTATGCAATCACCGATACGATCGCCGAATTGGTCAATGAAGACAACGACCACCTGAAAGTGACGATGGTGCAAAAATGGCCAGTCAAAGTGCCTATCACCGCGTATGTCAACAAACCGCGCCCCGAGAAGGTGATGGAAACAGGTATGCGTGCCATCGATACTTTCAACCCGATTGCCGAGGGTGGTACTGGTTTTATTCCTGGCCCTTTCGGTGCTGGTAAGACGGTGCTTCAACACGCCATCAGCAAGCAGGCCGATGCCGAAGTGATTATCATTGCCGCTTGTGGCGAACGTGCCAACGAGGTGGTTGAAACTTTTGTTGAATTTCCGAATTTGGATGACCCACGTACTGGACGCAAGTTGATGGAGCGTACGGTGATCATTGCCAACACTTCTAATATGCCTGTTTCGGCTCGTGAGGCTTCGGTCTACACGGCCATGACGCTCGGTGAATATTATCGTGCGATGGGTTACAAGGTTTTGCTCCTAGCAGACTCCACTTCGCGTTGGGCACAGGCTCTGCGCGAGATGTCGAATCGACTCGAAGAGTTGCCAGGTCAGGATGCCTTCCCGATGGACTTACCCGCCATCATTTCAGCTTTTTATGCCCGTGCTGGTTACGTTTATTTGAACAACGGCAAGACGGGTTCGGTCACATTTCTCGGCACAGTATCGCCTGCGGGGGGGAACCTCAAAGAGCCGGTCACAGAGTCGACCAAGAAAGCGGCGCGTTGTTTTTACGCCCTTTCGCAAGCGCGTGCTGATTCGAAACGTTACCCAGCCATCGATCCGCTGGATAGCTACTCCAAGTATTTGGAATATCCCGAAATAATTAACTATCTCAACAGCAAATTTGGTGCCGATTGGTGCGCGAAGATCGACCGAGCAAAAACCCTTGTCCAACGAGGCAAGGAGGCCGCCGAACAGATCAATATCTTGGGCGACGACGGTGTGCCGGTCGAATATCACGACCGTTACTGGAAGTCGGAACTGCTGGATTTCATCATCTTGCAACAAGACTCGTTCGATAAGGTGGACTCCAATTGTCCGATGTCGCGTCAGACCTATATGTTTGACTTTGTGATGGATGTTGCCCAACGCGAGTTCAAGTTTGCCGATTTCGAAGCTTGTATCAAGTTCTACAAAGCGCTCATCAACGCCTTGCGTCAGATGAATTACTCGGCCTTCGAGAGCGATGAGTTTAAGAAATATAAAAAACAGGCTGAGGAAATTTTGGCTGGTGAGGCTAAGAATCTGTTTTAATTT
>JAVXIH010000045.1:0-14461 GCA_036648455.1 Mucinivorans sp.
AATAACCTTGAACAAGGATGCCATCTCCCTGCCCATAGCTTACTATAAGAGGTGCAAAGGTAATAATAATTAACGAATTACCAACTTTTTTACGCTTTTTATTTTCATAATATTTACTATGTTTTGTTAGAAACTATGTTCATTCTGATTTTTCGTTTCAACTTTTTTCGAGAAAAATAGCCTCAAAAATTGCAATAATAAAATTTTGAAAACAAATTCAAAACAGATTCTA
Organism: Mucinivorans sp.; assembly: GCA_036648455.1. Lineage (GTDB taxonomy): Bacteria > Bacteroidota > Bacteroidia > Bacteroidales > Rikenellaceae > Mucinivorans. The sequence goes on from JAVXIH010000045.1 coordinate 233, forward strand.
ATAAAAAACCGTTATATTTGACCCTCATAATATATAAAATCAGTATGGAAGTAGCAGCAATAATGACAACAAAATTTTGGTTGATTGAAGATTTTTGGCAGTTTTTGCGCCACATTGGCCTCAGCACTGGCTATGCAGATTTATTGTCTTTTCTGGCCGCGGGGGCGATCTTGGCTCTGCTGGTCTGGTTGATCGACGTGGTGATCATTCGTGTGGCGCTGGCCGCCATCAAGCGCCACGCCAAACGCACCAAAACCGATTGGGACGATGTGTTGATGGAGCATAAATTCTTTGCGCATTTGTTTCAACTTCTGCCTTTGGTGGTGGTGTTGTGGTTGGGCAAAATGATTTTCGAAGGATTTTCGGCAAATATGATTCTCTTTATGGAGACCATTGTCAAATCGATGCTCATCGTGGTGGTGCTTTTGATGTGTTATTCGTTGCTCAACAGTTGGAACGATATGTTCCTCAGACGCGAAGAGGGGCAACGTAAATCGGTGAAAGGATATGTTCAAGTGGGCAAAATACTGCTCGGTTTTGTGGCTGGGATATTGGTGATCTCGATTTTAGTTCACAAAGATCCATCCACACTTTTACTCGGTTTAGGTACGGCTGCGGCTCTGATCGGTTTGGTGTTCAAGGATACGATTCTCGGTTTTGTCGCCTCGATTCAACTCTCGGCGCAAGATATGGTGCGCCCGGGCGATTGGATCGAAATGCCGAGCAAAAATGCCGATGGCACGGTGTTGGACATCAATGTCAATTCGGTGAAAGTTCAAAACTGGGACAACACGATCACTATGATACCTATATATAGTATGGTGAGCGAGAGTTTTACTAATTGGCGCGGAATGGAAGAGAGTGCCGGGCGGCGATTTGTGCGGAATTTCCACATCGACATTGCCTCGGTACGTTTGGTGAGCGATCAATTTATGGAACGCTTGGCCGAAAATCCCATCACGAGCACCTCTTATGATGAATTTACGAAACTGGCCATCAAAAGCAGTCCGCAGGCGTTGACCAACATGGCGCTACTCAGGGCAAATATCGAGGTTTTTTTGCGTTCGCACGATGGTATTAATGACGAGTTGTCGCTCTACGTGCGTTACTCTAAGGATATAACAGACAAAGGGATAGGTATCGAGATTTACGCCTTTTCGCGTTTCAAGGAGGCCGATCGCTTCGACACCCTGCAACGTTCGGTGGTGGAGTACGTGGTTGGGGTAGCTCCGATTTTCGGAATAGTATTGTTCCAGAGCCCTTCGGGCGAGGATTTTCGCACATTGACAGATCGCAATCAACAAAGCAATTAATTGTACAACATAAAAATGAAACTAAAAAGTGATGCCTCACGTGAGGGACGAAAAATGGCAGGTGCGCGCGCGCTGTGGCGTGCCGATGGGATGAAGGACGAACATTTTGGGCAACCCGTCATTGCCATTGTCAATTCCTACACTGGTTTTGTGCCTGGGCACATTCACTTGCAAGAAGTGGGGCGCAAGATACGCCAAGAGATCGAAGCGCTAGGTTGCTTTGCGGCCGAGTTTAACACCGTGGCCATCGATGATGGAATCGCTATGGGGCACGGCGGAATGTTATATTCATTGCCCTCGCGCGATCTGATTGCCGACTCGGTCGAATATATGTGCACCGCGCATACCGTGGACGCGATGATCTGCGTGTCGAATTGCGACAAGATCACCCCCGGAATGTTGATGGGGGCTATGCGGCTCAACATACCGACTGTTTTTGTGAGCGGCGGGCCGATGGAGGCTGGCCAATATGCTGGTCACGGGTTGGATCTGGTGGATGCAATGGTGGCTGGGGCCGACGACGACGTGTCGAGTGCGGAACTCGAAAAGATAGAACGTGCCGCGTGCCCCACTTGCGGTTCGTGCTCGGGAATGTTCACGGCCAATTCGATGAACTGCCTAAGCGAAGCGCTCGGACTCTCGCCCGCGGGCAACGGGTCGGTGCTCGCCACAAGCGCTGCACGTGACGAACTCTACAAAGAGGCCGCTCGTTTGGTGGTGAGTAACGCCAAAAAATATTATGAAGCCGACGATCAGAGCGTCCTACCGCGCACGGTGGCCACACGCGCGGCTTTCGAGAATGCGATGCGTCTAGACGTGGCAATGGGTGGCTCGTCCAACACAGTACTTCACCTGCTGGCCGTGGCGCACGAGGCTGGGGTCGAGTTTTCGATGGCCGACATCGATCGTATTTCGCGATCGACACCCGTACTGTGCAAAGTATCGCCATCGGCACCATATTATATGCAAGACGTAAACCGCGCGGGCGGAGTGCTCGAAATATTAGATCAACTCTCGATCCACAAACTGATCGACAGCACTCTGCTTCGCGTCGATGGGTTGACTATCGCCCAAGCGATCGAGAAATATCGAGGCGACAAACGCTACACGGCAGCACCCAACAACAAATCATACCCCGCCATGGACGATGATCGCACAGGGGGCTGCATTCGCTCTGTCGACCACGCATACAGCGCCGATGGTGGGCTGGCGGTTCTCTATGGCAATATTGCCCCCGACGGTTCGATTGTCAAGACGGCGGGCGTAGCCTCTTCGCAACTCACTTTCGAAGGCGCGGCTAAGGTTTTCGATTCGCAAGAGGCGGCCGTCAATGGAATATTGGATGGCACAGTGGTGGCGGGCGATGTGGTGGTAATTCGCTATGAAGGGCCACGCGGCGGGCCGGGTATGCAAGAGATGCTCTACCCCACTTCGTATCTCAAAAGTATGGGGCTCGGCAAGGCGTGCGCGCTGCTGACCGACGGTCGATTTTCGGGTGGCACATCCGGTCTTTCTATTGGTCACTGCTCGCCCGAGGCGGCGGCAGGCGGTTTGATTGCGATCGTGGAAAAAGGCGACAAAATATCGATCGACATACCAAATCGTAAGATCGAACTAAAAGTTTCGGAGGCTGAAATCACCAAACGACTCGCCAAATGTAGCTTTACGCCCGTGCGCGAACGCAAGGTCAGCCCCGCATTGCAGATCTACGCCGCCCACGTCACATCGGCCGATAAGGGCGCGGTGAGATTGGTTCAAACGCAGCACTAATTTCGATTTCAGCACACTACAAAATGGCAATTATATGGATGTTTTTACTCTGATTGCCATTATATGTAGTTTTTTTGGCAAAAAAGAATAGCGAGCAGAAAAAATCATTATATTTGCCCCCCGAAGCTCCAAATTGGCACTTGAACCAACGGCACGGTTTTTGTGTTATATGGACAAAATTATTGGGTAAAAATGATAAATATGCCTAACAAGATTCTACCTCTGCTACTCATTATGTTGCTCGTCACGCCACGGATTGCGGCACAGAACCAGCAACAAAGCCTAACTCTCGAATCGGCTTTGGATCAAGCCATTGCGGCCAGTCCTTCGTTGCGAGCGGCTCATTACAACACTCGCGCTGCTGAGTTTTCCAAGCGCGCGGCGTGGGGTATGCACCTGCCGCAATTGTCGGCCTCGGCCTCGTATACCTATATGTCGCAAGATATTGGGCACTTTGATCTCAACGGGCCTAAAAATCAGCTCGTCGGGGTGCTCGGCCAATTGCCCATTCCGCCACAAATCATCGGTGCGCTCAAAGGGCTAGACCTTAGTTACACACTTCAAAAACGCGATTTTGCGATCGTCGGGGCTAACCTTATGGTGCCCATCTACACGGGTGGCAAACTCAATGCCGCCAGTAACGCGGGCAAGATCCGATACAAACAGGCCCAAGTCGAAGAACGGCAAGACGAAAACACGCTCTTCACCCAAGTCGCCCAACAATATTGGGGTCTGGCCTTGTCGCGCAATGTGGAATCGGTGCAAGAACAATTGGTAGAAGCGATGAAAGTTCACGCCCAAAACGCCGCTCATCTAGAAGCTAACGGAATGATAGCCAAGGGCGAAAAGCTGTTTGTCGAAATGAGTTTGGCGCAAGCTCAGGCCGCACTCACGGCTGCCAAAGGCAACACACAGACCGTGAACTCGGCTCTCGGTTCGTCGTTCACCGAGAAATTCCAACTCAAAAGCGCCGAAGTGGATTACTTGCCTCTCACTCCGATGTTTATTACCGAAGCGATCGAACCGCTGATCTATTTCAAACAAAAAGTGGCTGAGAATAATCTGGCACTCGAACAAGTGGAGCTACTCAAACGACTATCCAAAGAGGCTGTCCGTGCCGAACGAGGCGATTTCACTCCACAAGTTGCCGCTCTGGCGGGTGCCAACCTTTGGAATTACAACCTGACCGATCAGATTCCTAAATGGTTTGTGGGCGCGGGCATACGATGGAATATATTCGACGGTTTGCAACGCGAATACCGCTACTCGGCCGCACGCAACCAAGTGCGCCGCGTGGAACAACTCGAAGCCAAAGCCGAAATTGATATTCAAGTGCTGGTCGAAAAACTATACACCGAACTCACCTCGGCCGTCCAAGCCGTCAAGGCTTCGGATGCCACAATCGCCTTTGCCATCGAATATCTGCGCATCAAGAAAGAGGGCTTCGCACAAGGGATGACCTCGGCCGCCGATGTGATGGATGCCGAGCTGAACCTGTCCAAAACGCGCACCGAACGCGTGGCGGCCGCCTATCGCTTTGATGTGGCGCTGACCAATCTACTATCACTCGCCTGCCAAACGGATCGCTTCACCCAATATCAAAATTCGCCATCAGCCAAAACAATTTCAATCAATTAGAATTAACAAAATTATGAAATCAAAATTCTATTCCATAGCACTGATTATAATTGCCGCCATCACCATTATCTCTTTTGTGGGTTGGTTTGTGTGGAAACCAGCACCAGTTTTGTTGCAAGGTGAAGTGCAGGCATCGAGCATCAAAATCTCGTCACAAATGCCCGGACGCGTCGATTCTTTGCAAATTAGCCGCGGGCAAAGTGTGCGCAAAGGCGATCTGCTGTTCGTGATCACTTCGAAAACCGTGGACGCGAAACTCACCCAAGCCCAAGCGCTCAAAAACGCTGCCACAGCTCAAAATACGAAGGTCGATAACGGTGCGCGTCAACAAATTATCGATCAAGCCTATCAAATGTACCAAAATTCGCTAGTCGGACTCACTCTGGCTCAGAAAACATTTGAACGAGTCAAAAACTTGTACAACACGGGCGTGGTGCCCGAGCAACGATATGACGAAGTGTCGGCGCAAATGACAGCCGCCCAAAACACATCCAAAGCCGCCTTCGCCCAATGGCAAATGGCAAAAGAAGGCGCACAATGGGAAGACAAAGCATCGGCCAAAGCCATTGTCAATCAAGCACAAGGCGGGGTGATGGAGGTGGAATCATACTTGACCGATGGCGCACAATACGCCCCCTTTGACGGCACCGTGTCGAGCATCATAGCCGAGCAAGGCGAATTGGTTGGTGCCGGTTACCCGGTGGCTACGATCATCGACCTTGGCAAGGCGTGGGTGTCCTTCAATGTCAAAGAAACGCTGCTACCAAAATTGACTGTGGGCAAAAAATTCACAGGATTTTTCCCAGCACTTGGGCAAAATTACGAACTGGAAGTGACCTTCATCGCCTCCGAAGCCTCGTATGCCACGTGGGCTGCAACCAGAACCACTGGCGAATTTGACGTACGCACCTTCCAAGTACAAGCCCGCCCAACGGCCAAAGAGGCAATCAAAAATATCCGCTCCGGGATGAGCGTCACCGTTAATATGGACACACTGTAAAAAATGCGACAAAGTATATTGCGCGAAATCAGGCGTTTTGGGCAAGACAAAACCTTGCTCCTGATCACCATCGTCATCCCCGTGGTACTCTCGGCGCTCTATGTTATGATGTTCGCCTCGGGAACGGCCTACAACCTGCCCATGGCGGTGGTGGATCAAGACAACACACCCACTTCGCAGCAATTGGTGACCATGATCGCCTCATCGCCAACCACATTCACCACCCAGCGAAGCGCCACCATCGACCAAGCCAAACAGAGTATGGATCGCGGGCAAGTGGATGCGATAGTGTATATCCCCGAAAATTTCGAGCGCAATATCCTTGGCGGTGCGAGAGCCGAAGTTGCGGTCTGGATCAATGGTAATTATATCACCAAAAGCTCGCTCATCGAACGCGATTTGAAGACTATGCTCCAAGCATTTAATATTGGAGTGGGTGCGCAAATGCTCACCGCGGGCGGTATGTCGCCCGCCCAAGCGATGGGTGTGGCCTACCCTGTGGTGATCGACAAACACGTGCTCTACAATCCATACAGCTCCTACGCCTACTATCTTTTGCCTGGTCTGTTGCCGCTGGTGCTCATCATTATGGTGGCTCTGACCACGGCTTATGTGGTGGGATCTGAATGGCGATATGGCACGGCGCGCGAATGGATCGAAACGGCGGGCGGGAGTATCGCTCGGGCGCTGACAGCCAAACTTGCGCCATACTTTCTGATTTTCGTTGTCGATGGGATTTTTATGAGCACCCTACTCTACCAATTTCTCGGTCTGCCGCTCGAAGCGGGATCGATCGGCATAATGATGGTGGGCAATATTTTCCTCATATTGAGTTATATGTCACTCGCGGTGATGTTTGTCGCCCTGACCAGCAATATGCGCTTTGCGCTCTCGCTATCGGCCGCCTACACCATTGCCGCCTTCTCTTTTGCGGGTCTGACCTTTCCGCATCTAGCAATGTATGACCTCATTCGATGGGCTTCAAATCTATTTCCGATGACTTTCTATATGGATCTTTTTATCGAACAAAGTATCAAAGGCGCACCAATCGCCCGTTCGCTCGGCGACATTGCGGCCATGGGAGGATTCATTATCCTCGGGGTGTTGTTTGTCAAGATTTTGAAACGTAAGGCGATGAACGAAAAATATTACGGCAAATTATGATACGTAGATTTTGGAAAATATTGACCGGCGAATGGAAGACAATCCTGCACGATGACGGTGTGTTCCTGGTTCTGGTTGGGGCAACGGTGATTTACAGCGCGCTGTATGGTTTTATCTATGCCCCCCAAGTGGTGCGCGATATGCCAGTGGCGGTGGTGGATTGCGATATGAGCGCCGAGAGTCAAGCCCTTACGATGGCTGTCAACGCCACCCCAGCTGCCCGAGTGGTGGCTCACTGCACAACACTGGAAGAGGCCAAAGAGATGTTCCTCTCACGCAAAGTAGTGGGGGTGATGCTGATCAACAAAGGATATGAGTCGCAAATTTCTACTGGCATACCTGCGCACGTCAGCGTATACGCCGATGGTAGCTATTTTCTGCTGTATAGCGGTTTTCTGAGCGCGGTGAGTGACGTGGTGATCGAACGCGGTGCACAGATCGAGATCGATAATCTCACCGCCTCGGGACTCGACGAACACCGAGCACAAGGCATTGCCCAACCAGTCAAATACAAGGTCGATCGCCTCTATAATCCATACAACGGCTACGCGAGCGCTCTGCTGCCATCGGTGCTGCTGGTGATTTTACAACAAGTGCTGCTCATCGGCATCGGAATGGGGATGGGCACCGACAGCGAGTTCCGCCGCTGGGGGCGCTACTGTGGTTCATCGACCCTGACGGTGACAATGGGCAAGGCGCTGGCCTACTTTCTGTTCTTTATTCCGCTATGCTTCTATCTTTTCTGGGCTGATTATCGCTTCTTTGGCTACCCCATCAACGGTAATGAAATGGAGGTAATATTATTTCTACTGCCCTATTTGTTGTCAATTATCTTTCTGGGCATCACCTTTGGATCGTTGCTCCACCGCCGCGAAAGTGCGATTCTTTATTTGGCGGTCTTCTCGGTGTTTCTGATTATGGTGAGTGGTATTTCGTGGCCCAAAGAGGGTATGCCTTCTTGGATGTACTACGGTGCGCAGGTGCTGCCTTCGTCGAGCGCCATCAACGGTTTTATGCGACTCCGTGCCGCGGGCGCTGAGCTTTCATCGGTGCTTGTGGAGTGGATAACACTGTGGATTCTCACCTTTGTCTACGCCACCACGGCCGTGATCGCCGTAGCGCGAGCCAGAAGACGATAGTTATCGGTCACGGATTGGAACCAATGATATTGCAACAAAAAAGATCCGTGCCATATTCAGTGACGCGGATCTTTTTTGTTGCAATACTTATTTCAGCATTCACCCAAGACTACTTGTGGTACGTGTATTCCACGTAATCAAAGAGTCCGTAATTATCTTGTGTGGCGGGTTGATCACCTATAAATTTAAGATTTTCGACCGAACACAGGATGCGGAAACCGATCTGGTTGCCATAGGTTTGCTGAACGCTAGCACGGACTTGACCATCGATAATCCACTGCACAAAATATTTACCATCGACAAGCGACAGATCTATTTCGAAAATATGCCAACCGCTCTTGATGAGCACCGGCACCGAGGCAAACGGAAAATCCTGAGTGGTCATATAAGCCACCAAATCATCTGGCGCCGCACCAAGTTCGGCACGAACAGTAGCCTTACCATAACCGACTTCGTAATCGATCTCGTGATGATCATCCGAATAGATCCACGAGCCGATGCTACTCTGATCGCCAACACCAAACTGCGAAATATAAGTACGCCAAGTGTAGCGCCCTGTGGTGTAATTTTCGTCGAGAGTGGTGATCTTTTTGCGATCAACCGACCCTTTGCGCGTCCATATTTTCACCACACCATCGACAATCGTACATTGGTTGTCAGGATTTTGATCTTGATTATCGAACCTCCAACCTTTGATGTCTTTGTCGAAATTCCATCTTTGATATTCTCTCACCTTCGGTTGACCAAGCGCCAACAATGTGACACCAGACGCAACAAACAAGGCGAGAACTATGAGATATTTTTTCATAATAAAAAGAGTTTTGAAAAAGAAAGGCCAGCTTTTCTCAGGCGGGCCTTTCCTCATTACTCAATTGTTGGTCACAAAACTATTATTCCCAACCCTTGTTTTGTACTAATTTAGTATTGATACGTAATTGATCCTGTGGAATTGGATGTAAATACGAGCGATCGTTCCAACTGTAATTTGTCAGACCCGGATAAGGACGAATAACTTCGATGTCATTGCCTCGGATGCTCTTGATTTTGATCAAATTGACAGCACCAGGACCGAATGTATTAGGGGCATATTGTTTGGCCACAAAATCATTCACTGGGATACCAAGGATGACTTTTGGATTAGAGAGCAACGTTTTTGCTGCTTTCCAACGCATAATATCATCGTAACGGAAACCATCGATTGCGAGTTCAACGCGGCGCTCACGGCGAATTTCGCGAAGCAAAGGCGAAATAGGATAGCCATAATCTTGTGTTGGATCATCGAAACCAACGGCAACACTCAATGGAGCCATTTCGGCACGGTCGCGCAAAACGTTAATCGTAGCGTCGAGCACACCTTGATCACATTGACCAAGTTCCGCTTTTGCTTCGGCATAGACGAGCAACACCTCGGCGTAACGCATAATCATAAAGTCCAATTCGCAACCAGCAGGTTCGTGATAAATCTGATCTGGGTGACCATATTTAATGTTCGAATAACCACCGGGAACAGTGTTAGGGTTGACCGAAGAATAAGCAGTAGCACCAATCTTACCCTTGTCGTAGTTGCTCATAATGGTTTTGTTCAAAAAAGTTTGACGCATACGACCATCACGGTTCAATACTTCGAGCGAGATCGAGTCGTCACCAGCATACAATGGACTAATGGCAATTGGCAGACCATCGGCGCACAGATAAGTGTCGGCCAAATCCTTGCTCATACCCAAGCTCCATTCAGCAAGAACCCGAGGAGTGTTGTGCATCAAAATGTTGTTGATGTAAATGCGATGCAACACCGATTCTCGGTGCGAATTTAGGTCAACTTGGTTGAAAAGACTGTAATAGTATGTGTGAAGGGTTGCGCCATCATAGTTGACACCCTTGACATTCTTCCAAGATGGATCTTTGATCACCCATTGGTAATCCTTGGCCATATCTTGCTTAACGATTGCAAAACCACCTTTGTCCATAATGAGCTTAGCCGTTGCAGCAGCTTTTTCGAACAACGCATTCGCATCAGCGCCAGGGGTTCCGTGATATTTAGCATAAGTGGCTTCGTGTAGGCAAACGCGAGCCAGCAATTGATATGCGGCCATCGAATGCAAACGACCAGGAGTGACTTCACTCTTTAATTTCATATTAGCTCCGGCCCATTCCAGATCTTCGATGATCTTGCCAGTGATAAATGAACGCGAGTCGCGAGCTTTGAAAAGTTCTTCAGTGTTGTCGGTATTCAAATCCTTATCATACCAAGGCACATCGCCATAGCGTTTGATCTTGTTGAAATATTCCAAAGCACGGAAGAAACGCATTTCACCAACATATTGATTGATGTCGGCTGGCGCACCAGACACTTTTTGATAACGAGTCAAAAAGTAGTTGATGTTACGCAGATTGTTCCAATCCCATTCGCCGCCACCAGCTCCTGTTGGGATATTTTCTTGGTTCATCAACCAGCGGTCTGGCTCTTTGTAGAATTGGTTATCTGTCCCTCTATCCAACCCTGGGTGAGGTTTGGCAAACATATTTTCGTAGAAACTGTTGCAATAAAGTTCCAAATCGTTAGGTGTTTGCCAGAAAGTAGCGTCCGAAATACGCTCTTGTGGTGTAACGTCAGTCACGTGGCACGAGCCCAGCGCCAAAGCAGCGGTGACGACAAATGCTGTATATAATATTTTTTTCATCTCTTTATGTTATTATTGATTGATCATTTATTAGAACGTAATGTTCAATCCGATTGAGAACATACGGGCCAAAGGATAAGAGTACTCATCACGTATTTCTGGGTCGTAGTCACCGTAGAGCTTAGTAAAGGTAAACAAGTTTTCACCCGTGAAATAGATCTTAACACTTTGCATTTTAGCATTTGCCATCCATTGGCGTGGTAGTGAATAGCCAACGGTCAATGATTTCAGACGAATGTAAGAAGCATCTTGCAATGTTCCTGTTTGAGTTTGGCGGTTACCCCAGCTATTATATTGAGGGCGAGCCAAGCGAGCATTAGGATTTTCAGGTGTCCAATAATCCAAAGCGGCTTTGAAAGGAACAACCTCGCGGCGTGCACCGTAGAAGTTTCCACCAGGAGCCATATCGGCCTTACCAACACCTTGCCAGAACATTTGAAATTCCAGACCTTTCCAATTCAAACCAGCTGTGATACCATACATATAGTGCGAAGACGAATTACCAATCAAGCGAACGTCGCCCGGATCTTCCATCGTCCCTTTACCATCATTGATTTTGCCATCACCGTTAAGGTCTTTGTAACGAACGTCGCCCTGATACCATTTACCATTCCATAGGTAAGTTTGGTCTGGACCATCGGTGACTGCTTTCTCGGTTTCAAAGAAACCATCGGTGGTGTAGCCCCAAATTTCGCCCCATTCCTTACCAACACGTGAAGCGCCGTAAGCTGGATTAACAACATCGAAACGAGTTAATTTAGTAGTGTTATCACTGAGCACCAAACCAACGTTGTAAGAGAAGTCTGATTTAGCGATTCGATCACGCCAGTTCAGAGTCAATTCCCAACCCTTTGTACTCAGGTCGGCCGCATTAGCGGCTGGTTGACCAGCACCCAGAACGCTTGGCAGTGGAGCAGGAGTGGTAAGCATACCCAGCGTGCGACGATTGTACCAACCAAGTTGACCAGTCAAACGGCTGTTGAACAATGCAAATTCAAGACCGAGGTCCAATTGCTCTACCGTTTCCCAAGTAAAATTAGGGTTCACCAAACCAGGAGCCGAAATAGTCACAGGGCGATTGCCACCAAGTATGTAGCCATTATTGGTTCCTGAATAGCTAGAAACTACGTTAAATGATGGCATATAATCGAAGTTACCAATGTTTTGGTTACCCAATTGACCCCAAGAAGCACGGATTTTCAATTCGTTGAGCACCGAGCGTGCACCTTCCATAAATTTCTCGTTCGAAATACGCCAAGCAGCAGAAACCGAAGGGAAGAAAGCACCACGTCCCGAAGATGGGAAACGCGAAGAGTTGTCGTAACGACCGTTGACTTCCAACAAATAACGTTCGTCAAAGTTATACATCAAACGGAAGAATGTACCCTGAACAGCCCAACCTTGGTTCTGACCATTAGGGCTTCTAAGACCCATAGCGCCCGTTGCCAAGCCCAGGTAAGGCAGATCGTTGCTGATCAAATTATAACGATCCACACCATAGCCTGATCCAGTTTTAATCTCTTGGTTGTAACCAACCATTGCTTGGAAATAGTGTTTTTTCCACTGTGCCTCGTAAGTAATTGTAGCGTTAAGCGAATTATAATAGTCGGCGTTGTTTTCGAGCGTCACACGGTTAGGGTTTGTGTGAGGGAACATAACGTAGCTCGTACCGTCGGCCAAGAACTCTTGGTATGAACGGTCGTGACGTTTATAGTCGCGTGAGTAGTAGTTGAATGTATAATCGGCAGCGATGGTCAAACCTTTAACGGGCGTAGCCTTGATGGCACCTGTCAACCACAAGTCGTTGGTCTTTTGGGTTGTGCGACCCCCAAGGTCAGCCAAAGCTGCACCGTTGGTGATTGAACCTTGACCCGAATAGTGACCGTCTGGGTGACGCACTGGGAGCAATGGGCTAAGGTCGTAACCCAGCACACCACTATTATAGTCATAATATTTACCACCCGATGGGCCTTCGGTCATACCGTGTGAATATTTAGCCTTAGCCGACACTTGCAACCATTTTGTGATCTGAGTCGATATGTTCAAGTTGGCGTTGTAGCGTTGGTAAACGTCTTTGGTGAGTTTCATCAAACCACCTTGGTCGACAATACCAAATGAGGCGTAATAAGTAGTGTTCTTCGAACCACCACTGATGTCTACATTATACATTTGGTTGACCGAGAATGGACGAATTGTTTCCTCCACCCAGTTGGTGTTACCTACATAAGTGTAGCGTTTGTTGTTAGGGTTAGTTCGATCCCAATATACGGGTGAATTATGTTCTGGATCATCATAGTATTTCTTTGCCAAATCCATAATTTGTGGCGAGAACATATCACTACCGCCCGAGTTGCGTTCAACCAGGTTCATATAGTTCATATATTCCATCGAGTTCATTGGGTCGGCCAATTTGGTTGGCGTATTGAAAACCACAGTTGCACGAAGTGAAATTTGAGGTTTACGATCCAACTTACCTGAACGAGTGGTGACCAAGATCACACCGTAAGCCGCCCGTGCACCATAAATAGCCGAACTGGCGGCATCTTTAAGGATTGAAATCGACTCCACATCGTCAGGATTCAACAAGTTAATATCCATCTGCACACCATCCACCAAGATCAGTGGTCCGCCACCGTTGATTGAGGTCACACCACGGATATTAAATTCCGACCCCTTGCCGGGGCGAGAGTTACCGGGCGAGACGATCAAGTTAGGAACAACCCCTTGCAAACCTTGACCAATGTTAAGCAGTGGACGATCAGACAATTCCTTGCCCGACACCGAAGCCACGGCTCCCGTCAAGTTCACTTTCTTGACCGTACCGTAACCAACGACCACCGCATCGTCGAGTACATAAGCGTCTTGAACCATCGACACTTTCATATCGGGCATCGATGGATAAGTTTTGATCTCTTGTGTTTTCATCCCTAGGAACGAAAAAACGAGAGTGCTGTTGGCTGGTGCTTTGACCGAGAAACCCCCATTGGCATCCGTTAATGTACCGCCAATGGTAGCCCCCTTAATCAAAACCTTCACACCGATCAAAGGTTCGTTGGTTCCGCTTTCGCTCACCGTACCTTTGATTACTTGCTGTGCGTAGCTGCTCAGAGTGCAGGCTGCAAAACACAGTAACATGAGTAGTGCTTTTTTCATAGCTGATTTTTTTTGTGTTATTAATAAAGTATATGTTTTTAGTATGAAATGTGAAAAGTGAATTTCCCCCCTTCAAACTTGTTACGAAATTAAAGTAAATAATAATTTTTCTGATCCGCGATCATTCAAACTTACTCCGCGAACGTCCAAATAAACCTACTAGCGCAATAAGTCCGATATCATTCAGCTATAAGTCCTATATCATCCAAATATCGAAAACTATTTGAAATGATGTCAAAAATCATTACATTTGTTAAACAGAAAACGAACAAATTCAATGTGGGGCTTCTGAAAATTAAACTTTTCAAGGCGGGCTAGGTCGCAAAACTGGAGCTTACTTGAAGTAAGTGAGGATTTTAAGATCCGAAGCC
>JAVXIH010000046.1:0-14167 GCA_036648455.1 Mucinivorans sp.
TTTAAATGGTCTCTTTTTGGCATATTTTCCATTTGAAATCCTTGATTTACCCCGGTAAATCTTCGTCATTCAAACAAAAAATCTACTCAAAAACAGCCTCATTAAAATGGATCAATAATTATTTACTATCACTTAGTTATTTTCGGGACGCAGTTTGCGAACGGCGATCCCAGCTTGCCACATTTCGCTATCGCGAAGTTCTTTAAGTTCTTGGTCCAAACCTGCACGGTAATCTGGTTTGGTGTTAGCGTCGATTGACTTTTGAGCTTCGTTGCCCGAGGCAACTTCGTTATATAGTTTCTCGAAAACTGGTTTCGAAGCGTCGCGGAAAGGTTTCCACCAGTCCAAGGCTCCACGTTGAGCGGTTGTCGAGCAGTTGGCGTACATCCAATCCATACCGTTTTCTGAAACGAGCGGCATAAGTGATTGAGTGAGTTCCTCGATCGTTTCGTTGAAGGCCTCCGAAGGCGAGTGACCGTGTGAACGAAGCACGTCGTATTGAGCGGCGAAAATTCCTTGGATAGCGCCCATCAATGTCCCGCGTTCGCCAGTGAGGTCTGAATATACTTCGCGTTTGAAGTCTGTTTCGAACAGATAGCCCGAACCGACGGCGATTCCCAGCGCCAACACGCGATCCATAGCCTTACCAGTAGCATCTTGGAAGACCGCATACGACGAGTTCAGCCCGCGCCCAGCCACAAACATACGGCGTAGCGATGTGCCCGAACCTTTGGGGGCGATCAGAATCACGTCCACATCTTTTGGAGGGACAATGCCTGTTTTTTCTTTGTAGGTGATCCCAAAGCCGTGCGAAAAATAGAGGGCTTTGCCAGCGGTTAGGTGTTTTTTGACAGTTGGCCACAGTGTGATTTGCCCCGCATCCGAAAGCAAATATTGGATGATAGTTGCTTTTTGGCACGCTTCATCGATTTCGAAAAGTGTTTCGCCCGGAACCCAGCCATCAGCAACTGCTTTGTCCCAAGTTTTCGAGTCTTTACGTTGACCTACAATTACGTTGATACCGTTATCGCGCAAATTCATAGATTGTCCTGGACCTTGGACTCCATAACCGATCACGGCTACGGTTTCGTTTTTGAGTACCTCTTTGGCTTTTGCCAAAGGAAATTCGGCACGAGTCACAACATTTTCCTCGGTGCCGCCAAAATTAATTTTTGCCATTTTTTTATTTATTAAAGTTCGATTTACTTAGAATGTCAGTTTCAACATCCGTGAGTGATGCCTTGATCACCTCGACAATGCGTTCAATGTTTTTGATCACCTTGGCAATCGTTGCGTCATCCGAAAAAGAGATAATCGTCATTTGCGATATTCCTTTATGGTGAGTTTCGCCGACCGTCAGGCTCTCGATATTGATCTTGCGACGCGTAAAAATATTTGTTATGCGATTCAACACACCCACCGTATTTTCGGTGTAGACTGTGATTATGTACTCTTTCATCTTGGGTTTTGATTTAATTTTCGCTCAATATCAATTCGCTCAGCGATGCGCCGCCTGGCACCATAGGGAATACATTATCTTCTTGTCCCACAACTACTTCGAGCAGGTATGCGGTGTCGCTTGCCAACATTTCGCTGATGGCTGAGCTCACGTTTTCGCGTGCTGAGAGTTTTTTGGCTTGGATTTTGTATCCTTCGGCTATGCGTATAAAGTCGGGGTTACACATCGGGGTGGAACTATAACGTTTCTTGTGGAACAGTTCTTGCCATTGGCGAACCATACCCAGAAAACTATTGTTGAGCACCACGATTTTGACAGGAATATGAAATTCCATAATCGTGCCCAGTTCTTGGATTGTCATCTGGATCCCGCCGTCACCCACAAAGAGCACCACTTGGCGATTGGGAGCGGCGATCTTGGCCCCGATCGATGCAGGCAGACCAAAACCCATCGTACCCAACCCACCAGATGTGATAAACGAGCGTGGATGAACCATTTGCGAGTAGCGTGCGCCCATCATTTGTTGTTGCCCAACGTCGGTCACCACGATTGCTTCGCCTTGTGTTTGGCGGCTCACCTCAGCCACCACTTCGGCCATAGTCAACTTTTCGCCTTCGGGCTGCAAGTCTTTATGCCCGACGGCTTTCCATTCGCGCTCTGTATATCGATCAATATCGAGTTTCGTGTGGTGTGTTTCCACCTTTTCCACCAACGCTTCGAGTGCTTCGCGTGCATCGGCCAGTATGAAAATATTTGGCACCAAAATCTTGCCGTTTTCAACTGGATCGATGTCGATGTGAATTATTTTAGCTTTTGGGGCGTAACTATCCAAGCGCCCGGTGACACGATCCGAAAAACGCATCCCCACGGCGATAATTACGTCCGCGTCTTGGGTCATCATATTTGGTGCCACATTGCCGTGCATACCAATCATGCCCACATACAGCGGGTGGGTGGTTGGCATACCCGACAGACCCATCAAGGTCGAAGCCACGGGGATCGAGGCCTTTTCGGCCAAGGCCACCAGCGCCGCACTGCCATCGGAAATTTGAACCCCTTGACCACACAAAATCAACGGATTCTTGGCTCCATTGATTAGATCGGCAGCTTTTGTGATCTGATCTAGATCCAAAATCGGATGTGGTTTGTAACTGCGAATTTCGGGGTATGTCAACACGGGACTCCACTCGGCCTGGCCCACTTGTGCATCTTTCGAAATTTCGAGCACCACAGGACCTGGACGACCAGTGGAGGCGATGTAAAATGCTTTGCTCACAGCAGTTGTGATTTCGCTAGGGTCGGTGATCTGGAAGTTCCATTTGGTCACTGGGGCTGTCATATTGATCATATCCGCCTCTTGGAAAGCATCGCTACCGAGCAATCCCGAAGCCACTTGCGCCACCACAAACACCACTGGTGTCGAATCGATCATCGCATCGGCAATACCCGTGATCAGGTTTGTCGCCCCTGGCCCCGAAGTGGCAAAAGCTACTCCCACTCGACCCGATACGCGCGCATACCCTTGCGCGGCGTGTGCGGCTCCTTGTTCGTGGCGAGTCAGAATATGGCGGATCGAATCTTGGTGATCCAACATCGCATCGTAAATTGGCATAATCGCCCCGCCCGGATAACCAAAAATGGTGTCCACACCGTGCTGCACTAATGAACGAAGCAAGATCTCCGCTCCCGAAATTTTTTCTTTCATCTTATGTTTTATACTCTAATATCTGTCGCTACAATTCGTTATCTATCAGGTATTTATTACGATCAGAGCCTGCGCGGTTGATCATTTCACCCAGAAAACCAGCCAAAAACAATTGGCAACCGACCACCGAACTCATCATTGCGATATAGAAGAGTGGTTGTTCGGTCACCGCGCGCGCGACTTCGCCTGCGCTTTGGATCACCAATTTCTCGATTATTAAATATATAGAAATCGAAATCCCTGTTAGTGCCATCAAAGTTCCCACTCCACCAAAAATATACATCGGGCGGCGGCCGAATTTGGTCATAAACATCACGCTCAGCAGGTCAATATAGCCTTTGATCATCCGTTCCCATCCGAATTTCGACATCCCATATTTGCGTGGATAGTGCTCGACTACTTTCTCTGTGATTTTTTTGAATCCAGCTCGTTTTGCGATTATGGGAATGTAGCGGTGCATCTCGCCATAAACTTCGATGCTTTTGATCACCTTGGCGCGATAGGCTTTGAGCCCACAATTGAAGTCGTGCAGTTTGATTCCGCTAACGGTGCGTGCGGTGGCGTTGAAAAATTTGCTCGGCAATGTTTTGCCAATCGGATCGTGGCGCACACCCTTCCATCCGCTCACTATGTCGTAGCCACCGACGGCGATCATCCGATAGAGTTCTGGGATTTCATCGGGCGAATCTTGCAGATCGGCATCCATCGTGATCACCACAGCGCCCAGCGCCGCTTCGAAGCCTACGTACAGAGCGGCCGATTTACCGTAATTACGGCGAAAACGGAACGCGCGAATAGCGGGGTACTCGGTTTTGAGCCCTTCGATCACTTCCCACGAACGGTCATTCGACCCATCGTCCACAAAGATTAATTCGTAGGTGAGTTTTTCGCCCCTCACCACACGATCAATCCATTGTGTGAGCTCGGCGAGCGATTCCTCCTCGTTGAGCAGAGGTATGACTAACGATATATCAACCATTGTTTTCTATTATATTAGCTTGACGTTTGATGAAAGCCGACGTGATCAGACCCACTAGCGTGCCATTGATAAGCATCGAAAACATCGAAGCCCCGATCATCCCCCACACACTCATTATCATACTCGACATCTGGCGTACTTGATCGATCTGGGCATCCGAAGCCGAAGGCATAATGGCTATGGCTTGGCGCACAGCTTCTTTCATCAATAAGTCACCATAGGCTGGGTCGATCACGTTTTGGAGCAACCACCCCATAAAGCCGACCACAAAACCGCTGAGCAGCATCATCTTAACCGAAAATCCGAGTGCCGAAACATAGCTGTAACCAGCACCCACCGTGTCTTTGATATTAGCCACGCGGCGGCCGAAATAAATTTGACAGTAGGCTATCACGGCAATGCCATACATAACAAACAACCAATTAAGAGACGTGTTACCGTTCAAAAAGTAGGTGACAAAAATTTGTACGCTGTATAGCAATCCTACCACAAAACCACCAGTAAGGAGTTCGTTGAAAGCGGCTTTTTTTGGTGTCATTTCCATTGTTCTATTTTTTTCTTACTATTTTAATATTGCGTTTGCTTGGCGAATAATAGTTGGTTCAGCGCCTTCGATCGAGCAATCGACAACCGTCGAGGGGTTGTCCATCCCAATACCACCATCCACCACCAGATCCACCATCGGGTAGGCCTCGGCAATGAGCGAAGGGTCGGTCAGGTATTCTGTCTCATCTTCCGCCCCCGCGTGACGAACCGAGGTGGTGACCAGGGGCGCACCCAGTTCGCGAATTATGGCCAGGGCTATATTGTTGTCGGGCACCCGAATACCAACCGTGCGTCGCCCTTCGAGCACTTTTTCGGGTGCTTTGTTCGAGGCGGGCATAATGAAGGTGAATGCACCTGGCAGGTTCTTGCGCAGGGTGCGAAAAGTCACATCGTCCACCTTGGCGTAGGTGGCGATCGAGGTCAAATCGGCGCACACCAACGACATTTGATCGCTGTCTTTGCCTTTGATTTGTTTCAGTTTTTCGATCCCGTGCACACTTTTGATCGAGCAGCCTAGCGCGTAGAGCGTGTCGGTAGGATAGATAATAACTGCACCGGCCGCCAATCGTTTGGCAACGTCTCGCACAACCCTTTCCATCGGGTTCTCGTTATATAATTTGACTATCATACCTTAATTTTAATTAATACGGAGTGTATACTACGGCTAAAATTTTGGCTGTTTGATCATCAGCCGAAGCGATCGAGTGGGGCACAATACTGTCGTAATAAATCGAATCCCCAGTCTCCAATATATGTTTTTCGGCTCCATAATGCACACGGATCGCACCTTCGAGCACATAGATAAATTCCTCGCCTTCGTGTTCGGAAGTCACATCTTTGTCGGCACCCGAAGGTTGGATCACCACAACAAGCGGTTCCATCGAACGATCTTTTTTGCCACGTGCGAGGGCGAAAAATTCCATATGGCGATTGGCTCCTGTGCGTGTGGATGTCAAGTTTTCAGATGGAGTGATTTCTTTGGCGCGCGAGACAACGGCACCCGAACTTTCGTGACCATCGAGCAGTGTGCCAAGTCGCGCACCCAAGGCACGCGAAATCTTGATCATCACACCCACCGAAGGGATGATAAGTCCGCCTTCGATGTCTTTTAATTTCTCGATTGTGATGCCCGTTCTATCTGACAGCATCTCAATTGTCAGCTCGTTCTCTTCGCGAAGCTGTGTTATAATCTTTCCAATAAATGACAACATATGCTTAATATGATTAAAATATTATTTTGCGTTAGGTATTTTCAAAATTTCGCTCCACGGATCGCCAGCCACCATTTTTTTCCAAGCGTCGCTATACCCAGGTTGCATAGGCCCGGTTGGAATATCAAAATTATTTCCGTTATCGATAAACACACCCTCGGAGCTCTCTTTTTTGATGTTACCGTCGATGAATTTCACTAACAGATATTCGTCCAACGATTTCCAAGTTTGGAACAACCGTTGAGCTGTGGCCACCGAATAATCACTCACAAAGGCGCGTGCGGCAGCTGGATCTTTTTTGTAAAGTTCATTCGCCAAATCATCTACATATTTTTGTTCAGCAAAGCAACCATTTTCCCACCGATCCATCGAGCGTTTAACGTCTTTGAAAATCACGTTATAGCGAGTGTATGTGAAGTTAGTCACGCGTTGTTGGATCCAGAACATCGAAGTGGGGGAGTAGCGAGTCATCGACCCATTGCTTTGCGCCAAACAATCGGGCACGCGAGTCGATGCACTATATATAGGTGTCAGGGGCGAAGTTGCTGTGTCGTCTACGCCAAACCAAAAAACACCACCCACCACATCGGGTAGCCACGAACGACTCTCGCCCACATACCACCAACCGGTTTGTTGAGTCGAAATGGCGCGTTCGTTGACATATTTCACGCCATCGACCTCAAATTCCATTGGCCGCCAGCGATATGGCATTTCGAATGAGCCAGCACCTAGATCTTTGGTCATATCCATCTTTGTTCCTTCGTAATGGTCACGCATCAAGGCGGCTACATCTTTCACATCGAGTTTCGAAGTAGGTTTGATCCACAACGGCATACGGTTTGTGAGGTTATGCCCCAAGGCGTAATCTTCGTATTTTTCCATCGATCCATCGGTGCACGCGCGGCGGAACATACTCCACACCCGAGCCTCGCAACCACGTGCTGCGCCAAAATCGATAGGGTTGAAGGCTTCTGTGAAGCTAAAATCTTTGTCTTGGCCCTTGAAGTAGCCTTTCTCGCGCGCAAAGGCGATCATTCCTTTGTCGAACAGGCAATTTTCGGGGTCGTTCTGTGGGAAAGTTGTGATACGCGCGTGGTTGGCGTGAGCCGAAATCATACCGTCGGGCACACGAAGCGCCACCCACGAAGCACCTTTATAGATATTGCTCCACTGTTTTGTCTTTTTGTCTTGAACCATTTTGACTCCCTTGCCAATGATTTCCAGATACCAAACTTCTTTGCCGTCGGCGATCGAAATACTCTCGCCCGAGCTTGCGTAGCCAAATTCAGCGACAATGGCACCCATAAATTCCACCGCTTGGCGTGCCGTGCGGCAGCGTTGCAGGGCTAGGTACATCAAGGAACCGTAGTCGATCAGGCCAGTCGAATCGAAAAGCTCTTCGCGCCCGCCCCAAGTACTCTCGCCGATCACCACTTGATGCTCGTTCATATTGCCAGTCACCGAATATGTTTGTGCCACTTCGGGGATTTGCCCCAGAATTTTGCCAGTGTCCCATTCGCGAATCACACGTATCGAACCCGCTGGATGCGTGGCGGCAGGCATAAAATATAATGCGCCATAAAGAGTGTGAGAGTCCGCCGTATAGCTAACCATTGTTGAGCCTGAGCGGGACGCACCGCGCGTAATCATTATATTGGTGCAAGCATCAGCCGTGTTCCAAAAAGTGAGCCCGAGGGCAAGAAACAAAAGAAATTTTTTCATAAGTTGATCTTTTTTAGTACCTTTGAAGAAGCAAAAATAATCTTTTTTTTCGACAATGCCAATTACAGATCGTTTATTTACCATTAAGTCAACTCTTCCACCATCGGTGGAGTTGGTTGCCGTGAGCAAATTTCAGCCCGTGAGTGCTATCGAGGAGGCTTATGCGGCGGGGCAGCGCCTCTTTGCCGAGAGCCGTCCGCAAGAAATGTTAGCCAAATATGAAACCTTGGCGCGCGATATCGAGTGGCATTTTATTGGTCATTTGCAGCGTAACAAAATCGCTCAGATCGCTGGTTTTGTGTCGCTTATCCATAGCGTGGACAGCGAACGCTTGCTGGCCGAATTGTCGAATCACGCGGTGCGATTGGGGCGCACGATTAGGGTGTTGCTCCAAGTGCACATCGCCGCCGAAGAGACCAAACAAGGATTCACGGCCAGCGAGCTTCGATCGATTATGGCGCGTCCGCTTCCGGCGGGCATAGATATTGTGGGGTTGATGGGTATGGCATCGTTCACGGATGATCAAACGCAAATCGCGCGCGAATTTAGCGCCTTGCGCCTGCTCTTTGATCAATACGACACCTTGACCACCTTGTCGATGGGTATGAGCGGCGATTATCGAATTGCGATCGATTGCGGGGCGACTATGATTCGCCTAGGCACGTCGATTTTTGGAGATAGAACAAACAATTAAAATCAATATAAAATGAAGACGAACTTAACAACCAAATACTTAGGCTTGACTTTGCAAAATCCTTTCATCGTCAGTTCCTCTGGTTTGACTTCCAACATCGAAAAAGTGCGTGCGGCGGCTGCGGCGGGAGCTGGGGCGGTGGTTCTGAAATCTATTTTTCAGGAGCAGATCACCCAGCAGGCTCAATCGCTCGAACAATATTCCGACTATCCCGAGGCGGCAGATTATTTGCGTACCTATGTGGCGAGCGGTGCGATGAGTGAATATCTGGAACTCATCCGCCAGGCCTCATCCGAGCTCACAATCCCCATCATTGCTAGCATTAACTGCGCTCACGTGGGTGGGTGGATCGATTTTGTCAAACAGATCGAACAAGCAGGTGCGGCAGCCTTGGAGCTCAACATTTTCACCCTTGCCACTGCCCCTACGGTTACCTCACAAGAGATTGAAAAACAATATTTTGAGGTGGTCGATAAGGTTCGTGCCGCCACTTCGATGCCACTGTCGGTCAAACTTCCGCCTCATTTCACAGCGCCGCTCAACATTATTCAGCAGCTCTACTATCGAGGTGTGAAGGGAGTGGTGCTTTTCAATCGTTTTTATTCGACCGACATCGACACCGATCGTCTGATTCCCGTGAGCGGTGGGGTGTTTAGCACCTCTAATGATCTGCATAACTCATTGAGATATACGGCTCTATGTTCGTCGCTCACGCCTTTGATCGATGTTGCCATATCGACTGGTGTCCACAGCGGCGATGATGCGATCAAGGCGTTGCTTTCTGGGGCTATGGCGGTCGAAATGTGTTCCGTGCTCTACGACAAGGGCGTTGATTATCTGAAAGTTATACTCTCGGAAGTTGATGCTTGGGCGGTGAAGAAGAACTACCTGAAAGTCAGTGATTTCCGTGGTTTGCTGAATGCCTCGCGTGAGAAAGATGCCGAAATTTTCGAACGTGCGCAGTTTATGAAATATTTTTCATTACATCAATAAATAGTATCTGATGTGACTTCTGAAAATTGTTTTTTCGTTGTTGAACTTCGATTTTCGCAAGCCACTTTAATTAAATAAAATATGATCATAGCAATTGTAATTATTTTCTTGCTTTGTTATGTTTTTGTAGCACTCGAAAATCCTCTGCGCATCAACAAAGCCGCCACAGCCCTGATAACTGGGGTTGTTCTATGGACGCTTTATGCCACCTTAGCCCCAATAGATGTTGTACAACACAAACTACTCATTCAGCTTGGCGAAACGTCCGAAATACTGTTTTTCCTGATCGGGGCGATGACAATCGTCGAATTGATAGATGTCAACGGGGGATTCAATATCATTACCAACCGAATTTCGACTAGCAACAAGCGTAAACTGTTCTGGTTGATCGGTTTTATCACTTTCTTTATGTCGGCCGTTTTGGACAACCTTACCACGGCCATTGTGATGGTGACTTTGCTGAGCAAAATCATTCCCAATTACAAAGAGCGATGGGTTTTTGCATCCATCATCATCATTGCCGCCAACGCTGGTGGTGCGTGGTCGCCCATTGGCGACGTGACAACCATTATGCTCTGGGTGCGGGGCAATGTGACGGCACTTTCGCTGATGGGCAATCTGATCTTGCCTAGTTTGGCGGCGTTACTGGTGCCTCTGTGGCTGGCTTCGCATTGGCTCAAGGGCGACATAGATCCAACAACCCAAAAATCGTTAGGCACTAGCAATTCTCAAATATGCCCTCCCACCAAGAAAGAGCGCATTTCGATTCTCGTGCTAGGGATGGCTTGCTTGATTTCGGTGCCGATTTTCAAAACCGTAACCCACCTGCCCCCTTATATGGGTGTGCTCTTGGCGCTGGGCGTGATGTGGCTCTACACCGAATTGATGTACAAGCGTAACCCAGGTAATGATAACGACAAAATCGAGCCGCGCATCCCATATGTTTTGCAACGGATCGATATGCCGACACTGCTCTTTTTCCTTGGTATTTTGCTCTCGGTTGGGGCTTTACAAGCCAGTGGCGTGCTGGGTTCTGTCTCCGCGTGGCTCGACACTTCGATCCACAACGCTTATATGACCGACATTGTTGTTGGTATTTTGTCATCGGTGGTGGACAATGTGCCGCTCGTTGCGGGGGCGATTGCCACTTATCCCGTTGGCGATGCGGCGAGTGTGGCGGCCTCGATCGACCCGGCTTATGCAGCA
Organism: Mucinivorans sp.; assembly: GCA_036648455.1. GTDB lineage: Bacteria > Bacteroidota > Bacteroidia > Bacteroidales > Rikenellaceae > Mucinivorans. The sequence continues at coordinate 10,516 of JAVXIH010000046.1, forward strand.
AACTTTATGCAGGACGGTCTGTTCTGGCAATTTTTGGCCTACACGGCTGGCGTTGGTGGCAGTATGCTCATCATCGGTTCGGCAGCTGGTGTGGTGGTGATGGGGCTCGAACGGATGAATTTCGTTTGGTATCTGCGTAATATTTCATTACTTGCCTTTGCTGGTTTTGCGAGTGGGGCTATTGTTTTTGCCCTGCAAATGTTGGTTAGTAGTTTGATTGTATAGAGTATGAAAAAAGTACAAATTGCCGATGATTGGTATGACCTCCTTCGAGACGAGTTTGAAAAGCCATATTTCCAGGAATTAATCAGTTTTGTGAGGCAGGAATATTCCACCACGACTATTTATCCGCCAGCGGCGAATATTTTTCGTGCATTCGATTCGTGCCCCCTCGACAAGTTGCGGGTTGTGATCCTCGGTCAAGATCCCTATCACGGCCAGGGTCAGGCTAATGGTTTGTGTTTTTCGGTCACTTCGGGGGTTGCCTTGCCGCCATCGTTGCGTAATATATATAGTGAGGTGAGTGCGTGCGGTTATCGTGTGCCGTCGGATGGTGACTTGGAACGTTGGGCGAGCCAAGGGGTGTTGCTGCTCAATGCGGTGCTCACGGTTCGAGCTGGCGCGGCGGCTTCGCACGCTGGGCGTGGGTGGGAACAGTTTACCGATGCCGTGATTGCGCGTATCAACGAGCGCCGCTTGGGTGTCGTTTATATGTTGTGGGGGGCTTATGCCCAGCGCAAGGCAGCCGTGGTAGATGGCTCGCGTAATTTGATTCTCACCTCTGTTCATCCGTCGCCACTGTCGGCTTATCGCGGTTTTTTGGGTTGTCGGCACTTTGCTTTGGCCAACGATTATTTGGGTGATCAGCCAATTGAATGGTAGGTCATTTTCAGAAGCCCCCTTTAGAAGTTGCCCATTTCTAGAAGCCGTATTGATTTAATAAAAGATGATTTTTCAAAATTATGAAGCGATTTTTATTGATTATTTCGGTTGTTTGGCTTGGTTCCTTGTCGTTATTTTCGCAAGAAATAACCAAGGATGTTCAGCGCAATTTCGCCAATTACACTCCATCCGAGAAGTGTTATTTGCAAATCGATAAGCCAAACTATTTTGTGGGCGACAGTGTGTGGTTCAAGGGCTATTTGGTCAATAGCGCCGACCATTCGGCCGCTCTGTCTAACTATATCTACATCGATGTGATCGACACCTCGGACACGATAGTTGTCAAGGGGAAGATCAAACGTGATTCGATAGGTGTAGGTTTTAGCGGCTATCTGCCCTTGGGCAAAAAGATTGTCGCTGGTCGTTACACAATTCGTGCCTACACGTTGTGGATGCGTAATTTCCCGAGGGAGTATTTTTTCTATAAACAGATTACCGTCAGTGAGCCATTTACTTTTGGTTCCAAGATGCGAGCCGAGGTGCGGAATGTCGATTCGACGTTCGTTTTCATCCTTAGTTTGGGTGGCGATCGATATTCGAATATCGATTTGGATTGCAATATTCGTAACCTCACCACCAACAAACAGATACGTACACGGGACGAGAAAAGTAACGAAAAAGGGTTTGTCAAATTGCCTGTCAAAGGTCTTGCGCCGGGCGATGTGGTGGCCATTGATGTGAAGGGCAAGGTCGGCAAATCGCGATTTAGAAATTCGTTACAACTCGAAATCCCGAACGCCGATTACGATATTCAATTTTTGCCCGAGGGTGGTGATTTGATATCGGGCAACGTCCGTCGGGTGGCATACAAAGCCGTTTCGAGTAGCGGTAATCCAATCGATGTGAGCGGATATGTGCTCAACGATATTGGCGACACGGTGTCGGGTTTCAAGAGCGTAAAAGACGGAATGGGGCTGGTTGAATTTTATGTCGATTCGTCGCGTCGTTACACTGCGTATTGTTGGTCGAAGGATTCGATTTTCAAACAAATTCCGTTGGCGGCAGTCAAAAAGGATGGGGTTGCTTTGGCGATGATCAACCGTGAGGGCAAGATATCATATACTGTTGAAAAGGTGGGAACTTTTGCCGACCGCAAGATGTACGCCTTGCTGCACACTCGCGGGCGGATGCAATATATAATGCCTTTGGATCGACCCTACGCTCGACACACTATTCCGCTCAATTTGCTCGCCGCTGGTGTGTCGCACCTGATGATAATCGATCAAGACAGAACGCCACTGGCCGAGCGGCTATTTTTTGTTCAGCCCCTACTGCCCGAAATTCTTGTCACCAGCGATCAAACGAGCTATGGCTCTCGCCAGCCGATAATTCTGGATTTGGCTTTACCAGACACTGTGCGGGGCAATTTTGCGATCAGTGTGACTAGCGATAATTTGGTGAATCACCCCGATGATTATGATAATATAGTGTCCAGTTTGTTGCTGACCAGTGATCTCCACAGTCCGATTGATCGACCTGCGTCCTACATTGGTTCCTCGGATGTTGATCTGTTGATGCTCACCAACGGTTGGCGACGTTTCGATGTCAAGGATATAGTGTGTGGTGTCGAGCAACATATGCCATACTATTTGGAGGCTGGCCAACTCATCACCGGTGCGGTGAAGAGTGGCTATGCTAAAAATTTGCGCGATGCCAATGTTTTTGCCCAGATTGTCACTACCGATTCCACGCGCATAGCCAAGGTGGGGCTCGACAATCGTTTCGAGATCGGTGATCTCGACATATCGGGTACCAAACAAATTTCGTTGAAGGTGGTTCATCCCAAAAATCGCACTTTGAATGCCACCATTCTAGTGGATAGCTTGCCAGAACCCGAACCGCCATTTGTAGCCAAGAGAGTCAGCTCGTTGGATAGTTTCTCGCCAATGTTTCAAGATTCAGTTACTCAGGCAATGAATACTATGCTCTCTGGTAGCGAATTAGGTGTCTATCAAACTCTGTCCATCGATCCAGTTGTGGTGTCGGCTCGCGGCAAGGCCAGCCCTTCAAAGCTCGATCAAGCAAGAGAGGCTGATATTGCTCCCAATCGCCTATCGTCTAAGCTGTCTTATTATTCGTCGCCATTCAACAGGTATATGAAAGATATAAATCCAGATCTTTCTTTGCAGCAATTGATCAAGTATTCGGGTATGATTCCCGATCCGTTGTCCGAATATACGTTTGTCATCGACGGTATGGAGTTCCACGTCGATCAATCGCCCAATGCCTTGGAGACCCTGCCTCCTTATCGGGGTAATGAGATTACGGCTATCGAATACATAACCATTCCTCGATGTTACACCTACAACAGGAATAATACGATTTTTGTGATCGAGACAAAATACAACAATCCTTACGCCTATTGGAACAGCGTGGCTAAGGATATCACGGTGCTGGATTTTGTGGGCTACGATAAGTGCGAAAAAGTGTTTTATTCGCCCAAATACACCACAAAGCGCGAAAAGTATGACAGCGAAGATTATCGCTCAACGATTTATTGGAATCCTAACGTGAACCTTTCGAACAAAACTCAACGGTTGCAATTTTACTCCTCTGATGAGAGTCACTGTTCTTACACCATCACCATTGAAGGGTTGACTAACCGTAACGATCCAGTATATCAGACTCAAAAGCTGATCATTAGGTGACTTCAAGGTGGCTTCAAAAAATCGTTTTTTCGGCGTTGGACTTCGGATCTGAGAATCCTCAC
>JAVXIH010000047.1:0-14077 GCA_036648455.1 Mucinivorans sp.
CTTGAAAAATTCAATTTTTAGAAGCCCCCATCAGAATAGCACAAATAAAAACATATACTAAAAGTCATACACAGGCATCACCGTGTGCACAACAAAAAATATAACAGCAGGTTACAAAACGCGAAATAGCTCCAAACCATCAATACCACACGGATAACGACTGTGAATATACGATTAATATTTGTCATTGTGTACTGTTATGACAAATAATTTTCATTTTTTTTTGACCATAAGACAAACTAACAAAAAAACCTCTCCGACAATCGATGCCGAAGAGGTTTTTCACGATACTTATGAAGAAGTCACCAGCGGATAATCCGCCCAAAAGAGAGATCAACCACCGCACTTGCTGTGGCCACACGAGCTGCAAACCAAGCAACCTTCCTGGTAAATCAACGACTCTTGCCCACATTCGGGACACGTGATGCCGCTCTTGGCCTTGGTGCCGTTAGGGATGAATTTATACAGCGCCCGAGCCACACCGTTTTTCCAAGTGTTGATGGTCTCGCTGTCGAGCTGCAAAGACGAAATCAGAGACACTACATCCACAATGGGCATCTCGTTGCGCAAAACGCCCGAAATCAACTTGGCATAGTTCCAAAAACTCTGGTCGAACATCCGCGAAATACCGCCGATGGTGTTGGTGTAACCATATTTGTCTTCGTACTGAAAATCGTAACGAGTGCCGTTGCCATCTTCTTTGACCTTAATAATCTTGCCCTTCTTGATGCGCTTGGGGATAAACATCGCGTCCTCCTCGATCTTACCAGTGAAAATTTCGTAAGGAATCTCGTTGTAAACGCCCACAAAGGCGATCCACTCCTCGGATCCGTTGCTGAAACGAACCACCTCCGCGTCGAGCGACACAGGACGCTTGGCGGGAAGACCACTTTTTTTGTCCTTGTCGTCCCTCTTGACCAACACTCCCTCGCGCGAACCGTCACGGTAGACAGTCACTCCCTTGCAACCCTCTTGCCAAGCCGTTTTGTATACGTCGGCCACCAGTTCCTCGGTCGCCTCCTTGGGCAGGTTGACGGTCACCGAAATCGAGTGATCAACCCATTTTTGGATCGCACCCTGCATCTTGACTTTCTGAACCCAATCGATATCGTTGCTCGTGGCCTTGTAATAAGGTGATTTTTCGACCAACTCATCGAGCTCCTCGCTACTCATATTCTTGACCTTATCTTTCGTCAAACCGATCGTTTGAAGGTAGGTCAAGAAATTGTGATGGAAGACGTTGTACTCTTCCCACGAGTCGCCAACTTGATCAATATAACTCACCGTGGCATTCACATCCGAAGGGTTGACCTTGCGCCTACGCTTGTAGACAGGCAAGAAAACAGGCTCGATACCGCTCGTGGTTTGCGTCATCAACGAAGTAGTGCCCGTTGGAGCAATTGTCAACATCGCGATATTGCGCCGCCCAGTGGTTACCATTTTTTCGTACAACTCACCGTCGGCACCCTTGATACGCGCAATCATTGGGTTGTTGAGCTCGCGATTTGAATCGTAGATAGGGAAGGCACCTCGTTCGCCAGCCATCTCCACCGATGAGCGATAAGCCTCGACGGCTAACGTGCGCTGAATATCGACCGCCATGGCCAGCCCCTCATCCGTACCGTAACGCAAACCGAGCGCAGCCAACATATCGCCCTCGGCCGTGATGCCAAGCCCACAACGACGACCAGCCAAAGCCTTCGAACGAATCTTTTCCCACAATTGACGCTCCACACGACGAATGTCGTCAGTCTCAGGGTCGGTGCCGATCTTCTCGATAATAGCGTCCACCTTCTCGATCTCCAAATCGATAATATCATCCATAATACGCATCGCTTTGCGCACGTGATTCTTGAATTTATCGGTATCGAACTTTGCCTTCTTGGTGAACGGATCATCCACATAAGCGTATAAATTTATCGCCACCAATCGGCACGAATCGTAGGGGCAAAGCGGAATTTCGCCACACGGATTGGTCGAAACAGTCCGAAAACCTAGATCCGCGTAACAATCGGCAATCGATTCGCGAATGATGGTATCCCAGAAGAGAACCCCTGGCTCGGCCGATTGCCAAGCGTTGTGTATAATCTTGTTCCACAGGGTCTTAGCGTCTATATTGCGCTCGACTAATGGCTTCTTGCCTTCGATAGGTTCGATCGGAAATTGTTGGTGATAAGTATGACCAGCCAACAAAGCCTGCATAAACTCGTCGTCGATTTTGATGGAAACATTAGCCCCCGTCACCTTGCCGCTCTCCATTTTGGCATCGATAAAGCGCTCGGCATCAGGGTGTTTGAAGGACAGCGAGAGCATCAACGCCCCGCGACGACCGTCTTGCGCCACCTCGCGGGTGGAGTTAGAATAACGCTCCATAAAAGGGACAATGCCCGTTGAAGTTAAGGCCGAATTGAGAACCGGCGAACCAGTGGGACGAATGTGTGACAAATCGTGACCCACACCGCCGCGGCGCTTCATAAGTTGCACCTGCTCTTCGTCGATACGGATAATACCACCGTAAGAATCGGCTGGCTTCTCGTGCCCGATGACAAAACAATTGGACAGCGATGCAATTTGCAATTCATTACCCACACCCGTCATCGGCCCGCCCTGAGGAATCACATATTTAAAACCATCCAACAATTCCAAAACATCTTCTTTGGACATCGGATTGGGGTACTTCTGTTCAATACGCACTATTTCACTCGCAATGCGATCGTGCATCTGAACGGGTGAACATTCAAAAATCTTACCCCACGAATCTTTGAGGGCATATTTACTCACCCAGACCGTAGCGGCAAGGTCGTCACCTTTGAAGTATTCGCGCGTGGCGGCCACCGCTTCTTCGTAAGTGTATTCTTTTTTTGTTTTCATAACCGTTGTTTACTTTTTTACAAAAGTACTAAACGGATTGTCGTTAGGCGGATTTACAGCAAAGAGTTATTAACACTTTATCTTAACATTGTCAACAACTATGTTAAGAACTATGTTAACAACTATGGGGGGGGGCTTCTAAAAATTAGATTTTTCAAGGCGGACTTTGGTCGTAAACCGGAGCGTACTCGAAGTACGTGAGGATTTATCGATCCGCAATCCAACGCCGAAAAAGCAATTTTTAGAAGTCACCTATGTTAATAAGTGCATTGCATAGTTACGCTAACTCGATCGATATCACCACCTAAGGGCGGTGCAATTTTGGAAATAGAAATTTCAGCAGCGGTGATTTCGTGGAATTGCTCGCCCAAAGCATCGAGCGTTCGGCGGGCTACGTGTTCCAGAATATGGGATGGGATGGACATCTGATGCTTCACACAAGCATAAAGATCCAGATAATTCACCGCACACCGCACATCGTCAGTCGAGGCTGCTCGGTCACTGTCATAGTCAACCGCCAGATCAACGGTGAACCGTGTGCCCACCCTTTGTTCGGTGGCGTAACAACCGTGATGAGCATAGAAACGCATATCGCGCAGTGTGATTTTTGTAGTCATAAAAAACGAGAGCTAGTCGATATGTTCGAACACCAAAGCCGTGCGATTGGTGTTGTATATCTTAATATAGTGTCGCCCTTGGCGAGTGAATGAAAAATAATCGATCGTATTGTCCACACGGTCGAAACCACCAAAAGCCTTGTCGTCCGAATCGAGAATAATATGATACTTGCCCGGCATAGGAACCGGCATCTCATAATCCATAATCGAGGCCGAAGGGTGCCAGTTGAAGACAAAAACCAAACCCGCCTGCTCGTATACCATTGTCTTGTTATCGTTGTCGTTGAGCAAGTTGTAGCCATAGCCAGAGCGGAGAATATGGTGCGAACGAACCAAAGTGATCATCGCCTTGTCGAAAGCTTTCAGATCGCCATAGCGCAATTTAGGGTCTTCCGACAAACTCCACTGACGGCGGGCGTGAGCATAAGTCCAACCATTACCCTCTCGTGGGAAATCAATCCACTCGGGATGCCCAAATTCATTACCCATAAAATTCAGATAGGCCTCGCCACCTAGGGTGATCGTCAGCAGGCGTATCATCTTATGCAGAGCCACACCACGATCGACAACCAAGTTCTGAGACCCCTTGTCCATCGAGTAATACATCTCCTTGTCCATCAAGCGGAAAGCGATCGTCTTGTCGCCCACCAAGGCTTGGTCGTGACTCTCGCAATAGGCGATAGTCTTGGCCCCGGGCAATCGATTACACATCATCGACCACATATCTTGCAAATTCCACTGCTCGTCGGGTATGTCTTTGAGATATTTAATCCAGAAATCGGGAATCGCCATCGCCAAACGATAGTCGAACCCAACGCCACCATCCTCGATCGAAACAGCCATCCCAGGCATTCCACTCACATCTTCGGCAATGGTGATGGCCGACGGTTTGACCTCGTCGATCAATTTGTTGGCCAAGGTGAGATAGGTGACCGCCTCGCGATTGACCCCGTCACCAAAATAAGTGTCATATGGATTTGCCATAAAATCGGCGTAACCGTGGTGATAATATATCATCGAACTCACACCGTCGAAACGATAACCGTCGAAGTGAAATTCATCTAACCAATATTTCACGTTCGAGAGCAACAAGTGTTGCACCTCGTGCTTGCCATAATCGAAAAGTTTGCTGTCCCAATGTGGGTGATTACCAGCCTCACCAGCAGGCGAATAGAGATTATCAGTACCATCCAAGCGGTTGATGCCCTCCACCGTGTTCTTCACAAAGTGCGAATGAACCAAATCCATAATCACCGACAGACCCATCGAGTGAGCTGTCTTGATTAGGTGTTTGAGCTCCTCGGGCGTACCAAAGCGAGACGAGGGAGCGAAAAGACTCGACACGTGGTAACCAAAGCTACCATAATATGGGTGCTCGGCCACGGCCATCATTTGCACAGCGTTGTAGCCCAAATCTTTGATGCGCGGCAGCACCTGCTCCTCAAATTCGCGATACGAGGCCACGCCCTCCTTTTCGAGCGACATCCCAACGTGCACTTCGTAGATCACGAGCGAACCGTTGAGCTCGGTGTAAAATTCATCCCCAGTCCAATCAAAAGGAACCTCGGGCTCCCAAACCTGCCCCGTGAAATCTTTGGTCACTTCGTCCTGCACCACACGACGAATGTAGGCCGGAATACGATCTGCCCACGAATCATCAGCCCCGTGAATGTAAAGCTTGATCAGACTTTTATGCTGCAAACGAGAGTTTTTACTCTCGGGAATGAAAACTGACCAAATACCCCACTCGTCTTTTTCCAACGGGTACTCGGTGCGTTGCCAATCGTTCCAATCGCCAAAAGCGAATACTTCCTTAGCCCCAGGTAACCATTCGCGCACCCACCAACCGTGCGCTGTCGGGTCGTGATGAACTCCAAAATGAATGTGTGCATTGGCAAAATCGCGTAGCGAGCCGCTGAAATGCTCGATTTCGCCCAAACGCCATTTGTAACGGTCGTAACGATAATTGATCTCTCCTTCAACGGGAGCAAGCCATTCGTCATTTTCGATAATTGGTAAACTCATCACGTAGTGCTTTTATTCTATTATTATGCTGTTATTAAAGCGCAAAGTTAGACATTTTTATCGAAGATAGTGTCTTTTTTTTGTTTTACTGAGAAATTTTAGTTAACTTTGCTAAGAGGAGTTATATGCTCACCAATTTAATCATTGGTTTATTAACCTTTTCAATCACATTATTATGAAGACTTTCAATCCTATTTTATGGGGAATATCCTCACTTGTTATCGGTTTATTGATTATGCTCTACCCTGTTGGGGCGATCGAAATTTTAGTACGTATTATTGGCATCATTTTATTGGCAGTTGGAGCCATCCAGTTGATCACATTTTTTGCCGTTAAGCGTTCGGCGGGCTTTTCGTGGACAGCGATTCCGCTGGGCGGGGTGTTGGGCTTGATCTTTGGCTTGATGCTTATGCTGAGCCCCCAATCATTCACCTCCTTCTTTATGATTATGGTTGGTGTGGCGTTGATATTTCTGGCAGTGGCACAATTTTCGCGCCTTTTCAAAGTTCGCAAGGTGAACCGTGACCTGTCGCCATTGCTCTTTATCTTCCCCGTTGTGATGATGCTTTCGGGATCTGTATTTTTCTTTTTCCCTATTGGATCGGCTGCTTGGATCGTAATTTTTGCGGGGGCGTGGCTTGTGGCATACGGAGTGTCGGAAATAGTTGGTTTTTTCCTCGTAAAAGGCAGTCAAAAAGAGCCACAAAAATAGGATAAAGGGGGGAGGTTTTTTGTGAGTTACTGTGTATAATAGGTTCTAGAAATTTCTATCCTGGGGGTTTATGTACCCCCAGACCCCCACAGTTCATTTCTTTTTGAGGCCAAAAAGAAACAGAACCAAAGAAAAAGCCTCGCCCGAAGTAATTACTCTCTGCAACGCTAGGAGAGCTTTTGTGTTTCCGACAGTGCCAAAATGCTTTGTAGGCTAGCGTTTCCCCCTTTGAAATGCTGCATTTCGGTACCGGTCGGAAGCACAAAATTCAAAGCTTAGCCTACGAGAGCAATTGATTTCGGGCAGCTCCACAACGGAAATACGCATTGTACTAGCAGTGCTACTTTTAGTGATATTGTTATTCACTGTAATCTCGGTGTCGCCGCGCGACCAATCAAAAGACGCTGTGCGTCCGTCAAACCCCTAAAACTCGTCCAACAAACCACGAATAACCATCACCGCCGACCTAACCTCATCCTCGGTAATGGTCAACGGTGGCGAAATGCGAAACGCTGTGTCGCAAAACAAAAACCAATCACTCATTATCCCACTCTCGGCCATCCGAACAATCATACGCATCATCCGCGCCGAATCACCCAACTCAACGGCCAGCAACAACCCACTACGACGAATCTCAACAACCGCAGGATGCGAACGTAACCCATCCTCGAAAAGCCCACCCATCGCCTCGGCATTGGCCACCAACCGCTCACGCACTATATAACGCGTGGCAGCCATCCCTGCCGCACAACATACCGGATTGCCCCCAAAAGTAGTTATATGACCCAAAACAGGGTCGAAAGTCAAGAGCCTCATCAACGATTCACTCGCCACAAAAGCCCCGAGCGGCATCCCGCCACCCAAAGCCTTAGCCAAGCACACTATGTCGGGTTTAATCCCATATTTTTCGATGGCGAACATCGCCCCCGTACGCCCAAAACCAGTCTGCACTTCGTCCACCACCGCCAACGCTCCAACGGCGTGACAACGATCCACCAAGGCATCCAAATAACCCGCCTCGGGCAAACGAATACCCGCCTCGCCCTGCACAACCTCGAAAACTACACACGCCGTGCGGGTGGTGATCAGGGTCAGATCGTCGAAATTATTGAAACGAATCAACCGAGTATCGGGCAACAATGGGCGGAAAGCAGTCTTGTAATCTTCGCCTCCTTGAATGGAGAGCGCCCCGTGAGTAGAGCCGTGATACGCCCCACGCATCGAAATAATTTCAGTACGGGCAGTAGCTCGTTTGGCAAGTTTCATCGCCCCCTCGATCGCCTCGGCACCACTATTGACAAAATAGACCGAGTCGAATCCCGCAGGCAACAAATCGGCAATCAGCGCGGCATAATCGACCTGCACTCGTTGCACAGTCTCGCCATAGACCATCGTGTGCATATATTGACCCGCTTGACGCTGCACCGCCGCCACAACTTCGGCATTAGAGTGCCCTACGTTGGACACCGACACCCCCGACACAAGATCCAGATAACGATCACCCGACGGGCAATAGAGGAAAACCCCCTCGGCACGCGCCACCTCGATCATCATAGGATCGGGCGAGGTCTGGGCGCAATGTCTCAAAAAAGTCTGACGCAGCGTTTTCATCGTACTCTATCGTACGATTTAAGCAGTGCGATGTCCTTAATTATGCCACGGCTAGCGAGCCACACCAATGGGATCGAGAAAAGAGGAAGTAGGAGTATGGGCGAGAAATCGACCGTGTAGCCATCAGTCGTAAAGAGCTGATAACCATAGAAAAGTTCAAAAACTAGCACCCCGATCAGCAACACTTCGAGCGCATAGCATAGTTGGAGTTGTAATTTACGCTTCTTGTAGAGCATCACAATGGCCAAGCTCAACCCACCGGTCAGCCCCACCAAAATACCAAAATAAAGCAGCGAAATCGAATTCCCATTGGCGAAATGAATCCCCCACACATCGAAACGTGCCGCATCGACGCTCTCGGTTGCCGTGAGCGAAGCCATTGGCGTGAAGAGCATAATAGTCATCAACACCGCCACCACCATCAAATATAGGCTTTGTATTCTTTGTATCATTTTATATTTTCAATTATATTTATCGCACACGCAACTTCTGACCAAGTTTCAATTTATCGGCCTTGTCTTTCGGTATATTGTTGAGCGCACAAATTTTGGAAACCGAGATCGAATAACGGCGCGCGATGGCGGACATTGTGTTCCCTCGGACAACGATATGGTATGACGAAGCTGCGGGTTTGGTTGTTGCCGCGGAAGTCGATGGCGCATCGTAGACCTTATCGCCGACGCGAATGCCGTGCGAGGCGTTGGCCAAGGCTTCTTTATGTGGCGTTGGATCTTGATTTGCCTGATCGTGGTCGGCGGTGTTTGATTTAGCGTCTGCCACCACTTTATCCTCTGTTTGATTCTGAGCCAACTCTTGTTGCCCCACGCTGCCCAGACGCGCTGAAACAGATCCGCCAGATGAACGTGTAATTGTCAGTGTGCCATTCTTCAAGGTGTGTGCCATAGGGTCGATCACCAACAGCGGGCTGATGGCGATGCCTTGAACGCGCACCTCAAAGTGCAGATGGTTGGTCGTTGCGCGACCAGTACGCCCACAAATGGCGATTTTGTCACCACGTTTGACCTGTTGACCCACACGAACCAAATTTTTTGCTGTGTGGGCATATACTGTTTCAAGCCCATTATCGTGGCGCAACACCACCACATTGCCATAGCCCGAATAGGGCTTCGACATACGCACCGTGCCATCGAAAATGGCGTAGATCGGGGTATGGGCAGGAGCTATCAAATCGACACCCGTGTGGAAAGAACGCCCACGCCGACCATAGCCCGACGAGAACTTGCCATCGATCGGATAACAATAATCCAACCCATCGAGCTCCACAGAGAACGAACCGCTAGACCCAAAAGGATTGTAACGCGAAAATTTAATGTGTTCCGTCTCGTTGTCACCAAAAGAGTGCGAAATCGGAGCGGCAGAATTATTGTCAAGCACAGCGCTATCTTGACCGACATTGTTGGGGTCGATGGCTGCCGAAAAATCGATCGATTGATCCGACACAGGCTTCTGCTCATCAGCAACGGGGAGCTTAGAGGGGATGGTGTCCACCGCGCTCAAAGCTCGCCCCGAAGTTGGATGGCGGGGCACATACGCGCGCGGAGTACACGACACAGCCAAGAGAGCACCAGTCAAAACAGCAGTCGATACAATATGTCTAACCTGTTGATTCATCTGATAATTATCAAATTAAAATGAAGCATTGCCCGGCGTACGCGGGAATGGAATTACGTCACGAATATTGGTCATACCGCTCACAAAGAGGATCAAACGCTCGAAACCCAAGCCGAAACCCGAGTGAGGCGCGGTGCCAAAACGGCGGGTGTCCAAATACCACTGCATCTCGGCCTCTGGAATCCCGATTTCGTGCATTCGAGCCAGCAATTTATCCAGATCCGACTCGCGCTCCGAACCGCCGATAATTTCGCCGATCTTAGGGAAGAGCACATCCATACCGCGAACCGTCTTTTGATCCTCGTTGAGTTTCATATAGAAAGACTTGATCTCCTTGGGATAGTCGGTCATAATGACGGGGCGCTTGAAATGTTGCTCCACCAAGTAACGTTCGTGTTCGCTTTGCAGGTCGGCTCCCCAACTGACTGGGAAATCAAACTTAACACCCGATTTCATTAGTATATCCACCCCATCGGTGTAGGTCAAACGCACAAAATCGCACTCGATGATCGAACGCAAACGAGCGGTAAGTTCCTTGTCGTACATTTTTTCAAGAAAGGCAAGATCGTCTGCGCAATGCTCCAAAGCATAGGTAATCAGATATTTAAGCATATCTTCGGCCAAACGCATATTGTCTTCTATTTCGTAGAAAGCCATCTCGGGTTCGATCATCCAGAACTCGGCCAAGTGGCGCGGAGTGTTCGAATTTTCGGCGCGGAAGGTCGGCCCGAAGGTATAAATTTCGCCCAGCGCCATCGCCCCCAATTCGCCCTCCAACTGACCAGAAACGGTGAGGTTGGTCTTCGAACCGAAAAAATCATCCTTGTAATCGACCTCGGCACCCAGGGGCAAGGTGGTCACTTGGAACATCGCCCCCGCACCTTCGGCATCCGAAGCGGTGATCAACGGCGAGTGCCAGTAGTAAAAACCACGATCGTTGAAAAATTTGTGAATCCCATACGCCATCGCGTGACGAATGCGGAAAATAGCTCCAAAAGTGTTGGTGCGCGGACGCAAGTGAGCAATATCGCGCAGAAATTCGAGCGTGTGCCCTTTCTTTTGCAGAGGATAAGTGTCGGGGTCGGCCGTGCCATAGACTTCGATCGCGGCAGCTTGGATCTCGACCCCTTGGCCTTGACCCATCGAGGCCACCAGAGTTCCCTCGACCTTGATGCACGCACCGGTGGTGATTGGTTTGAAAAATTCATCGCCAAAACGCTCAGCGTCGCACACGATTTGTATGTTGTTCACGGTCGATCCGTCGTTCAAAGCCAAGAATACGACCGATTTATTGCCGCGTTTGGTACGCACCCAACCCTTAGCAATTACTTGGCGATCAACTGTTTGCGAATGTAGCAAGTCAAAAACTTTTTCGCGTTTGATTGTTTCCATAGAAAATAAGTATATCTTTGTATGGACGTAAAGTTATGAATTTTTCTCAAATAAACGGACATCAAGCCATAAAAAAAAGCTTAGCGGACTCTGTCGCAATAGGCAGGGTGAGCCACGCGCAGATGTTTGTGGGCGATGTTTCTTCGGGTGCTTTGGCGCTCGCCTTGGCGTATGCGCGGGGTGTGATGTGCCCCAATGCCGCCGCAAACGGTGGTCTGGCGTGCGAAAATTGTCCGACTTGTTACAAAACAGCGCGCCTGGAACATCCCGACCTGCACTTTATTTTCCCTGTCAATAAATCCAAAAAAGCGAGATCCACGTCACGTGCCGACGAAAAACCAACCTCTGATCAATTTATTCACTTGTGGCGCGAATTTTTCGCCTCCACGGGCGGTGTTTTCTCGGAACGCGAATGGTATGCCTACATCGATATAGAAAATTCGCAGGGCGCTATCAACGTCAGTGAAGCCGACGAGTTGATCCGCAAGATGAGTTTCAAATCATATGAAGGTGGTTACAAGGTGGTTATAATGTATCTGCCCGAACGGATGAACGAACAAGCCGCCAATCGGCTGCTCAAACTCATCGAAGAGCCAGCCCAACGCACGCTGTTTTTGCTGGTCAGCCAAGATCCAGATGCCGTGATACTCACCATCCGTTCGCGTTGCCAGATCATCACCCTGCCTTCTATCGGCTTGATTTCGGCGGCCGTTGACAACCAATATTACGACCAATTTGTCTCCTTGATGCGCCTCTGCTACTCGTCGAAATACCTCGAACTTTTCGCCTGGGCCGACTCGATGGCCACGCTAGGGCGCGAGGCGCACAAAGCTTTCTGTGCCGAATCGATCGATCTGCTGCGCGAGTGTTATTTGCAAGGCGTGGGGCTGGGCGCGATCGCCCCGGTGGGCGCTGATCGAGAGACCTTCGTTCGCAATTTTGCCCCATACGTCAATTCCCAAACCGTCGAGCCACTCGTTGCCGCCTTTGAATTGCTAACCGCTCACGTTCGCCAAAATGGCAACGCACGTATATTATTTACCCATTTCGCCTTGACGGTGATTAAAATTTTGTCAAGTGTCAATCGTCACACTACTGCTCGGAAGTAACCTGGGCCACCGCGAGGGCTATATCTGGGCCGCACGCACAGCCATAGCCCAACAAGTGGGCACCATCACCCGCCAAACACCTATACTATATAGCGAGCCGTGGGGCTACCAAAGCGTTAACGGATTCGCCAACCAAGTGATCCAAGTGGAGTGCGGGATCGATCCCTTCACGCTGCTCGACACGCTGCAAGAGATCGAACGCCAGATAGGACGCACCAAACACGCGGAACTCGGGCCGCGGTATGTGGATCGAATAATCGACATCGACATCCTCTATATCGACGGCGCGCAAGGGACTCACATCCAGAGCGAACGGCTCACCGTGCCTCATCCGCTGATCGGCGAGCGCGATTTTGTGCTCCGCCTGCTGGCATATTTGGACTAAGGTGGCTTCTAAATGGGGCTTCTCGAAATGTTTTCGAAATGTTTGAAAAATATATTCCAAAAACAAAAAAAAATTTGCACCTTTGTAAACTTTTTTTCGTGATCCGCCTGATGCGGATCTATATTTTTTAACAGATCCGTGTGCAACGGATAATCAAAAATATTCAGATGAAGACCCACTACCAAGACCTAATTGAACAAACTTTCGAGTTTCCCCAAGATGAATTTACAGTCGAAGACGGCGATCTCAGCTTCCACGATGTGCCGCTGATGGATGTGATCAAGCAATACGGTACTCCGCTCAAAATCACATACTTACCCAAGATCAGCGAGCAGATCAACCGCGCTAGAAAACTGTTCAATGTGGCCATGGCGAAGGTCGATTACCACGGTTCGTACAACTATTGTTACTGCACCAAGAGCTCCCACTTTTCCTTTGTGTTGGAAGAGGCGCTGCGCAACAAGATCCATCTAGAAACTTCGTCGGCCTACGACATCCACATCATCAACGCCCTGTATGAACAAGGCGCGCTGGACAAAGACATCTATATTGTGTGCAACGGATACAAGCGACCAGCCTATGTGGACAACATTGCGCAGCTGGTGCGTGACGGTTTTCACAACACTATACCGGTGCTCGATGGCAAGGATGACCTCGAACTACTCGATGCGGAATTGGATCGCCCTTGCAATATCGGCATCCGCATTGCATCAGAGGAAGAGCCAAAGTTCGATTTTTATACCTCGCGCCTCGGGATTCGCTACTCAGATATTGTGAATTACTACACCGAAAAGATTCAGAACAACAAGAAGTTCAAGCTCAAAATGCTACACTTCTTCATAAACACTGGCATTCGCGACACTGCTTATTATTGGAGTGAGTTGAGCAAATGTTTGTCGGTGTACGTTGAGCTTAAAAAGATATGCCCCACGCTCGACAGTTTGAACATCGGCGGCGGCTTCCCGATCAAAAATTCGCTGGCCTTCAACTACGACTACGAGTATATGGCCGAGGAGATTGTTTCGCAGATCAAGATCCATTGTAACCAAGGCGGAGTGAGCGAACCAAACATATTCACCGAGTTCGGATCGTTCACCGTTGGCGAATCGGGTGCCACATTGTATTCGGTGATCAACCAACGCCAACAGAACGACCGCGAGCTGTGGTATATGATCGACTCGTCCTTTATGACCACCCTACCCGACACTTGGGGCATCAACCAGCGTTATATAATGTTGGCAATCAACAATTGGGACAAGGAATACCAGCGCGTTTTCTTGGGTGGATTGACCTGCGACAGCGAAGATTTCTACAACGCGGAGGCTCACCAGAATGCCATTTATTTGCCCAAACTCAATGGCGAACCTCAATATATCGGCTTTTTTCACACAGGGGCGTATCAAGAATCGCTGGGCGGTTATGGCGGCATTCAACACTGTTTGATCCCCGCGCCAAAACATATCATCATCGATCGCGACAAACAAACGGGCGAATATGTGACGCGTTTGTTCGCCAAAGAGCAGTCCTACCGCTCGATGATGCGGATTTTAGGCTACTAGGGAGTAGGTGACTACTACAAAAGGCGAACCATCAATGGTTCGCCTTTTTTGTTTCGAGACTGTTTCGCGCCCATTTCTGACCTAAGGTGGCTTCTAAAAATTGAATTTTTCAAGGCGGACAAGGTCGATCAACCGGAGCGTACACGAAGTACGTGAGGATTTAT
>JAVXIH010000048.1:0-13806 GCA_036648455.1 Mucinivorans sp.
CTTCGGATCGATAAATCCTCACGTACTTCGAGTACGCTGCGGTTCTCAGCCCACGAGTCCGCCTTGAAAAATTCAATTTTTAGAAGCCCACTTTATATGTTATCGTTGATCAATGTTCTCTAAAATTAAGTTGAAGTGTGAAGTGCGTTTGATTGCTGAATATTTTTCTCTATCTTTGTCGGTTGATAGTGTATCGCATACCATTATATCTAAATAATTGATATCACAGATGAAAATAGCAGGTAGCCCTAAGGCGTTTTTGAGCAACGAAGCCAAGCAATTACTGAACCTTTACAGCTCGCTGGGCGAAAGGGCGGAGATTTTTTTGCCTCGTCACATTTTTGACAATTTGACCTCTTTTGTAGCTCTTTGTATGGACGAACCCGATGATCCGGCTCGTCAAATGGCCGAGATTAATCGTTATCTACTCAAATTCCGCGAGGATATTCCTGGTTATCAAGATGTGGCGTTGATGCTCGTTCCGCACAACAACAGCAAGGCTTTCGAACTGAGCGCCAAGCGTGGTGAGTTTGTCCGCAAGATCGATCGGTTGCTCGACACGGACGGGGTGAGTTCGGAGTTCAAGACTTTGCTTGCCAACATTCGTGATTCGCACGATTTGTCGGTCGGCACCCCGCCCGTTGATAGTCGTGGCATCGAATTTATGTCTGAATTGCAGGTCGGTGGTCATATTCGTGATTTGCGTAAATATCGTGACGTGATTGGTGTGACGGGCGACATCAACGAGGCGCATTGGAACTATCTGATGGACACCTTGGAACAGATGATCAGCCAATCGACCCACTATACCACTAACGCCGAGAAGACCGATTTTCTGAATCGCACGCGTTGGACGGTCAACTTCAAGGGGTTGAACGGTATGATTCGCACCGTTGTTTCGGGCAACGCCGACAAGGCGGTCGAGTTGCTTCGCGGTGATGTGTTTAGTGCCGCTTCGGTGCGAGTTCTGGATAGCCCGCAGCCCGAGGAACTTTATGAACAGATGACAGCCGACAGCACCAGTATTTTCGTTGTCAAGGTTCCGCACGCGCGTATCAACCATTACACGGGCGAAAAATGGTTTGCGCTGCTCACTCGATTGGTGATGGTGGACGATTCGAAGGAGTCGCGTTCGTCGAACACTTCACTTGTTTTCTGTTTCCATAATGGAATTATTAATACACTCAACAAGGTGCACACCAAGAAGTTGGGTTCGGCAGCCAGTACTCAACTCAATTTGCGTTTGATACTCGAAAATGTCAATGCCGACTATCTGACCGAGTTCCGCGTGAAGATCGAGGCTCAGATTGCCCTTTATAATGGTGAGTTAGAAAAGATGCTTGTTGACCAAACGGGCAGCGCCACGGATCTCGAAAAGCGCATAACTCTCTTCAAACTAGATTCTTTCTCGCGCCAAGTGGTGCAGGATAAATATTCGCTCGAAAAGTTGAGGGATTTTATTTTCTTCCTCGAAAATTGTCATCGTCCCGAGACCAAAGAGGTGCAAACCCAAGAGCTGATCGACGAATTTGAGGATCGGATGAGCCGCTATTTCTATGGTGGCAATCCTCATATCCAGATCGTGACGATCCTCGAAGGTGGCGGGCGGAACCAGATTCGTACCTTTGGCAACTACCTGCGCCAGAAGCCATTCAGCAATTTGTCGCAGAAGATTCGCTACTCGTGCTCCTTGGTGCTCGACATCATCCCGAGCTGTTATGAGCGAACGTTGAAAAACCATTTTCACAAGAATTTCGGTATCAATCTTTTCTTGGAAAAATACCAAGAATATCTACGCAAAACTACTCGTGAGGCGGACAACAAAGGTCGTTTCGAGAAGTTTTTGATCGATCTAGGCATTCGTGACAAATATTTCGCCTTGGCCGATGACGACAAAGATATAGTGAAGAACTTTTTGTCCTCGCTCGGCAATATCGATCAAACTTCGATTTCCGATGCTGTGCAGATGATCATTCGCGACCTGCTTTTCAATCCTAGCGGCCGCCCGAAGCCATACATTATATATAACGAATTGCAGGCGTGGGAATACAAGGATTTGTTGCCCGACGATTGTTTCGACATTAATCCGTTCGACACCGAGCTCGAAAATCAGGCCGACGGTCGCCCAGCTTTCGATCGGTTGTTGGAGCGCTTGACGATGATCAAACAGACCCTTTCGCTCTTCGATGATAGCGGTTCGTTGTGGGATTTGTTCTGCGACAACACCACCATTGTGGTCAATGATCCTAACAATCCGACCGGCTATTCAGAATATAATTCCGAGTCGATGAATTGTCTGTTGAAGTTCCTCAACACCACCAAGATCACCCTTTTCTTGGATGAAGCGTATGCCGAATCGGTGAAGATCGAGGATCGTCAAATGCCTAAATGGCGCACCATTTCGCGCTATATTATGAATAATATTACGGCTCAGAGCCGCATTCGTGCTATTTCGTCGCTCTCGACCACCAAGAACATTGCAGCCACTGGCGAACGACTTGGGGCTATTGCCACAACGCCAATGGCTGCGGGCTTTGCCACCTATGCGCGTAGTTGCAACACGGCGGCGCACGGCAACAATAATTCGCTCTTGATACTCAACAATTCGCTCGAAACGGCGCAAGTAGCCAAGAATATAAAGGATCAAATCGAGGCGGAATTACCAAAAAATGCTTCGCGTAGCAAGGTCAAGGTGGCGATGATGCGTTTTATCATTGCACAGATCGAAAACACGGAGAAATACAATCTCAACACTCAGGCAAACAAACAGTTACACAAGACCGCTGGTTTCGAAGGTTCGCCTCTCTATCTGTTTTTGCTCGATGAGTTGGTTTCGCTCGACAAGCTAGATGTGCTCGGTCTGCCAGACGACTTCAAATACAACGAAGAGCCATTTTTTAGCTATTATCAGACCAAGTTGGTCGAGAATTTGAATCGTTTCCGCGTCAACAAAAATTTCCGTGACCAGTCGCTCGTGCGCTTGAAAATGGCTAAGGGAATCGCGGCACGATTAATCGAACATTATGCGGTTCAAGAATCGATCGAGGCTATCGATTCGGATGGTTCATATCTGTTTAACTTCCGCATCAAGGCCGCCCCAGCATACAATGATATGTTGCTTTTTTGCGGTGCGTTGGCCACTTTCCGCGGTATAGCCACGGTGCCATATCCGACGGGTTTGATTCGTTTTTCGCTCGGTGGTTATATTCCTGTTGGCAAGGATGGGCTTAAAGTTTTGGCTGCCGAATTGGAGGATGCTTTCTCGATTTTCATTAAATATTGGCTTCAATTTGCGGCTCTTCGCTCGGATATAAACAATAAAACTATCGAGAGTAAAGAGCTGTTGGATCGGATGTTTACTCCCGCCAAGGAGCGCGATTTTATCGATTCAGTTATTGGCGATTACGCCCTTTCGGCTCAATACAAGAAGGTTAAGGCTCCGTCGTTGCAGATCAACGATGTGCGCTCGCTGTATCACGCTTCGCCCGAAAAGAGCGGTGTGACGATCACCACGATCGGTCGTTCGGCTAATTCAGTCTTCGAACTTCACGGTGATATTATCGGTTCGTGCGCCACTGTTTTCGAGTTTGTGCGTAGCGCCGCCTTCACCAAGATCTACGAAAATCTTTTGGCTCAGGTCTACAAACGTATTCCGCAGCTGTCGGATTTGGATTTCAATACCGTTAGTTCAAAGTACTCCAAGGCAGTGATTTTGAAGTATATAACCAACAAAAAGACATTCCAACCCAACCATCACGTCTTGGACAATCCCGAGGAGAAGAACACGATGCGCGAGGTGCTGATCGAGATGGAAAATTTGCTCTTTTCGGACAGCAAAATGAAAATCTTGGCCATCAACGCCACTGGCGACACGGCGCTCGACAAGGCGAAATTGGAGGGTATCAACGCCATTATTAAGAAATATATTCGCGAAATTCTGTTGCACTTCAACCTGCCGTTCGAAAAAGAGAGTCTCGAACCTTCGCGTGCCGAGATTATTCGCGCCGCTGGTCAGTGTTTTCAAGATACGACTGGTATTAAGTTGACAGAATTGAACCTTCAAATTTGGATTGATGAATTTATTGGTTCGTTGCGCGAGATGCCAGAGTATCGCCAGTTGAAACTTTCAAACGCCGCTGTGGGGTCGATTATGGATGCCATTGCGCGCGGGGTGAATGCCAATGCCGAGGTGACAGACAAAATTTTATACCTCTATTTGCTCAACAACGACAACTCGTTCAACAAAATGGTGTGCGAAAAGTTGAAGTTTTTTGATGATATGATCCTGCGCTCGTCGGACACCGAGATGCGGATGCTCACCGAGGAGATTATCGAGGAGATGATCCCGACCCAGTTGCACGATATTTCGAGTTACATAATGCGCAAACGTCAGATCAAGATCGCCGAGAGCGAGATTTACGACGTGGCGCGGCGGGTGGTGCGTTTCTATATTTCGATGATCAAACGCACCAAGGGCACCGACTACTATAATCGTTATGCCCACACTTTGGTGCGCTTGGTGGAGACTATGTTCCGTCGCCAAAACAGCTCGCTCAACGAGATGATTCAGCACGGTGTGTCGATTTACAAGGGCTTCGAAATGGAGGATCATTCGCTCGAAACATACCGTGGCGGTCAGATTCAGTGGATCAATACGCTGATGCAAAAGTGCGGTGTGATCTCGTCCGAACAACCTGTGCAGGAACATACGCGAATCAAAACCGATGCCAAGAAACGCGAATATCCGTTCCATAAAATCGACCGGTCGGTACCTCGCTACGAGCGTGCGCAGAGCGATGATTATGTGTGCAACATTGCCGCGCGTCCGGTGGAGGGCTTTTTCGACGATCGATTGGCGCGATTTGTTGCCAATATGGATTCGGATGACTATCGTTGTAAAATCGTTAAACACGGTATTATCAAAGAGTTAGTGATCTTCCAAAAAGGGTATATGAAATACCTGACCGACGACTATCGCCTCAATTATCAGCAATATATTTCGCTCCACGACATTCAAAATTTCGTGCCCGATGTGATCAGTATTCTCGGTGCGCCCGAAAAGTTGATTTCATTCCCGCAGATCGGATTTTTCGACATCAAAGGGCCAAAAGGGAATATCAAAACCATTGTCACGCCGCTCAAATCGGAAGCCGATTACTATGGCGACGTGAAAAAACCGCGTCTGACGATCATCAATGAAAAGGTGAAAGAGATAGGCGGGATTCCGCGTCACGGTTCGCTGTTTTTGGTCGAGGAGAACGACGGTTCGGTCTTTGTGGTCGAAATCACAGGCGACAGTGGGGTAGGCAAGAGCGAAATGATCGCCGCTTTTATCCTCAAATGGCTCAAAAACAACCTCGAAGGCATTCGTTCGGTCAAGATGATTGCGGGCGATATGTTCCACGAATTTCAGGATGTGGACGGCAATTTATATGGTATAGGCACTGAGGTTGGCGATTTTTCGCGCACCACGGATTTCGATCCCGACTATATTAAATACTATAAATATCTATTCGAAAGTTCGGCCGATTCCAACGCCGATGACCTCAATCAACGCTCGACGGTGAGCGGAATGTGCGACATTACGATGCCATACAAGATCGATATTATGCTTTCGGCGGGTAATTATTCCAAGAAAGAGGGCGGTATTACACGGGTCGATAATCCCGAAAATTTCTTGCTCTACATCGATGCGCACGGCGAGCGTAAGGAGAAGGCAACATCGCAAGACGGGCCGAATTTCTTCCGCACCTTGAAACGCTATACGGCCGACCGCAATATTGTCGATACCATTGCGCGTCACGGCAATTATTTGGACGATATTCTGGACTGGGAATATGTGAAAGCGGACAAAAATTATTATCTGTGCTCGTCATTCAAACTGCTCGACAAAATCGATGTGGTGGAGGTTGTGAGTATGATTTTTGTGGGCAAAACTATTGATTCAGAGTTGATTACCAGTGTCGAATTTGATGTGATCAAGAACCGTTTTATGGCTCACTTCGCATCGGCGACGGCGGTGGTGATCGATCGTCGAATTTTCAGTACTATTTTCGATTCCGTGGCCTCGACCCCTGGTGGACAGCCGTTTATCGACGAGGACAACCAATTCCAAACTGTTCAAAATTTGATCGAATGTTTGCGTGGAGGCAAGGATGGTCGTGGCGCGGCGCGTCATATTCAATGCGGCGTTATTTCGACCGAAATTGGCAAGAAAGGGCGCGAAATCACCGGACCTCAAAAGGCGGCTGCGGCGCTCAAACAACTCATCCAAGAGGTGCGCGTGTGCCGTCCCGAGATCAACGAGGGCAAGGTGAAGGTCAAGAAACTGTTGAACGAAAAATATCGCCATATCTTTGGTGGTGAGATGAATAGCAGCGAAATTTGGCGCTATAACTTCTATCTCTACCAACTCGAAGCGATGCGCAAGGCGGATATTCGTCGTATGGATAACAAGAATAAGAAGGTGGACGTGACTAATTTGGTGGACTTCACGCCGGTGGATCGCAAGCACGAATTTTCGCCGCTACTGGTCACTCCGAACTTGAATATCGAGCTGAGCAGCTTCTCCGAAACGTTCGAAGAGTTGATGTCGTTGCCAAATTATTCTGATTTTGCGGCAGAGTTTTCAGCGCGTATTTCGCAACTTTACGTCTGCGACGGATACAGCCAAGAGACTAATATCAACAATATGATTGTCCAATTATTGCTCTTGGAGAACTATATTTCGACCGAAGATATAGCTTCGGGCTCGGTGATCGAGAAGGTGAATCGCGAGACAATTGCTGCGGCCAAGTATGCTGTTGTGCAATTTTTGGCCAAGTCTGCCGTCGAAACAGCCGAAGATCAGGCGGCCAAAACCGAGGCCAATGCCTAGATAATTACTCCCTGTTTGGGTGGAATTTTTCAATTAGATGAGTGGCGCTTTATGGGGAAATCCTATGAGCGCCACTCTTTTTTGCTCCGATTTGTATTCTGATAAAATATTGTATATGGTTTAGGCATTTGGTGTTGCTTCTCGCTTTTGGACGCAAATTTCAGTGAGCTGATTTTTTCTGAACACCTAGACTTCAATCGCTGTTCTGGTCTTTGTGTTGTTGAGAAGTAGAGTAGTGACGAGAAATTATGGCCGAATAAGTATTTTTCATACTTCATATTCTAGGAGCTAATATGGCTCATTTTGTCTTGCTCTTTTTTGATTCGATTTATGCTTAATAATCAATCACGCATCTATATTTAGCTTATTTTCAATTATTTGTGTCGGTTATATACAGTTGAGCCAGATCTGTCGTTCGGCCAAGCCGTAAAACTGTATTTCTGAATATTATACATTTGTAAATCAGATATTTGATCCTATTTAGTTAAATCAATAATTCATATAAAAATATAATTTGTATTTTGGCTATTTGAATGCTAGATGCGTAGTAATATCGTTAATTTACATAAAGTAACACTTTAAGTAAATAGCACTGTTGGTAATGATAAAGTGACAGCTAGAATTGTGATGGCAAAAAACTATTGACCTTGCGCGATCTTTGCGTGATCTTTACGCAATTTATTTATGCACATCAGCCGAATGGACAGCAAAATATTGTTTGCAATATAATATATTACTCTTCGAATTTATCTGTCGAGTTGTATGCTCGCCATTTGTTGACACACGAGGCGAAGTCAGTTGGATATTGGCTTTGGAAATGTAGAAATTCGCCGCTCGTTGGGTGTACAAAACCGAGCGAGAGGGCGTGCAATCCGTGGCGCGGCATGATCGCAAAACAGTTGGCCACAAATTGTTTGTATTTGGTGAAAGTCGTGCCGCGCACCACACAGTCGCCGCCATAACGTTCATCGTTGAAAAGTGGATGACCGATATGTTTCATATGCACGCGAATTTGGTGCGTGCGTCCCGTTTCAAGTTTGCACTCCACCAGCGTCACGTAGCCCAGCCGTTCGAGCACTTTGTAGTGCGTCACGGCGTGTTTCCCGTTTGGATTATCGTCTGGCAAAACGGTCATTTGCAATCTATCCTTGGGTGAACGTCCTATATTACCTACTATCGTACCTTCGTTGTCATCGAAATCGCCCCACACCAAGGCGTGATAAGTTCGTTCGATCGAGTGGTTGAAAAATTGTGCAGCCAAGTTACTATGCGCGCGCGTATTTTTTGCCACCACCAACACGCCAGAGGTGTTTTTGTCGATCCGATGTACCAACCCAGCACGCAAATCGCTGCGATTTTCAAATAGCGGCGTGCCTTGCAGGTGGAAGGCGAGAGCATTGACCAGCGTGCCCGAATAGTTGCCGTGCCCAGGGTGTACAACCAGCCCAGCAGGCTTGTTAACAACCAGTAAGTCAACATCTTCATATAAAATATCGAGCGGAATATCTTCGGCTATTATCTCCACCTCGCGAGGCTCGTAGGGCATCATAATTTGCACCTTGTCGAGCGGTTTGACGCGATACGACGACTTGACGGCGATGGAATTGACAAGCACATAGCCCTCGTCGGCTGCGGCTTGAATCCTGGCGCGCGAAGTATTTTCGAGTTTAGTGTAGAGAAATTTATCGATTCGGAGCAACCCTTGCCCCTTGTCTACTGTGATGGCGAAGTGTTCGAAAAGGTCTTCGCTAACATCCTCGTTGTCCTCGATAAGTTCTTGATTTTCAGGTTGTTTATAGGTCATTCGGCTAGCAGTGCTTCAAGTTCGGCAGGTGTCAAATCTTGTTCTTCCTCCTTAGGAATTCGGCGAGCGTCTGCGTCCGATTTTTTACTATTTTCGTGGATTTTACTTGCATTTAGCGTCAAATAGAGCGTCACTTTCGACCCGTAATCGGCACGAATTTGCTGTCCTGGATTTTGACGATACACGCGTGCTTGATCTTCGTTACGAACGTTCACTTCGGCATCGCGATTCACTTCGCCCACATTGAGACCGACCTCCCACAGGCGACTTTTGGCCTCGCGCAGGGTAAGCCCCACAACTTTGGGAATGCTGAGCAGCGGTGCCGTGGCGCTACGACCCACCGTGAGCACAATGCCCGATCCGAGCGGTGCTTTCACCGAGCTACCGTTGGTGATTTGTCGATTTTCGTAACTTTCGCCGATCACATTGTTATTTGCCATATCGGGGCTATAAATTAGGCGTTCGATTTGGAAGCCCTTGCCTTCGAGCATATTCTTGGCTTGGCGTAGCGAAAATCCTGTTACATAGGGAATTATATCTGTTTTTGGGTTCACCGCGTTGATCACCACGAATATTTTTCGTCCCGATTTGACGCGTGATGTTGGCTTGGGATCTTGGTCGATGATGGCACCTGCTTTTTCGCCCGCTATATATAAGGAGTCAATTACTACGAGTTCCAAATCGGCTTCTGCTATCATATCGCTGGTTTCGTTGATGGCGAATCCAGACAGATCTGGTACAATATATTGTTGTCCGTGGCGCGTGAAAAGATTGAGCAATAGGCTAACAATATACAAAAAAACAATCAGACCACACACCGCTAGTACAATATTACGTAGCAGAAAATGGTTGTTGATTTTGTGAATTATTTTTCTGAAAAAGTTCATTTGAAAAATTCGTAATTAATAGATTTTATTGTAATATGTGTCGCGTTCAATGGGTTGAAATCCAGCTTTCTCTATCAGCTCACGGCACTGATTGACAGTTAGTTGGGGTTTTTGCATTTCTGCCCCTGCCATCGAATAAATCCGTGTCGTGTCGTCGATTGTCCCGTCGATATCGTCAGCGCCAAAATTGAGGGCTAGCTCTGTGGCATCGAGTCCAAGCATTGGCCAATAGGCTTTTATGTGTGGAAAATTGTCGAGCATAATGCGCGACAGAGCCATCATCCTCATATCTTCGACTAGCGTTGTTTCGTTGATGTGTTTACCCAATGAATTGTTAGCTGCGCGGAATTTGAGCGGAATAAAAGCGGAGAAGCCGCCAGTTTCGCACTGTAAATTACGCAAACGAAGCAAGTGATCGATCCTATCTTCGATAGTCTCTATGTGCCCATAAAGTATTGTTGCATTGGTTGTTATTCCCAATTCGTGGGCTGTCCTGTGTAGGTTGAGCCACTCGGAAGCGGAACATTTTTCGGGGCAAATTTTTCGGCGTATGTGATCCACGAATATTTCGGCACCTCCACCCGGAATAGCGCTCATGCCAGCGGCAATGAGCCTTCGTAGCCCTTCGAGTAACGAAAGTCCCTCTTTCTTGATTATATAGTCCAATTCGACGGCCGTAAAAGCCTTGATGGTTACATTAGGCAAACGATTGTGTACTAGTGATATAAGGTCTATATAATATTGAAAATTATGATTCGGATGCACACCGCCCACAATATGAACTTCGGTGATAGGTTTCGAGGCGTGTTTTTCAAGTATTTCTGCTACTTCATCCAATGTATAATACCAAGCGCCTTCTTCTCCTTCGGCTCGGCGATAGGAACAGAACGTGCATCGAAAGGCACATATATTAGTAGGTTCTATATGTATATTTCGGTTATAGTATACGTTATTTTCGGAATGTTGTATTTTTAGTTGCCTTGCCGCCGCTCCGATCACCGACAAAGGAGCATCACGCCAAAGTTCGAGAGCTTCATTTGGCGAAATACGGGCCCCTGCAAGGGCTTTTTCGATAATTTTTTCGTACATTTACAGCCACAAATATAAACATAATTATGGTAATAAAACGTTCATTGCTCCTCTTTATTTTAGTAATTGTAACTCTTGGCACTTCGGCTCACGAAGGAATGTGGTTGCCTTCGCTCATCGAGCGCACCACTTTGGCCCGTATGCGGCACGAGGGTCTACGTCTTTCGTCTGATCAATTATACAATGCTACAAAGCCAGCATTGAATGATGCTATTGTACGTTTTGGTAGTGGATGTACGGGGGCGATGATTTCGCCCGATGGTCTGTTGATCACCAATCACCATTGTGGTTACGGTCAGATTCAGGCTCATTCGACTCCCGAAAAAGATTTATTGACCAATGGTTTTGCGGCTTCTTCGCGCCGCGATGAGCTGCCCAATCCGGGTCTGGATGTGCGTTTTTTGCGTGAGATGCGCGATGTTACCTCGCTCATTGCCGCGGGTGAGGATCCAGACAAAATCGTTGCTCGAGCCACAGAGGGCACTAAACTTTTTGGCGAGGTGAAGCCGATATATAACGGATGCGAATACTATCTGTTTGTGTATGAGATATTTCGCGATGTGCGCTTGGTTTTTGCGCCACCATCGGCGATTGGTAAATTTGGCGGAGACACCGATAATTGGATGTGGCCGCGTCACACGGGTGATTTCTCGATTTTCCGAATTTATGCCGACAAGGATGGTCACGGGGCTGATTATTCGCCGCATAATGTGCCATATCACCCCACAAAATATTTCACCATCAATGCTCGTGGGATCAAGGATGGCGATTTTACGATGGTTTACGGATTTCCAGCGCGTACTCAACAATTTTTGCACAGTGCTGCCGTGCGTTATATTGTCGAAAAAAGCGATCCCGAGAAAGTGGCTTTACGTACTATGCGACTGGAAGTTATGAATCGTGCGGCAGACACTTCGGCTTCCATTCGCATTAAATATGCTGCCAAAAATGCGGGGGTTGCAAATGCGTGGAAAAAATGGCAGGGCGAGATGCAAGGGCTCGATCGATTGAAGACTGTCGCTCGCAAGGAGCGCGAAGAAAAAGCATTCGAACAGTGGGCCGTCAAAACGCCTTATGAAGGGATAACACGCAAATTGTCAGTTGTCTATGATTCTATCGAGCCATATACTTATATGCGCGAGATGTATAACGAGGCGATTTGGGCCAGCGAGCGGCTGAAAAATCTTTCCCTGGAAGCCAAAGATCGTGCAGCTAAGAAGGCTGATTTCGAGAAGGATTTTTATTTACCAATCGATCGTGAAATTACGGTCAAACTTTTTGGCGAAGCTATCCGAAAGATCGATCGGCGGTGGTTGCCCGCTGGTTTCGAGGCTACGAGCGAGCCGACTGTCGAATTGGCTGCTCAGTGCCGCGCGATCGAAACAAAGATCAACGAGCGTTACGATTATTTTAACAAACAACTCGATTCGCTCTACACGATTTACATCCAGGGTATGCGCGCGAAGGATCCCGATCGGAATTTTTATCCCGATGCCAATTCCACCCTGCGCATTGCCTATGGCCGCGTGGAGGGCTACGAGCCGAGCGATGGTGTGTATCTCAAACCGATCTCCACCGTGCGTGGTATTGTGGAGAAAGACCGCCCCGAGATCTACGATTACAACGTGCCCGCTCGCCTGCGCGAATTGGCACCCACCAATATGGATCAACCGGTGGCCTTCATCGCCTCGCTCCACACCACGGGAGGCAACAGCGGTTCGCCAGTTCTGGATGCTCACGGGCGGCTGGTGGGGCTGAATTTTGATCGGGTGTGGCAAGGTACGATGAGCGACATTGAGTTCGATGCCGCCGTGTGTCGCAATATTTCGATCGACATTCGTTATGTGCTTTTCCTGATCGATCGCTATGCTGATGCGGGTTATTTGCTCGACGAAATGACAATTGTAAAATAGACTATTATGAAGACAATACTTAGGGCTTTGGGATGGCTTTTTTTGTGGATCATTCTTGGTGCTGCTATTTTTCTGGGTGTAGTTTGGGTTAAGGCTTACACGCCCGCCAAGGTGGAGGAGCTGCCAGTCACGGGGAGTGCCGAAATGCTCACCCAAGACACTATTAAGGTAGTGTCTTGGAATATTGGTTATGCGGGTCTGGGTTCCGATATGGATTATTTTTACGACGGCGGGCAGAGCGTGCAATGTTCGCGTGGGCGTACGGTCGAAAATCTGCGCAAGATCACCGAGTTTTTGGTTGCCAATCGCGATGCCGATTTTATTTTGCTTCAAGAGGTGGATCTCGATTCCAAGCGCAGTTACAACATCAATGAGTATGATACTTTGCTGATGGCTTTGGGTCGTGATTTCAGTGGTTATGTGGCTTTGAATTACGTAGCGCCCTTTGTGCCTTATCCGTTTTACAATCCCATCGGCGGGGTGCGCAGTGGGGTGGTGACCTTCACTCGTCACACTCCCTCGCGTGCGGCTCGTTATTCGTACCCGGGTGGTTTTTCGTGGCCGATGAGTTTGTTCAACTTAAAGCGTTGTTTACTTTCCATCGAGGTTCCGTTGTCTGATTCTTCGACTTTGTATGTCGGCAACACACATAACACGGCTTATGACACGGGCGGTATGCGTACTGGCGAGTTAGAGTTTTTGAAGACTACGTATTCAGCTTTTCCATATTTTATGGTGGCTGGTGATTGGAATTCGAATCCCACGGGTTACAAGGCGACAAACGCCGAGATATCGAATAAGTATTTTTCTCCTATTTCGATTGCGAGTGGATTTTTCCCTACCAATTGGACTACTGTGTATGATGATAGCACTCATACGGCGCGTTATGGTTATGAGCCATATGATTCGTTGCGTACCACGCGTACCACTATTGATTTTATGGTATCGGGGCCGCGAGTAGAGGCTTTATCGGTAGATTGCATTGATTTGGGGTTCGAGAATTCGGATCACAATCCTGTGGTTTATCGGTTACGTGTTGAGGGCTCGGTAGTCGCTCCTGGGCGGACGCGCGGCGACTTTTGATTTGGTCGCTCCCGCGACACGGTGATTTTTTGTTAGACCCAGCAATCAAAAGGCGCTGTGCGCCCGCGGGGTTGGGGCGGTCGCGCGGCGACACCGAGATTACAGTGAATAACAATATCACTAAAAGTAGCACTGTTAGTAAAATGCGTATTT
>JAVXIH010000049.1:0-13780 GCA_036648455.1 Mucinivorans sp.
ATGAGAGCTCTTTGGCTCTTATTTGAAAAGTGGATTTTGGAGTTAATAAAAACAGCCGATGTGAAAATTGAAAATTCATATCGGCTGGAATTTGGTTTTTAAGGGGCGACTAATTAATGGCTACGGCTTTTCTACCCGTAGTCCAACGCCGAAAAGCAATTTTTAGAAGTCCCTATATGCTTTGGCACGGAAATTGAACATATGGTGATCGAACCCCCATTCAATAAGCGTACATTCTAAAAATCAGGACAATGACAAAGCGTATTAGCTTACTGATTGTGATCATTATGTTCACCATCGCTGCCCAAGGTCAGCACGTAGGTATCAAAACAAATCTTTTGTATGCGGGGGCAACTTTCACACCAAACTTAGGTGTGGAGGTGGGGCTTGGGCGGCGAACAACGCTTGACATAGCGGCTGGTTACAACCCGTGGAATCTGAATGGCAGCGCCAATAGCAATAAAAAAATGGTTCATTGGCTCGTTCAACCCGAGTTTCGTTATTGGTTATGCGAACGTTTCAATGGGCATTTTTTCGGTGTTCACGCCTTGGGCGGTCAATTCAACGTCGGGGGGCATCGGTTGCTCGGGATGATCGATCCGGCCTATCGCTACCAGGGCTATGGCATCGGCGGTGGATTGACCTACGGTTATCAATTTGTGCTGGGGCGAAGCTGGAATCTGGAACTCTCTGTTGGGGCGGGCTATGTACGCCTGAACTACGATCAATATGACTGTCCAACGTGCGGCAAAAAAGTTGGCGAAAATAAATCGCATAATTATTTTGGTCCAACCAAGGCGGCGGTCTCTTTAATTTTCATTATTCGATAAACTTCACTACCATGAAACGTATCATTTTTGCTACCCTGCTTTTCGGGGTGGTCTCCTTGGTCTCGGCCAAAAATCAGAGTCAAATAGCAATCGACAACTTGGTGATTGACAATTCTTCGGGTACGTTGACGGTGAGTTTCACGACCCAAACCGACAAACGTGTCTTGAATGGCAACGAGCGTTTGACACTTGTTCCGATCCTCTACAATGGTGCTCAGTCGATGGAGCTCACGCCCATTGTGATCTCCACTCGTCGAGCCGAAATTATGGATTTCAGACACCGTACGATGCTCCCGGATAGTTATATCAAAACTCGCACAGGTACGGTGCTCGAATATGAGACCCAAGTGCCGTTCCAAGGGTGGATGAATGGTGCCTCGCTTCGTTTGGATCGAGCGGTTGATGGATGTTCGCGTCAGGTGCAACTACCGTCGATTGTGCTGGCCAAAAATTTGAAATTGGTCACTGAGGAGTATCGATTTCAGCCCACCTTTGCCTACATAGTGCCATCGGTCGAAATGGTGAAAAACAGGAACGAGAAGGGTAGTGCTCACCTGGTTTTTGAAGTTGGGCGCTCGACTTTGTTGCCCGATTTTGCTGGTAACACTGATGAATTGGCCAAGATTGCCCAAACGGTGGATCTGGTGCACAAGGATGCCAATGTGACGATGCGCAATATCACTCTGTGGGGTACTTGCTCGCCCGAGGGTAGTTTCAAGAGCAATGCAATTCTGGCTCAAGATCGAACGAACACGGTGCGCGCCTTCATCCAGTCGCGTTACGGTTATCCGCTGTCGGTGTTCGTTGTGAGCTCCGAGCCCGAGGATTGGCAGGGGTTGGTGGCGGCTGTGGAGGCGGATGTGAATGTGCCTTCGCGCCAAGCGGTGCTCGATGTTCTCAGATCAGATTTAGCGCCCGATGTCAAGGATCGCCAAGTGGCTGCTTTGGATCGAGGAGTACCGTATCGGTATATGCTCAAAAATTTATATCCAGCTCTTCGCCGTGTGAATTATACGATTAATTATCAAGTCAAGGGCTTCGATCTGGCGCAAAGCAAAGAGGTGCTTCTCTCGCGCCCAGGCAACTTGAGTCTGAACGAAATGTACCTCATCGCGCGAAGTTACGAGGAGGGCTCGCCAGACTTTAATAACATATTCACAACGGCGGCCAAAATTTTCCCCGACGATCCAACAGCCATCATCAATGCCGCAACTTCGGCTCTTCAACGGGGCGAGACACAGGTGGCCGAAAATTACCTGATGCGAATCAAGGGGAGCACCGTGCCCGAATACCTCAATACGGCGGGGGTGATAATGGCTCTGAGCGGTGATTATGATATTGCCGAGAATATTTTTCGTGCCGCGGCGGCTAGCGGTTTGAAAGCGGCTAAGGCCAACTTAGCTCACCTCGCTCGCCGCAATCAACAGTAGACTTTATACGATTGAAAATCTTGCTCCAAATCAAAAAATAAATAATAACCCTTTAATACCTAAAACAATGAAAACTCTTCCTTCATTCCTGCTAGCTTCGGCTGCCGCTTTGGCGCTCTTCTCGTGCCAAAAACAAGACGATCAGATTTCGCCACCAGAAGTTGGCGATCCGATTAATGTGAACCTACGAATTAGTGGCCAGTCATCCTCTTCGCGTAGGGTTGAAGATCCAGCAGTGGCTGGCGATGTGTCGACCCTTAATTCGGGCCTAGTTTTTTTCCTCAACCAGTATGACGAGGTGGTTGGTGTACGTGAACTGGCCTTGCCAAACGCAGCTCTTGCCACCACTGGGCAAACATTTACTGGGATTAAACCAGCCGCTTCGAAAGTTTATGTGGTGGGTAATTTCATGTCGGTGCAACCTGCTATAGTTACTAATCTTAGGGCGGCCGTTAATTTGGCAGCCATCAAGGCGCTGTTGCCTTTTACAGAAAATCAACAGTTGGGACACAAAAACACAATTTTGGCCAATGTGTTGGACGTAACTCCTCCATATGCTGCCTTGGATGGGGCAATCAAAGGTGCTGCCTCGCCCTACACAGCCCAAGTGCTGCTGGGTCCTATTATGTCGCGTATACAAGTGTCCGACATTCAGTGCGTAGATCCGTTGGTGACTAGTTTTATTTTCAAAGGTATTTATATCGACAACTACTATCCTAATTTCTCTATTGCCACCGATATGCCAGGTTCGGGGACGTTGATCAACATTGCTCAAACCACTACTGGCCTGACATCGATAACCAAACTTTTTGAAGAGGCCTCGGTTAGTATTGTTTCGAACCAAAAGGTGGTTTCTGCATCTCAAATGAGATCAGGTGTCGCAAGTTCGGTGTGGGCCTATCAGGTGCCTTCAACCGTTGTCGCCAACGCTGTGCCTCGTATCATTGTTCAGTTGACCAACTTTGTTGTCGATCCATCGGTCACTCTGACTTCGCCTCAATTCTTGACCGTCACAGGTTTTGTTGACCAAAATGGATTGCCAATCACCAAGTTCGAAGCAGGTAAAGTATACAGTATCGCTCCCGGAGCTTTCACTTTCCGCATCAAGGATTTGTATCCAACACCTAATCCATTGAATGTCGATGTCATTGTGAAGGTGACAGTCAAACCTTGGACTTTGGTCTCGGTTCTTCCTCAATTGTAGTGCAAATAAACCCATAGGACGATCCTTGGCGGGTCGTCCTATAATTTAATCTTTACTGCGATGTTTTATAGATTTTTGCGATACACAATTTTTGGGCTCTTGGCCTTTGTTGGGTGCACGGCCGAAGATCGAACGGTGTGTCCTACGTCTATCAAAGTGGTGCATTCATTCACTCTCAACAAAGAGTATGCTGATATGTTTGCCCAAAGGGTGAGGCGTACTTCGCTCTACATCTTTGACGACAAGGGGCTTTTCTACGACGAGAAAACGATAACCGATCCATCGTTGATGGAGGGGGGTAACACTGTGGTGCTCGATCTACGGCCAGGTACCTACACTGTTGTCTCGTGGGGTGGGGTGCCCGAGTGGTACAAAATAGGCGAGAATATAAATGGGCGATTCAGCGAGGGACTCACGCGCGGGGTGAGTAGTCTGGCCTCTTTTAGACTTTTGCTGCCAACCGACGCTTCGGGGGTCGATATGCCTACGGCGAGCGAGCCCGCCGATCTGTTTCACGGTATGACCGAAAATGTGATGGTGGAAAATGGCGAGAGTGCCGTGATCCCAATCTCGGTGATCAAAAACACACATACGATACACCTCACTGTCAATGGCTTAGACAATATTGCCGCTTCCAAGGCTGCCGCTCCGATTGATGTCTATGTGAGCGCGGGAAACCATAATCTTTATCACAACAACACCTTCGATTTGTCGGGTGGGGTGGTGAAATATTTACCTAATTCATTTTTGGTCGATGGCACTCAGCTGCGTACTTCGATCAAGGTTCTACGCCTGGTGCCTTCGCACCCGATGATGCTCGTTGGGCGAGACGCGGTGAGTGGAACTAACTATTTTAATTTCGATCTGCTGCCCTACATTATGCAATCGCCAACCTACAATTCTCAGGCCGAGTTGGATCGTGAATCCGACTTTGATGTGGTGGTCACGGTGGGCATCAATCTAGATGTGGTGGTGTATATCAATGGTTGGAAAGTTGTTAACATAATACCTATATAGCAATGTCACGCCTGTCAAACATAAGAATATTGGCCCCTCTGATGGCGCTAATGATTCTGAGTGGCTGTACGAGTAAAAATCAGATAGCCGCTGAGTCCGAATTGGAAATGGTCAGCGTACGTGCTGCTGCCCTGGCGGGTAGTGATGTCGGTACACCAGCCGAAAATGAGGTCAAGACCCTCAGGCTGATGATTTTCAAAAGCAATGCCGCGGGCGATGATCTGGGGCGATATTACAACATAGGTCAAAACGGAACTGCCCCAATGGCGGTGCGTCTGCCACGGGGATATTTCAAATTTGTGGTTGTTGCCAACGAGGCGACCAAGTGGGCGATGGAGAACTTCAAATCCTATGCTGAACTCAAAAGTCAGACCATAAACAATTATCTGGCCATCACACCACCCCTGGTGATGTACGCCGAACGGACGGTGAACGTCGTGCCAGGGGTGAATGAGGTGTTGATGGAGTTAGAGAGAGCTAATGCCAAGGTGACACTCAATGTGACGTGCAATTACCAGAATGCGAATAAAAAGATTATTCTCGACAATGCCTATATTAGTGGTATGCCTCGTGCGATGTCGCTCGTGCCGAGTGTAAACAGCGCGCCTGCCGATGTAAATTCGGCCACTGTGTATTTTACGAATCTCAACACTGTTTATTCGGCCACCGAGGTGCATACCATCAACGGGGGCTTGGTTTTCTATATTCCCGAATACACGGTCAGCGTCACTGGCGGCACGCGAAGTACATTAATTCTGCGTTGCCACAAAGACGGGTTACCCAATCCAACAATTTTTTACTACGTCATTCTGTGCGATGGGATGGATCAGCTTTACAAATCCTCGTCCACGCCGATATCAAACCTGACACCGGCGCAACTTTCGATTTCGCGCAATAGGCACTACAAGATAGATGTCCAGATCAACACCAACAATATCGCTGTTTTGTCCAGTAATATTGTGGTGGAATGATAGGGGGGTGGTTATTTGCTTAAAGTTTTCCACACCACGGCCGCCAATGCACCGCCTGTAAATGGGGCGAGGATAAAGACCCACAGTTGGCTGAGTGCCGCGCCACCTTCAAAAAAAGCTGGTGCGATACTACGTGCCGGGTTGACCGATGTGCCGGTGAGCGGAATACAAACAATATGCACCAACACCAAAGTCAAACCGATGGCTAGGCCAGCAAAGGCTGAACTGTTCTTAGCGGTTTTTGGGTCTGTGCTCCCCAGCACCACCATCACAAAGATAAAGGAGAACACCGTTTCGGCGATCAGTGCGGGCACTAGGTTCCCCTCGGCAAAGCTATTGGCACCCGTTGCTGTGGCACCGATGGCCACCGCCCCGCTGCTCACGATCGACCATATAATAAATGAGCCAATAAAAGCACCAATAATTTGTGCTATCATATATTGGCCAGCCTCTTTGCCACTCATTCTGCCGCTGAGCCATACGCCAAGCGTGATGGCCGGGTTGATGTGGCACCCCGAAATGCCTCCAATGGTATACGCCATGGCAACCACCGAAAGCCCAAAGGCAAAGGCGATCGACAACACGGCTCCCACCGACGTTGCACCACCATTGAACACAGCCGCACCGCACCCCAAGAGTACGAGTACCATCGTGCCGATCATCTCGGCTAAGAATTTCTTTTTCATCTCTTTTTGTTTTTTAAGTTAGAATATACGGAAAATAATGTTGATGTATACCATACTTATTGTACTATTTTTAACACTAAAAATATGACAATAATAAATGAGGGTTATACGATTAATTACATTACTTTCAGCGATACAAGTATATGAATAATAGATGATAAAAGCAAATTAATTCACAAAAAAAATTAGTGGGATGGGCGAAATTCCAAAACAGCTTCTAATAATTGTGGAGCTATGTTTGCAAAATTAGCTCTTTTTGTGTACCTTTACACAACTTTAATATTTCCAATATTATGATCAGTTTTGACTTTCAATTTAGAACTCATTATGGGTGGGTCGATCCGATGGGATTTCTCTATCACGCGCACTATGTGGATCTCTTTGATATGGGGCGCAACGAATTGATGCGATCTATCGGTATGCCATATGCCAAGATCGAGGAGCTTGGTGTGATGATGCCTGTGATTGATGTGGCCATCAAGTACAAAAATCCAGCTCACTACGACGAAGTGATCACCGTGCGCACGATCCTCAAAGAAGAGCCTACGGTCAAGTGTACTTTCTATTACGAAGTCTATCGCCTGTCGGGCGAGTTGATCACCACCGCCAACGTGACGGTGGCCTTTATGCACCTGGACACACACCACGCCACGCGGTGTCCGAAATTTTTGTTAGATCTGGTTCACAAGAAACTCAATGAAGTCGATTAAAGAAATCTTCCGTCATCACGCCTCGCCCGAGAGTGGGGCACTCGATATTTTTAAATACATAGGCCCTGGACTTTTGGTCACGGTTGGCTTTATCGATCCAGGCAATTGGGCGGTGAATCTCGATGCGGGGGCTCAGTTTGGTTACGCTTTGTTGTGGGTGATCACCCTATCATCGCTGATGTTGATTGTCATTCAGCACAATGCGGCTCACTTGGGTATAGCCACGGGGCTTTGCCTGTCCGAAGCGGCGACAAAATATATGCCACGTGGGGTGTCGCGGACAGTGCTCGGTTCGGCTATGTTGGCTTCTGTTTCCACTTCGATGGCCGAGATCCTTGGCGGTGCGATTGGGCTCCAAATGTTGTTCGACATCCCGATCGGAGTTGGCGCTTTGATCATTGGGGCGGTGAGTTTGACGATGCTCTTCACCAACTCTTATCGCAAGACCGAAAAGTGGATCATTGCCTTTGTTTCCATCATCGGTTTGTCGTTTCTCTATGAACTTTGGTTGGTTGACGTTGATTGGGCTCTGGCTGGTGTGTCGTGGGTCAAGCCGTCGTTCCCTGATGGTTCGATACTGGTGATTGTCAGCGTGTTAGGTGCTGTCGTGATGCCGCATAATTTATTTCTTCACTCGGAAGTTATTCAGTCGCGGGCGTGGAATGTGAAGGAAGATGCGGTGATCAAGAAACAGTTGAAATTTGAATTTGTCGATACTTTGCTCTCGATGGGCATTGGGTGGGCGATTAATTCTGCGATGATAATTTTGGCGGCGGTAGTGTTTTTGCAGAACGATGTCAAGGTTTTTGAGTTGCAGCAGGCCAAGAATATGCTCACTCCGTTGCTTGGTTCTGGGGCGGCGATTATTTTTGCTGTGGCGTTACTTTTGGCAGGCATTGCATCCAGCATTACTTCG
Source organism: Mucinivorans sp. (assembly GCA_036648455.1). Classification (GTDB taxonomy): domain Bacteria; phylum Bacteroidota; class Bacteroidia; order Bacteroidales; family Rikenellaceae; genus Mucinivorans. The sequence continues at coordinate 7,765 of JAVXIH010000049.1, forward strand.
GCTATGGCTGGCTCGTCTATTTTTGCGGGGATTTTCGGTGAACCTTTCAACATACGCGACATCCACTCTAAACTTGGGGCGGCTATTTCGATCGGTTTGGGGGTGGTGATAATTTTTTTGATTGGTGATCCTTTTCGAGGCTTGATTCTCTCGCAGATGTTTCTTTCGATTCAGTTGCCGATCACTATTTTTTCTCAGGTATGGCTCACTTCTCAGGGTCGGGTGATGGGTAAGTTCAAAAATTCTATCCCTTCCACGATTTTGTTAGTCGGTCTGGGGCTGATCGTCACGGCTCTGAACGTCTATCTGTTGATCTCTGTCTTCTAGGTAATAACAAAAAAACAGCCGCCTCAATTTTCTAAGGCGGCTGTTTTTTGTATGGGGGTTGCTCTCTTACAGAGCGCCATAGATGGCATCGTCGCCCAGCTCTTCTTCGATACGTAGTAATTCGTTGTATTTGGCGATCCGATCGGTACGGCTCAGCGAGCCTGTTTTGATCTGACCGCTCGCCGTGGCGACTGCTATATGGGCGATTGTGGTGTCCTCGGTCTCGCCGCTACGGTGGGAAGTGATGGTGGCGTAACCCGCACGGTGAGCCATCTCGATTGCGTTCAGGGTTTCGGTCAGAGTCCCTATCTGGTTGACTTTGATCAATATAGCGTTGGCGCATCCTTCTTCGATTCCTCGTTTGAGGTATTCGACATTGGTCACAAACAGATCATCGCCCACCAATTGGCATTTGTCGCCCAAGCGATCGGTCAGCAATTTCCAACCATCCCAATCCGCCTCATCCATACCGTCTTCGATGGAGTCGATCGGATATTTCTCGACCAGCGAGGCTAGGTAATCGACCTGTTGGGCCGAAGTGCGCCGAGGAGCCGACGCGCCTTCAAATTTCGAATAGTCGTAGAGTCCATCTTTATAAAATTCCGAAGCCGCGCAATCCATTGCGATAGTCACTTGGCTCCCTGGTTCGTAGCCTGCCGCTCGGATGGCTGTCAGTATGCTTTCTATCGCGTCTTCGGTGCCGCCAAGTGCGGGGGCAAAACCGCCCTCATCGCCAACGGCGGTAGTCAATCCACGTTGGTGGAGTACTTTTTTGAGTGCGTGAAAGATCTCGGCTCCCATCCTCAGGGCGTGCGAAAAATCTTCGGCACCCACGGGGCGGATCATAAATTCTTGGAACGCGATTGGCGCATCGGAGTGCGAACCGCCATTGATTATATTCATCATTGGCACGGGCAACATACGAGCATTGACCCCACCGATATAGCGGTAGAGTGGCACACCGATCGATATGGCAGCCGCCTTGGCCACAGCGAGCGACACGCCGAGTATCGCGTTTGCGCCCAGGTTGCTTTTGGTTGGTGTCCCGTCCAGGGCTATCATTGCGCGATCGATGGCAGCTTGGTCGGTCACCATCATTCCAGTGATTTCTTTGGCTATCGTTTGGTTAACGTTTTGGACGGCTTTGAGCACGCCTTTGCCGCCATATCTGCCGCTGTCGTTGTCGCGTAGTTCGAGTGCTTCGTTGACTCCCGTTGACGCACCACTGGGCACCGCTGCGCGCGCCATAACGCCATTTGAAGTTATCACCTCGACTTCGATGGTTGGGTTGCCGCGTGAATCTAGAATTTCGCGGGCGTGGATGTTGATTATTTGGTCCATTTTGTTCTAAGTTTTTGTTTAGGTGACCTCTGAAACTTACTTTTTCATCGCTCTACTGCGGATCTAAAATTTTTTAATTTCGAGAAGCCTCCCTTGATTATATAACTAGATATTGGCTGCAAATATTGTGCCCGCCTTGGAAAAAACAATTTTTCGAAGCCACCTAATTTTTAGAGGTCGATTTGCGTGGTTGTCGTCTCTATTACTGGAATATCATCGATACTACTACGGCTGTTGGTGCTCTTTCCGAATCCCAGCACGGTGGCCGCGATTCGATATAGCTTGTTGCGGCGGGTGGCGTACGGGTTGGTGATATCGGCGGTGGTGATCCGAAACTTGTAATAGTTTTCGGTCACGACTGCTGCTGTTCCATCTTTATATGGCAGCTTCATGATGATATATGTTGCATTCGTGTCATCGGGGCCTGAGACTGGATTTTCGTAGACATAGAATGTTGCGTGCCAAGTTCGAGTGCTCCCTGTTACCTCTTGTCTCATATCGACGGTCGGGTAGTTGAACATTGTATTGCCCGCTGGCAGTGCTGGCGTGGTTTGCTCGCAGAGGTAGGACTGGTTTGGTGCGTTGCGCAGCTCGGCCGAGGCTTTGTTGCCCTCCATTTCGCCCATCACTATCTTTGGATAGGTAGCTATAAACTTGGGGTCGAGAGCCACCGTAAGGTCGATGCACACAGCCTGACGTTTGACCTTCACCGTGAGAGCCTTGGCCGATGAGAAAGTGTGCGTAACTTTGCCTGACATCAGCAGTTCTGTCGTGATAGGTTGCCCCGAAAGATCAGTGATTGTGGCTTCCAACTGGTCTAGGTTAGTGATTTTTGCCAGCTCCGTACTGGATTTATACCAATTGGCAACCACATAGACTATGCGAGGGTTGGCTGGATTTTCTAGATCTTTCATGACTAGTGTTGCCGTGGCGTTGTTCCAAAAGGCATCGCCCGTAACATCATATGGGCGGCTGATGGTGAACACCTTTTCGAGCGCTTTTGTCGAGGGGTCGAAGAGGAATATTTTTAAGTTCTTGATAGCTTCTATTGCCTCATCGTATAGTGGTAAGTCTGGTTGTTTGGGCATTTGGATGGTGATAGTTGCCGCACCTTTGGGCAGCGACCCATCACCGCCCATGATGGACTCCTTGCTACACGAGAAGAGCAGTAGAGCCAGGCAGACAAGGGATATATGTTTTAGTAGTTTCATAACTTTCTATCGTTTATTATCTAAAATCTCTAACACAGCGCACTGGGAACTGAAAGTGCTTATGTTCGCGATTTACTCTTGTCGAAGCCTTTAGCACACCTGACTCAAAATGTTCATCGGCAATAAAGTCCCAACCAACATCGTTGTCGAAGGCAGTGCTCGACCAATAATAGCCTCTCAACCCATCTGATCCGTCTGGAAGCCTCATATGGAAATCTGAATTTAGGAAGACAGGTTTACCTGCTATATCCCTCATCCCGTGGAACACATATCCACGCTTGCCATACATCACAGTATCTTTTCCGACTGGTTTGTTCAACTCTACGAACTCTTCCAGTGTTGGCGTTCGCCATTTGTCCTTATCGGTAACCCATTTACAAGGATCACCTGGATATTCCTTTGAACGTTGAGTAAAATCCTCTATTTTCTCCGTGGTCGTCTCACGGCTCATAACGCCGCTGCTTGTTGCATCTTGCTTATACATAACCATTGCATTCGCCCAAGGACCTTGGGTTACCGCCACTCTGCTTCCGAATGTAAACAATAGAATCTTCGGATCATCTGGTTTGCCAAAAACAAAATGATGGGCCATTGTCATGTGATCAGCAGCGATATCGCCAGTAGCCCAGACAATGGGTTCATACTCAATCTTCACCGTTTTGGTGAGTGAGCCTGCGGTGATTGTTATGGTTTCGTAGGCTGGTTGTAGCTCTAGGATTAGAGGGTCGTATTTTGCGCTCAAAGTTACTGCGCCTGTTGTTTTGTTGTAAGCGACATTGACTTTGCCCCCAGCGGCTGTAACTGTCGTATGTTCTGGGTCGTGAGATTGTACTATTAATTCACTATTGGCAATCGTGTGTTTTAGGTGTAATGAAGCGCGATTAACCGTTAGGAACTCGCCATCGGAGCTCGTTATATCTTCGGTATCCCAGGGCAACACCTTGGTGGAGACATGGAGGTAGTCGTCGCCAGGGTTGGTGCCGCCGAAGCCGTTCACCTCGACACCCACTCGATAGAGGTGGTTGCGCACAATTTTGTGGGGGCTGTCGGCCGCGTCAGGCGATGGGTCGGTGATGTAGAACTTATAGTAATTCTCGGTCACGGTGGTCGTTAGATCGCCCTCTTTGAGCGTATATGGTAGTCGTAGCACCATAGCGAAGGCGTTTTTGCGTGTGTCGGCGTTGTCTGTAATCTTGCCAAAGGTGAGGTTCTCGTAAGTATAGACGGTTTGTTCCCAACTACGAAGCCGTGCCGAATAGATGTTCAACATACTGTTACCCGGTTGTTTGAGCAATTCGACAAACTTCGGGTTGCTGCCCTTCGTGTCGAGGATGTAGGAACAGTTCGGCATGTTGTAAGAATAGATGAATGGGGAGGCTTCAAAGACTGATTCCTCGTGAAATCTTAGTCCCGGATAGACTTTCATAAAATCTGCATTGAAGGTTATCTTCACATCTATGCGCGCCAGCTGACGAATCAGCGGCACGGTGACTTTGGGCTCCACACTGTAATTATACTCCGTGGCTCCGCTCATAATTATCGTGCCAATACGACCAGGTATCCAACCACTAGCTGAATTATATAAATCCTCTGCGGTCATATTAGTGAAGTACTCGTCAAGGGCTTTTATGTTTGTCACTTTCGAGCGATAGTCCGTTGGGTCAACCATTTGTTCCCAATTTCTCCAATTGGCTATCACCACCACTTTGTATTTCTTCCTCAGGTCGATGGCTGGTTTGATGGTCAGCATTTTTGTCACCGGATCCCAGCGAAAACCGTCGCCCTCGATCGGTGTGTCGTCTTGGCCTGGGCCTGAAGGCATAAGATCCATATTGCGATAGTCCACCAATAGGCTTGTTTCATCTGTCGCCCCGATGTTGTAGAACATAACTTTCAAATTTAAAATTCTATTCTCGTAGCGATCACCCTCGACGGTCTCACCTGCGCGGCTCTGCGTGTTTGGTTGCGCAGCTCGATTGTCCGAGAGCGTAAATTTAATTTGCATCGTCCCCTCGGCCAGCGGCTCATCACCGCCCATCGGCGCTTTGGTGCACGAAGAGAGCACCACCCCCAGGGCTATGATTAATATGTTTACTATTTTCATCATTGTATGTTTATTATTGGCATATTATAGATTTTTAACGCAACGCATACTGATTGTACCAGTCTTAAGGTGATCTTGTGTAGTAGCATCACCATAGAAAGGGATTATCTTGGCGGAGGTAGCGTTATTTTCGGTACAAGTCCAAAAGAAGTCTGCCAAAAATTGACCGCCAACTTGGGCGATGATACTCACTTGCTTATTATGGATAGATCTAAGTTCTAGCTCTGTTGGTATACGCCAACCTGAACCCAGCGTATTACAACCGTCAAAAGCTCCACCCATAGCAGATCCAACAAGCGTTGTGTTTGGATTTTCAGACGCGAACCGTCCCATTGCATTACCCCACGACTTTCGACCAATCAAATCGCGTCGAGCAATAAGTAAAGATCCAATTTGAGGAAGGAGATAAGAACAGCGCACCGTAAATTTCTCTGTTGAACCATCTTTTTGGCGTACAGCATTGAAGCCAACACCCTTGGCTCCACTATCAATACTTCGTTTTATATAAACGTAAAGATGAGCTGTTTCACTGACGGTTCCACTAACGGTAGCCATCGTAGAGCTCCATGCGGTGGCTGTGGAGATTTTCATCCACTCGCTATTTGCATCCGCTGGTATAAATACGAAACCTGTCCCTAAGTCATATCTTTCATAAGCTCCATCGGCTTGATATGGTGCGCGAGTGATTTTTATATCTTGGTGGAACTGACCGCCCAAATTGACTGTAACAGTACCAGAGGTGAACTCAGGACGCATATTCACAATTATATCTTTTTGTGCCAATTTGGAATCTATGGATGTAGGTAGGTTGGCGGCATCTGGCAAAACGATGGTGCCTTGCGAATCGTTGGGGTCGAGAGTGCCTTGAAGCGACAAACCCGTTCCGCTTGCCGATACTACACCCGTGTGCGTACCTGCAATGTTGTGACCTGCCGTAGCGATCGGCACATAAGGAAGTTGTAGCTGCGGTCTCTCAAAGATGATGTACTCTGCGTTAGATATTTTCAAGTAGTTGCCCACCGAACCATTGCTA
>JAVXIH010000050.1:0-13671 GCA_036648455.1 Mucinivorans sp.
GCAATTTTTGAGGCTATTTTTTCGATGATTTGCCGAGATAGTAGTGGACTACAGCTCAAAAATCAGCGGAAAAAGAGGACGAAAAGGGTGGTAATAAAATGCTGGAAAGAAATCAAAACAGATTCTTAGTCGCCGAAACTGATACCCGTGCCGCGAGCTGTGCGCATAATATCACTACCCTCTTCCACGTAATTAATACGACCAATTGCCTCAGCAAAAGGCACAGCGATAATATCGGGGTGACGATAGGATACCATATGCCCAAACTTGCCCTGCATCACGTATTCGAAGGCCTTGACCCCAAACTGAGTAGCCAGCACACGGTCATAGGCAATTGGCACCCCTCCACGTTGGATGTGACCAAGCACCGTTTCGCGAATATCAGGCTCGAAACCAGTCGCCTTGATCTGACGCGATAGATCGTAGGCGATCCCGCCCAAACGCGCATTTTCGTAGCCCACTTCGGTGGCAGCAGCCGACCGCACCTGACCGTCGATAGGCTTGGCACCCTCGGCAACCACAATGATAGCCGAACCGCGGTTGGATTTCGTATAACGAGTTTTAAGCTTGGCGACAACCTTATTGATGTCGTAAGGAATTTCGGGGATCAAACACACCTCCGCCCCACCAGCAATCGCCGCGTGAAGAGCGATCCAACCAGTATCACGCCCCATTACTTCCAAAATAAAAGTACGGTTGTGCGAAGCGGCTGTGGTCACCAATTTATCCACCGCATCGGTGGCAATCTGAACTGCGGTCTGGAAACCAAACGTGAAATCGGTAGCCATCAAGTCGTTATCGATGGTCTTGGGAACACCGATAATGTCGAGCCCTTTCTGCTCCAACTGTTGCGAGAGGCGTTGCGAACCATCGCCCCCGATCGAAATCACAGCGTCAACACCCATCAATTGAAGCTTGCGGATCATCTCGTCCGAACGATCTACATATTCCCACTTGCCAGTCTGCTTGTTGAAAATAGGCCACGCAAAGGGACCTCCTTTGTTCGTGGTTTCAAGTATTGTCCCGCCACGGTAATGAATACCGGCGACAGATGTTTCGTCGAGAACTTTGATTTCGGTAGGTTCCCACAAAATACCGTTGTAAGCTTGGATCGAACCAAGGACTTCCCAATCACCCTCCTGCGCGGCGCGCTTAACAACGCCACGAATCACCGCATTTAGTCCCGGGCAATCGCCTCCACTAGTTGAAAGAAGTACTCTTTTCATAAGATAATTCTATTTAAGTAACAAAATTAGTATTTTTTATTTACAAACAAAAACTATTATGTTTCAAGAAGCGGTTTTAATTTCTTTATTGCAGTAATAAAATTTTGAAAACAAATCAAAACAGCTTCCTAACACAAACTCACAGCGCCCACTTGTCGATAATAATACCGTTTTCGAGCATAATCGCTCCTCCATATTTATTTTGAACCATCGCTTGAAGCACCGACCGATCGACGATCAACGAAGTCAAATTTTTCAATACAGCAACGTTCTCCGCACCACAATCGACCGCCGTCAACACCACCACTCGCGCCTTTTTCAGCTTCGCTTTGTATGTCAAACTACGGATATGAACGCTTTGATGGCCGTAAAGTTGTGTCGGATCGGGAATAATAATTAAAAAAGTCGCCCCGTTGGCCTCCAAAATTTCGGGAGCACGATCCACCCCCGTGCTGTCGATCATCGCCAAAGTCGATATTCGAGGCGCAGTGCCAGTGGTGGTGGTAATGGTTTGAGTATCGACATATTCCCACTTCGTATCATCCTGCCACACAGTGTCTTGGAGCGAAAATGTGCGCTGGTTGCCAGTCTTCAAATCGCGACACACAACTTTCGTGTCGCTCACCTCGCGCAAGGTGCCACGCATCTGTGAAGCAACGTTACTACCTATGGCATAGGGAGTTGAATCAATCAAAGGCAAATTATGGTAACAATAAATCGGCAACACAAACGATACAAGCAACAACAAGATGGTCAAAGTCAATTTGCCGCTGCGCCGCGGACGATCGATGCTGGGTTGCAAAGGTCGATAAAAGAAAAACAACAAGGATATAATACTGAAAATCACATTCTTATAGAACGTAGCCCAGTTCGAAATTTTCAGCACATCACCAAAACAACCACAATCATTCACCGGATTTTTAATGGCGATCCACAGGGTGAGTAGCGTGAAAAAGCCCATCGCCAACACCACTATATAACGAGTCACGCGGCGAAATAAACCAAATAAAAGCAAAAAGCCAAGAAACATTTCGCCCGAAGGCAACGCAATGGCGCAAAGCGGGCTCAGGGGGGCAAGAAAGGGCAACGAGAGCGCCGAAAAATACTCATTAAACTGAATAGAAAGCCCAAAAGGATTCACCCCCTTAGTGAAACCCGAAAATATAAAAAGCGCCGCCAAGATATAGCGCGCTTTGTTATATAATTGTTTTGATTTCATTGATTATCTTGTAAGAAATGGTTTCTACGGGCAACATTCCGCCCTGCTCGCCATCGGCGCATTCAATGATATGGTAACCATCGGCGCGATGCTCTGTATAACGCTCCCTGACGGCCTCTTGCAGGGCGAGCGACGCTTCGTGAATATCACTTTTACCGTTCAAATAACTACGATCATCACCCACACGCTGCTCGGTCAATTTACTGGCCGTGAAGCGAAATGGGACATCTAGAAATAGCTCCAAATCTGGCTTCGGTATTTTATTATAATCATATTCAAGCCCCAAAATCCACTTTTTCAACCGATCACGATCGTCCTTATTTTCGATTTTTGCACATTGATATGCAACATTTGAAAGCACATATCGATCCACTATTACAACTTTTTGTTGCGCAAGCCAACCCTCGATCATCTTGACCGCATCGCACCGATCGCCAGCATAGAGCATCGCCACCAAGTATGGATCAACATCGGAAACAGAGCCCAATTCACCACGCAAAAAACGCGCTATCATCTCGCCATAATAGGGTGCCGTGAAACGCGGAAAATGTAAGTATTCCCACTCGTATCCATTGGCGGTGAGCCACTGTTGCACCAAAGCCACCTGAGTCGATTTACCAGCACCGTCCAAACCTTCAATTACAATAAACATATTCTATTTAATTTGACTTATTTCAACATTTTAACAGCACGGGTAATCGCCTCAATTGCTTGGTGGCAGTCCGTCTGATTATTGTACATCGCAAACGAAGCACGACACATAGTGCGCACCCCGTAACGCTCCATTGTCGGTTCGGCACACAACTGTCCACTGCGCATAGCCACCCCCATTTTGTCGGCAATCATCGCCAGATCAACTGGTTGAGTCCCGTCAATGGTGAAGCTGCAAATCGGACTCTTGCCCACAGTAGTACCATAAATCCGCGCGCCATCGATCTGCATCAATTCTTCTGCGAAAAGATTGTACAAATCACTCTCGTGCTTTACAATATCTTCGATCGCAAATTGCGACACATAATCCACGGCGACACCCAATCCGATGGCTCCGATAAAATTAGGCGTTCCAGCCTCGAATTTCAACGGCAAGTCACCCCAAGTAGACCCGCGCGAGAGCGAAACAGAGGCGATCATATCGCCACCACCTTGCCACGGTTCCATTTTTTCCAACCACTTTTCCTTGCCATACAAAACCCCGATTCCAGTTGGTCCATAGAGTTTGTGCCCCGAAAAAGCGTAAAAATCACACCCCATTTGTTCGACATTTACACCAGAATGCACAACACCTTGACAACCGTCCACCACCACCACAGCCCCAACTTGATGCGCGCGAGCGATGATCGGTTCCAGATCAGGCATCGTGCCCAAAACATTGGAAGCCTCAGCCACAGCTACGATTTTGGTTCGTTCATCGATCAATGTAGGATCGAAAATCAATGCTCCATCGTCATCTAACTCGATCACTCGGATCTCGGCCCCTCGCCTTTGACATTGAATCTGCCAAGGTACAATATTAGAGTGGTGCTCCAATCGACTAAGTACAATATTATCTCCGCTTTTGAGCAACATTTCGCACAACGAAGCGGCAGCCAAATTAAGTGATGAAGTAGCACCAGCCGTAAAAATCACCTCACGCGAGGCAGAAGCACCAATAAAATGCGCCACTTTTTGGCGTGCTATTTCATAGCTCTCGGTCGTAATTTCGGCCAAATGGTGCACCCCACGGTGGATATTGGCGTTCGTGGCGCGATGAATTTCGTCCACCGCACGGATCACCACTTCGGGCTTTTGAGCCGTAGCGGCGCTGTCCAGATAGGCCAACGGCTTACCATAGACACGCTGTCCTAGGATCGGAAAATCGCCTCTGCAATCAATCATAACGCTTCTAATTTTTGCGTTAACATCTCATTAACAGCTAGTTGTACGTCTTCTTCGAAACCATCGATGGGCAAGGCCGAATGACAAAAACCCTCGATCAACAACGCCCGAGCCGCGGAAATACTAATGCCACGCTGACGAAGATAAAACATCGCCTGCGGATCCTCGCGCCCAACAGTCGCCCCGTGGTTGCAAGTTACACGATCGGCATAAATTTCGAGCACTGGTTGAGTGTCGATCACGGCACGATCGTTGATCAAAATATTATGGTTAGTCTGCTCGGCCACAGTATCTTGAGCCAACGGATCGACATAAATATGCCCTCGGAAAAATGCGTGCGACAGACCTGAGGCAACGCCTCGAAAATTTTGATGAGACACACATCCTTCCGCCAAATGGCTGATCTTGATGTAGTTACTGCATTTTTGCGAACCGCTAGTCACAAAAACACCATTCAAGGTACAGAAGGCGTGATCACCATCGAGAAAAATATCGGTATGGCGCTCAAATTCATCGCCAGCAAGATCTAATGTGGTGAGATTCAGCTCACTACCTCGACCCAAATGGGCAACAATTTTTTGATTCTTCGCGCCACGATCGCTGATCACAACCAACAAATCGGCACGAGCATCGGCTGCCAAATCGACAGAAATATCACAATCAAGGCTCGCACAATCGGCTACCATAAAACTATCGCGCAAGCTCTCGCCCGCTGTAATCACTAGGTTTTTCATCGCTGGGTGATCCAATCGTAACCTTTTTCTTCGAGTTCCATCGCAAGTTCCTTGCCCCCCGTTTTAATAATTCGCCCGTCGAACAAAACGTGCACAAAATCGGGCACAATATAATCCAACAGACGTTGGTAGTGAGTGATGACGATCGTCGCATTATCGGCGCGACGAAGGCGCTCGACCCCAGTTGCCACAACGCGCAGAGCGTCAATATCGAGCCCCGAATCGGTCTCGTCGAGCACGGCCAACCACGGATCGAGCATCGCCATCTGGAAAATCTCGTTCCGCTTGCGTTCGCCCCCCGAGAATCCCTCGTTCACCGTCCGCCCCATCAGTTTGTCGCCCAACTCGACCACGGCGGCCTTTTCTTTCATCATCTTCAAAAAAGTTGCCGCCCCAAGAGGCTCCTCGCCACGATATTTTCGCTGCTCATTGATGGCTAAGCGCAAAAAATTAGCCATCGACACCCCCGGAATCTCAACCGGATATTGAAAACCTAGGAAAAGACCCTCGCTAGCTCGCGCCTCGATGGACATCGAAAGTAAATCTTTGCCACGAAATTCAACCTGACCAGCGGTGACCGTAAACTTCTCGTTACCAGCCAAAACAGAAGCCAGAGTCGATTTGCCAGCACCGTTTGGCCCCATAATGGCGTGCGTCTGGCCGGCACAAACCGTGAGATCGATGCCTCGTAAAATTTCACGCCCCTCAACCGAAGCGTGCAAGTTCTTGATATTTAACATTTTGTATATAATTCAGTAGTCTGATGTAATTCTTTAATCAAATCGGCAATCCGCGCCACAACCGCTGCCGAATAACGCGCACCCTTGTCCGCCGTGGAGAGCGATGGGTCGCCAATGCCAGTGTCCTGGGTCACACTTTTCCAGCGACGCGGCAACCAAGCCGTTTTTGAAGCCAGCGAAGGCAGTGCGAATTTATGTTCCGCCCCACGGCCAGCCTTCGTAAGATCCACAAGCTCAGGATGATAATGCATCATCACCGAAGTTTCGAGCTCATCAGCGTGTTCACCTCCATTTTCGAAATAGCCTTCACAAGGCACAATAGCATACCAATCGGTCGCTAAAATCATAAAATCAGGATACAAAAAAGCCATATCGCGCACCATTCCCTTGAACGAATTTCCACCGTGACCATTGATAATAAGCAGTTTATCGATACCTTGACGCTGCAAAGAACGTACCACATCGCCTAGGATCGCCTTTTGAGTTTCGAGGCTCGTGTGCACACAAAACGCGTAATCGGTCTGCGATGGATTCTGCTGACCAAGCCAAACTGGGGGCAGCACACCAACATTCAAACCGCTGACAGACACCGCATCGAGCGCAATAGCTTGCGAAAGTAAACAATCCGTATAATATGGCAAATGTTGATTATGAGGCTCCAATGCGCCCCAAGGCAGGATCGCCATTTCAAATCGCGCCGCGCTGCTATCGCTGAGCGTTGCCTTTTCTAAATTCATAATTTTATCGTTTTAATTTCTAACCCACGCTGCCTTCGAGCGACAAAGTGAGTAACTTTTGTGCCTCGACAGCAAATTCCATCGGCAATTTACTCAACACATCCCTGGCGTATCCGTTCACAATCAAACCAACTGCCGCCTCGGCCGAAATACCGCGCTGAGCACAATAAAACAGCTGATTTTCGCCAATTCGCGACGTTGATGCCTCGTGCTCGACGGTGCTCGTAGAGTTGGCACACTCGATATATGGAAAAGTGTGCGCCCCACAATCCGACCCAATGAGCAGGCTGTCACATTGCGAAAAATTGCGACATCCATCAGCCTTGGCCGCCACCTTCACCAAACCGCGATAGGCATTTTGACCGTGACCAGACGAAATACCCTTGCTCACAATACGCGAGCGACTGCCACGTCCCAAATGTATCATTTTGGTGCCCGTGTCGGCCTGTTGGTAACCTTTGGTCAAGGCGACTGAGTAAAACTCGCCAACCGAATCCTCGCCAGCCAAGATACACGAAGGATATTTCCACGTGATGGCCGACCCAGTTTCGACCTGAGTCCAACTTAATTTAGAACGCGCACCCTTACATATACCCCTCTTGGTCACAAAGTTAAACACACCACCAACACCATTTTCGTCGCCTGGATACCAGTTCTGAACGGTCGAATATTTCACCTCAGCATCCTCCATCACCACGATCTCGACAATGGCCGCGTGCAACTGATTTTCGTCTCTCTGCGGCGCTGTACAACCCTCTAAATAACTGACATAAGCCCCTTTATCGGCCACAATCAGCGTTCGTTCAAATTGGCCAGTACCTGCGGCATTGATTCGGAAATAGGTAGACAGTTCGATCGGACAACGCACACCCGAAGGAATGTAACAAAACGAGCCATCCGAAAAGACAGCCGAATTCAAAGCTGCAAAATAATTGTCTGTTGGCGGAACAACCGAGGCCAAATATTGGCGAACCAAATCGGGATGGTTCTGAACAGCTTCGCTAAAAGAACAAAAAATTATGCCCTGCTCGGCGAGCATACTGCTAAAAGTAGTTTTGACCGACACCGAATCAATCACCGCATCCACCGCGTAACCGCTGAGCGCTTTCTGCTCGTTGAGCGGGATGCCAAGCTTATCGAAAGTGGCCACCAGAGCAGGATCTAACTCGTCACCTTCCTTGAAATCAGGACGACGACGAGGCTCAGAGTAATAGATAATACTCTGGTAATCAATCTCTGGCAGTTTGAGGTGAGCCCAGTGAGGCATCTTCATCGTGAGCCAATGACCATAGGCTGCAAGTCTAAAATCGAGCAACCATTGGGGTTCATTTTTCTTGGCGGAAATCAACCGCACAACATCCTCGCTCAAGCCCTTGGCAAGCGAATCACTGGCAAAATCACTCGTAAAACCAAATTGGTAAGCCGCCTGAGTTATATCGTTTAATATTTCTTTCTCTTCCATTGCGTTATGAAGTATTGTCAAAAAATTATTGTGATGTTTTGACCACTTAGAAGCTGTTTAAAATCTATTCAAAATTTTTTATCACTAATTTTTCGCCACCACTTAGTAACGCAAATATAGTGCAATTATTCGATTTTAAGGCAATAATCATCAACAAAAAGTGGCGGACAATAGAATTGCCCGCCACAAAAGTCGCCATATTTCAGGGATCAACTATTATTTAGCTGTCAATTTTTCGTACAAACCATTGAAGAAATCGTAACGTTTCTGCATTTCAGGGCTATCGTCGCGACGAGGGAAATAAAGTTGACGCAACAAATCGACTGCCGAAATGTTAGTGGCATCAATTTCGTATGCTTTTTCAAGCTTTTCGATAGCTGTTTTTTGAAGCGCAATCGCTTCATTAATCATCTTATTATAATTTTCCGTGTCGTTCAGATCTAGTTTATTTGCGGCTTGGATCACAGATTCAGCGTGCAAAACTTTCAAAATTGCGTAGTTATAATAAACCGAGAAATCCTTAGGGGCGATTGCAATAGCACGCACCAGAGCCTCTTCTGCCTTAACCTTATCGCCTAACTTATCCCAGACGTTACTTTCCACCAAGTAGAGCGATACATTTTGGGGATCCATACCTTGGGCTTTCTTCACTATTTCGATCAACTGATCGGTGTTTTTACCAAGAGTCATATAGGTGTTGATCAGGCCAGCCATCACAGATTTATTGGCAGGGAACTTTTCGAAACCAGTTTCGTAGGCCTTCAAGGCGGCATCTTTGTTGCCCAACGCATCGTGGCAAGAACCTACATAGTAATAGACCGAACCGTCTTGGAAGAAACCAAGCGAAATAGCTTTTTCTAAGCGATCGAGTGCCAAACGGTAATCTTTACCCTCCATATAAGCCACCCCAGCATAGAAAGTAGAAGCGGTGTCCACCTTGCCTAGCAACTCCTTAGCGGCACACGAACCATCGAACATACGAGCGGCAACGATTGGTTGCGATAGGCTGTAAGCGGCCATACCTTCTGTTTGAAGTTGATTGTCCAGACGCATAACGGTGGCAGTTGCTTTTTTGGCAAAGACATCAGCATCAACCTCTTTGGCCTTAACCAAAGCGTCGTAAGCTTTTTTCAGAGCATCTTTGATGTACTCTTTTTTGACTTGCCAGTATTGAATCAGACCTTTGTCATTTACATAAATATCCACAGCTTGGTATGAATGTTTTTTGAGCGCCATACCTGAATATGTAACGTCAACAATCGAATCGGCTGCGCCCATAGGGGTAAGCAGTGTTTCGGCAGCAAAGCCAGCGATCAATTTGTTAGAGTACAAATTGGCAGCCTCGATAAAGGCCTCAGCACGCGTGATCCAAGTGTTTGGTTGAAGCGATTTTTTCGCATCAGCCACCATCTCATCACTCTTGGCAATCTTTTTACTTATCGCCTCTTCTTCTTTGTTTTGAGCCACAGCACCGAGTGTCAACAAGGCAGCAGCAAGAATTAGTAGTTTCTTCATTGTCAGTTTTATTAGTTTTTTATTTGTTATTCTTCGATCTTTTCGACTGAATTTTCTTCTACTGGTTCGACTACCACCGCTGGATCGACTACTTCATCTTCTGAGTGTGGCACAGCAATGACCGAAGCGATCGCATCATCGCCACGAAGATTAATCACCTTCACCCCTTGTGTGGCACGACCAGTCTGACGAATATCGCTCACCCGCATACGGATCGTTAGACCCGAACGATTGATAATAATCATATCATCGTCGTCGCTAACGAGTTGGATCGACACCAATTTACCAGTTTTTTCGGTCACATTGAGCGCCTTGACACCCTTGCCACCACGTGATTGAACACGATATTCCTCGACATCGGTGCGCTTGCCCATACCATTTTCGGTCACCACAAAAATATCGTTATGGCTGTCGGGCTCGATGGTCAACATACCGATCACCTCGTCGCCTTCGTCGAGTGCAATACCCTTGACCCCAGAACCAGTACGACCGATGGCACGAATTTGTTCCTCTTCGAAACGGATCGATTTGCCACTGCGCGCGGCAAGCACCATCTGCGACTTACCACTTGTCAAACGAGCCTCGATCAACGAGTCATCCTCGCGGAAAGAGATCGCATTCACACCGTTTGCCCTTGGACGCGAGTAGGCCTCCAATTTGGTTTTCTTGATCAGCCCTTCGTGAGTACACATAATAATATAGTTATTATTGATGTATTCAGGGTCTGTCAAGCGGCGAACATTGATGTAGGCCTTGACTTTATCGTCGGGCTCGATCTGTATAACATTCTGAATAGCACGACCTTTGCTGGTTTTGCTGCCTTCTGGAATTTCGTAAACTTTGAGCCAATAGCAACGACCTTTCTCGGTGAAAAAGAGCATCGTGTTGTGCATCGTTGTCACATAGAGGTGTTCGATGAAGTCCTCATCGCGCGTAGCCGAACCTTTGCTGCCCACACCGCCACGGGTCTGAGTGCGATAGTCGGTGAGCGGCGTGCGTTTGATGTAGCCCATATGCGAAATGGTGATCACCACCTCTTCGTCGGCATAGAAATCCTCAGGGTTAAATTCATCGGCACTCAGCACGATCTCCGAACGGCGCTCGTCGCCATATTTCTCTTTGATTTCGATCAATTCGTCCTTAACGACCTTCAATTGCAACTCTTCGCTGCCCAGAATCTCGTTATATTGAGCGATCATCTTTTGGAGTTCGTCATGTTCGGCTTGCAGTTTGGCGCGTTCCAGACCCGTCAAGGTACGCAAACGCATATCGACAATGGCTTGCGCCTGAATGTCGCTCAACTCGAAGCGCTCCATCAGTCCAGCCTTAGCATCGTCGGGCGTTTTGCTGGCGCGAATGATGCGAATCACCTCGTCGATATTGTCCTGCGCGATGAGAAGACCAAGCAAAATATGAGCTCGCTCTTCGGCCTTTCTCAGATCAAACTGTGTGCGGCGTACCACAACTTCGTGGCGGTGACGAACAAAATATTTGATTATCTGTTTGAGGTTCAACTGACGCGGACGACCATCAACCAACGCAATATTATTGACCGAAAATGAGGTTTGAAGCTGCGAAAATTTGAAAAGATTGTTGAGCACCACGCTCGCCACGGCATCTGTTTTGAGTATAATCACAATACGCATACCGTTGCGGTCGCTCTCGTCGTTGATATACGAAATTCCCTCCAACTTCTTGTCGTTGATCATATCGGCGATCTTGCGGATCATCTCGGCCTTGTTGACTTGGTATGGAATTTCGGTCACAATGATACACTCGCGCCCGGTGGCTGTGTGTTCGATCTCGGTCTTGGCACGCATCATCACCCGACCACGCCCCGTCAAATATGACTCCTTCACACCCTCGTAGCCATAGATCAAACCGCCCGTTGGGAAGTCTGGCGCCTTGATGATGGGGATCAACTCCTCGATCGTGATCTCGGGATTGTCGATATAAGCATTAATAGCATTGATGGTGTCCGTCAAGTTGTGAGGCGGCATATTGGTGGCCATACCAACGGCAATACCGCTGGCGCCATTGACTAGCAACAACGGGATTTTGGTGGGTAGCACCGTAGGTTCGAGTATCGTGTCGTCGAAATTCAGTGTATAATCGACTGTCTCTTTATCGATGTCGGCCATCACCTCGTCGGTGATTTTTTTCATCCGAGCCTCCGTGTAACGCATCGCGGCTGGCGAGTCGCCATCCACCGAACCGAAGTTACCCTGCCCATCGACCAACATATAGCGCATACTCCATTCTTGCGCCATACGCACCATCGCGTCGTAGACCGAACTATCACCGTGTGGGTGAAATTTACCCATCACATCACCCACAATACGGGCCGATTTTTTGAAGGGGCGATCCGAGAACAAGCTCAGCTCATTCGCCATACCATATAGAATACGCCGATGAACTGGTTTCATTCCATCGCGCACATCGGGCAGAGCGCGCGAAACAATGACCGACATTGAATAGTCAATGTAGGCTGTTTTCATTTGCTCTTCTATGTTCACCACGTGTATCTTGCCGTGGTTGTGTGTGGTTTCGTCTTTAATTTCTTCGCTCATAAATTATCGTCTTTTTTGATCCTCTGATTCTCTTTGTCTATTATAAAGCGCTAAGGTATGAATTTTATAACATTTTTCAAAATAAATAATCAAAAGCGCCGAAATAGCATTGCGTTTTTTGTGTTTACAATCGGCTCAATTTTTGTAACGATTTCGTAACATTAACGTTGCTTGTTCGTAACAGGATCATTATATTTTTGCACCGTAATCAAAAAATAAAAGATTGTTTATGAAAAACAAAAACACTTGGCTAATTGGAGCCTTGGCATTTCTCTCTTTCGCCGCCGCCGCACAAGAAGACTCGGTAGGGCTGGCCGAAAAGAATGCACAAAAAATCTCGATCCTCGAAAACGACTTCGGCAAATGGGGACGACTGAAAATCTCGGGCTATTTGCAAGGTCAATGGCAATGGGCCGAGAGCAAAGGCGCAGAGGCTTTTGCCGATGGTGGAAAATTTGGTTCCACGATCGACAACCGCTTTATGATCCGCCGCGGACGCATCAAATTCGCCTATTCGGTGGGTATCGTTCAGGTGGTTTTCCAACCAGACTTCACCGAAAAAGGGGTCAAAATCAAAGATGCCTACGTAGCGGTCACCGCACCAAGCAAAATTATCGGTGGGCAAGTCGGAGTGTTCGATCGCCCATTCGGCTACGAAATTTCGTATTCTTCATCGCTCCGCGAGAGCCCCGAGCGTAGTCGTGTCTTTCTATCGCTCTTTCCCGACGAACGCGATATGGGGGTGATGGCCAACTTGAAGTACGGTGAATTTACGCTCAACGGTGGTGTGTTCAACGGCACGGGGGTGGCCTCAGAAAATGATTCGCATAAAGATTTCATCGGGCGTTTGGCGTGGCTCAAACAGACAAGCAATGCCCAAGTGGGACTCGCCTTTTCATACTATGGCGGCGGGGTGACAACCACCACCGACAAACATTTCACCTTCAACAAAGAAAACGGTTACACTCAGCAAGAAAACAGAGTGGGGGATGTCAAACTGCGCCAATATTTCGGTGCATCGGCTCAATATTTGCAGATGTGGGGTGCTGGGACAACCAACCTACGCGCCGAGTTTTTGTGGGGTCAACAACCGGGCACGGCAAAAAACAATAACATCCCTTCGGGTGGCTATGCCACGGGGGCAGATCTCTATATGCGCAATTTTATGGGTGGATACGCGATCTTGGTACAAGACATCGGGCGATCGAAACATTCACTGGTGCTCAAATACGATTATTACGACCCCAACACCTCGGTCAAGGGCGATCAGATTGGTTTGCTCGCTGGCACATCGGCTGCCGACATCGCCTACTCGACCTTCGGGGTGGGTTACCTCTTCCGCTGGAACGAACACCTGCGCCTGATGGCCTACTACGATATGGTGAGCAACGAACGGAGCAAAAACCTGGCTGATTTCAACGGACGGATCCACCAGAACGTACTAACCATCCGCGCACAAGTTAAATTTTAATTCAAGGTGACTTCTAAAAATCGTTTTTTCGGCCTTGGGCTTCGGATCTTAAAATCCTCACTTACTTCAAGTAAGCTCCGGTTTTGCGACCAGAGCCCGCCTTGAAAAATTCAATTTTTAGA
>JAVXIH010000051.1:0-13065 GCA_036648455.1 Mucinivorans sp.
GTGACTTCTGAAAAAAGCAATTTTTAGAAGTCACCATAAATCATATAATAATGTATACATACAAAGAGCTAGAAGCTAAATGCTTCGCCATTTTCTCAAAGATGGGCTGCCCCGAAAAGGATGCCAAAACGATTACCGAAGTTCTGCTGGCGGGCGAATTGCACGGACTCAGTTCTCACGGAATGATTCGCGTGAAGGATATTTACGAACTATGGCGCGCGGGGCGGATCAATGTCAATCCAGAGCCACGGGTGATATACGAAACTCCATCGACGGCTACCGTTGACGGTGACGGGGCGATTGGTATTGTGGCGGCTCACTTTGCGATGAATGTGGCGATCGAAAAGGCGCAAAATGCGGGCACGGGTTGGGTGGCTGTCAAAAATTCCAACCACTTTGGTATCGCTGGTTTTTATGCCGAGATGGCTTTGAAACACGATATGATCGGCATCGCTATGACGAACGCCAATCCGTTGGTGGCTCCTACTTTTTCCGTTAGCCGTCTGTTGGGCACCAATCCATTGGCCGTTGCGATTCCAGCGCTCAACCAGCCGCCGTTTGTTGCCGATTTCGCCACCACGCCTATCGCGCGCGGCAAACTGGCCATTATGGGTAAAAAAGGCGAGCGCGCACCGCTAGGTTATGTGCAGGACAAGACTGGCGCACCATCGACCGATCCTGATATATTGATGCAGGGGGGAGCCATTGTGCCTCTTGGGGGTGATTACGAGCACGGTTCGCACAAAGGCTATTGTATGGGTGCGTTGATTGATATATTCTCGGCCGTTTTTTCGGGAGCTAATTTCGGGCCTTTCGTGCCTCCTCAGGTGGCGTATTTGCCGCTCAAGAAGGAGAGTGTTGGCCAGGGTTTGGGCCATTTCTTTGGAGCGATGCGTGTTGATGCATTTCGTCCAGCCACTGAGTTCAAGGCTTCGATGGATCAGTGGATCGAGACTTTCCGGGCAGCAGTTCCCATAGAGGGTCACGATCGGGTGATGGTTCCGGGGGATGTAGAACGCGAGAAGAGTGAACGGATAATGCGTGAAGGAATTGTTTTGCTCCCATCGATCGAGGCTGATATGCGTCAGGTGTCTACAGAATTAGGCTTGGAGTTTTAAAAATTGCTTTTTCGGCGTTGGATTTCGGATCGAAAAGCCCCCTTTGAGGCAGCGTGGGCGCAGCTATTTGCGAAATGTGTAGTATTTCGATGCCAAGTAGCTGATTCCTACCGTGATAATCTGGATCGTCAAATTAGATAAAGTTGGGTAAAAATTGCATATCTCAACAAATAATTTGACCCCAAAATAATTCACAAACAAATTGAAAGTTACAACCTGACAATATCTGAAAAGCTGTATGTGACCCTTCAAACGCGATCCGCCAAAGGCAACCGTGCGAGTGAGCCAAAACCCAGTGGCGAAAGTGATGGCAAAAGCAATCAGAAACGACATAATTGGAGCCGAAATAACTATCGGCCCAATGATGTGCGTGTCTGCTTTTTGTAATAAAATGTGAAACGAAAAGGCGTAAACCAATGAGTTTAACACCAGGTTTATCCCGCCCACTGCCGCATAACGAAACGTGTCCCTGGGGACGAAACGCGCTAGGAATGGGAAATAGAGAAAATCAATCAGCTGAGCCAACTTTCGTGACATCATTCTATAATTTTGCGCGCACAAAGACAGCCATCAAACTGTCTCCTGCGTTGATCATAACAAGATGTTCCCCTTCGATTTTGACCTGTTTGATTGTCGGTAGCAGACGGGTGAAAGTCTGTTCCAACTCCATATCGGGGCAGAATTTCATAGTCGCACCGCAATTCAGAAATTCGATATTCTGGCGTTCCCCCTTTTTGGGATAGAGCAGGTGGTAGCTGGCGAAAAAGTTATTGCACGGTGCCGTACCGTTCAGCATCTTGTCGTTTGGGTTGAAATGGATCGTGATGGGCGAATTTTCGATCGGATTATTGTTCATTTCTATCATCGTCCACGTGGCGCTTTCCAGGTCTTCGATCTTGGGCGAAGATTGGGTACACGGGGTGCAGCACGAAGTAAAAAACATAGCGGTCAGTAGAATGGCGAAGGTAGAAAATATTGGTTTTTTCATAGTTATTGCGTAAATTTGCACCTACAAAGGTAAAACAAAAAAGTTATGAAAAAAATTATTAGTAGTTCATTTGCTCCTGCCGCCGTGGGGCCTTATTCACAAGCCGTGCTCTCGGGCGACACTCTTTACGTTTCGGGTCAGTTGCCCATCGACCCTTCGACAGGCAAAATGGCGGTGGGGATCCAGGCGCAGACCAAACAATCGCTGGCCAACACCGACGCTATTTTGCGTGAGGCTGGTTTTTCGCGTGGTGATGTAGTGAAATCGACTGTCTTGCTCGACAATCTGGATGATTTTGCGGCGATGAATGCTGTTTATGGTGAATTTTACGGCGAGCCATATCCTGCGCGTGTGGCGTATGAAGTAGTCCGTTTGCCTCTTGGGGCGATGGTTGAGATCGAGACGATAGCCGTGCGTTAGTGATTTTTTGATTCGGCTCTCACGTCCGCCACGCGGAGCACGCAAAGATTGAGTCCAAAAAAAAAGCTAGGAGTAGTTTTTATGAACTACTCCTAGCTTTTTTTATAGAAGATGTTTTCGAAGTGAATAAGGTCGAAAAATCGCAGTTTACTCAGCTGCAAATGAGGACTTTTCGATCCGAAGCACAGCGCCGCAAAAGCGACTTCGAGAAGTCACCTTTAATTCTTTTTTAATTCTTTTTAGCCTCTTTCTGCTGCCATATCAACGCCGAAGCGCCTAGCACTGCCGCATTACGACCATCGATCCCTGAGGGCAAAATCTTGACCTTGTTCTGGAAATTACGTAAGATATTCGCCTCCATCGCACGCTTGGTTGGCTCGAAAATATACTTGCCAGCCTTAGCCAAACCTCCAAACAAAATAATCGCCTCGGGCGAAGTAATGGTCACCGCATCGGCCAAAGCCTGACCCAACATCTGACCCGTATATTCATACGCCTCGATGGCCAACGGATCCCCGTTCAGCGCGGCCTTGGTGATCATTTCGGCCGTCAAATCATTATATGTTATATTGCGGAACTCGCTGTCCTCCAAGTGATCGGCCAAAAGTTTGAAGGCTGTACGCTTGATCCCTGTGGCCGAGACATAGGTCTCCAAGCAACCCTTACGCCCACAACCGCATTGACGACCAGTGCGTTGCACGATCACGTGACCCAACTCACCAGCAAAACTGTCGTGACCATACACCAATTGCCCGTTGGACACAAAACCACTGCCCAAGCCAGTGCCAAGCGTGACAACGATAAAATCTTTCATCCCACGCGCCGCACCATATATCATCTCACCAATGGCGGCCGCGTTGGCATCGTTGGTGATAATAATGGGGATAGATGGATAATATTTTTTGAATTTCTCGACAAAAGGAATCACGCCAGTCCAAATCAAATTGGCAGCATACTCGATCGTGCCATTATAATAATTACCATTTGGCGCACCGATGCCGATGCCCAACAATTCGTACTCAAAATCTAGTTTTTTGAGCATATCTTGGATGCCAAGATAAAGTTCTTCGAGATATTGATCAAAATCAGGATATTTTCGAGTTGGGAGCACTCCCTCTCCAAACATATTTCCTTCACGATCCACAAGGCCGTACACAGAATTTGTACCACCAATGTCTATTCCGACTGCAAGTTGTTTCATAACAGTGACAATTATTGTTTACTTTTAGCGCCAATTAATTATCAAATTTAGATTTTTTTTTTCTTATTACAAAATTTTATCGCCATTTTTAGAATAAAAGTGCGTTTTATTTCCATTTTCTAATTATAATGGCGGGTAGGATGTTAGTGGATGGGTAAAAATAATTATCTTTGTATCGTTATGAGTAAATTTATTGATCAATTATCACAGCTAATCGAGGTCGAAATCGGGCAATTACCCCTTCCAACAGACCCCGAAGGACTATACACGCCCATAAGATATATTATGGAAGACGGTGGAAAACGTATGCGCCCAATGCTTTGCGTTTTGGCGTGCGAGATGTTTTGCGGCCAGCCAATGCGCGCCAAAGCGCCGGCGATGGCCATCGAGGTGTTCCACAATTTCACACTTCTACACGACGACATTATGGATCGAGCCAATATGCGTCGTTCGCGGGCCACGGTTCACACCCTGTGGGGCGACAACACGGCGATCTTGTCGGGCGATGCGATGATGATTTTCGCCTACACTTTGCTCAGCGATAGCGATTTGTTTGGCGATGTGTTTGCCGTTTTTTCGCGATCTTCGATCGAAGTATGCGAGGGGCAACAACTTGATATGGATTTCGAAAAGCGCGATGTGGTTACGCGCGATCAATACTTAGAGATGATCCGCCTCAAAACAGCCTCCTTGATGGCTTCGGCGCTGGTGATGGGGGCGATCGAGGGTGGAGCTTCGCCGCTCGAACAGATGGCGCTCCATCGCTTTGGCGAGTTGCTGGGCTTGGCCTTCCAGATTCAAGACGATCGAATGGACACATATGGCGACGAGGCTACTTTTGGCAAAAAAATAGGCGGCGATATTGCCGAAGGCAAGAAAACGTTTCTCAAAATCATAGCTTCCGAACTATCCGACAACCAATCAGATAGCACGATATTGCGCGAGAGTCGCGATTTTGACCAAGTGAAGGCCATATACGACAAATACGATGTCGATCGCGCGGCACAACAAGCTATCGAACAATATTATGAGCAGGCGATCGAATGCCTTGCCATCCTTGACCCTCAACCGACAGAGCACCTGAGAGAATATGCTCAAATGATACTCAAACGCAATAAATAAAAGATGGGGAAGAATAAATTGGGACGATTTGCCGAAAATTTGACCTTCAAATGTTTGGTTCAGAGTGAGAATGGCACGGTTTTTGGTTCAAATCATCCGATGAAAGGGCACTGGAAAAGTGATTTTTTCAAGAACGACAACCCTATCGTGCTTGAAATAGGTTGTGGACGAGGCGAATATACGATTGGTCTGGCGCGAGCGGATAAGAATAAAAATTTTATCGGCATCGACATCAAGGGGGCTCGTTTGTGGCGCGGGGCAAAAACGGCCAACGATGAGGGGATTGCCAACGCCGCCTTTTTGCGCACGCGCATCGAAGTCATTGATTCGTTCTTCGCCCAGGGTGAGGTGTCCGAGATTTGGATTACTTTTCCTGATCCGCAGCTCAAAAAACCGCGAAAACGGCTGACTTCGGCTATGTTTATCAATCGCTACGCCCAGTTTTTGGCTCCTGGCGCTTTGATTCACCTCAAAACCGACAGCGTTCACCTACACGAATACACAAAGGCTTTGATCGCTCAAAACGGAATCCAAGCACAAGTTTCCAGCAGTGATATATATAGTGCGAGTCGCGATTTCGACAAATCAGTGACCACGATACAGACAAGTTACGAGAAACGATTTTTGGATGAAGGGCTGGCCATCACCTATTTACGCTTTGCCATAGACGGTCATTTGCCGCTCCAAGACATTGAGTTTGCAGCCGACAAACAACCGCAAACGCTGGACGACACCCGTGTACGCAACAAAACTAACGCAGTGCAAGTTGAGATTTGTGAGCAATCGGGCTTTTGTTTTGGTGTTGTACGCGCCATTAGCGCTGCCGAAGAGCTGCTCGACGGGGTAAACAAGGCATATAGCCTGGGGCCGATTGTGCACAATCGGGTGGAGGTTGAACGGCTCGAAAGGCGCGGCTTGGAGGTCATCACCCACCAAGATCTGGGCCAGTTATCACCCGCGAGCAAAGTTTTGGTACGCGCTCACGGTGAACCGCCATCCACCTACGCCCTCTTGGGCGAGCGTGGTTTTGATCTGGTGGATGCCACGTGCCCGGTGGTGGCTTCGCTCCAAAAGCGAGTGCGCGTGGCGTGGGAGGCGATGCAAAAAGTGAATGGAACGGTGGTCATACTGGGCAAAAAAGGACATAGCGAAGTTGTGGGGCTCACGGGGCAAGTGGGCGAAGACGCAGTGGTGGTTGAAGGTGTGGATGATCTGGTGCACGTTGATTTTACGCGGGCGGTGACCTTACTTTCACAGACAACAGAGAGTTTGGAATTATTCGAAGAGGTGAAAAACGAAATTTTGGCGCGCGCCATCGACCCTTCGGCAGTCACCATTCACGATACGATTTGTCGCCAGGTGTCGAATCGCAACCCACATTTAGCAGATTTTTCATCGCGCTTCGATGTGATAATTTTCGTCAGCGGACGCGATAGTTCCAATGGTGCAGTGCTTTACGATGTGTGTCGAGCGGCTAACCCCGCCACCCACTTCGTCGAGCGAGCCGATGAGCTACTCCCCGAATGGATTATCGATGCTCATTCGGTGGGCGTTTGTGGTGCAACTTCGACCCCAAGATGGTTAATGGAAAGAATTGCAAAAAAAATTAAAGAAATTGTTAGGTAATTCAAAAAAGTTACCTAACTTTGCACTGATAGACCCTTGTATTTGGGGCTGTTACGTGTAAACAATAGAAACACACGTAAGGTTTTTTCAAAAAACATCTATATTAATTATTATGACAAAAGCTGAAATTGTTAGCCAAATTGCTAAAAACACAGGCATCGAGAAGGTGCTAATCATGGAGGTTGCCGAGAACTTCATGGAAGAAATCAAGAAATCTATGATCAGTGGCGAAAACGTCTACCTGCGCGGTTTCGGTAGCTTTATCCTTAAAGCTAGAGCCGAAAAAACCGCCCGTAACATCTCGCGTAACATTGCCGTTACAGTTCCCGCACACAACATTCCAGCCTTCAAACCGGCTAAGGAATTTAAGGAAACTATTAAAGACCAAAAGTAAGGATAGTCCCTTAAATAATATTTATTAATCACTAAAAATCAAGTCAATGCCAAACGGAAAGAAGAGAAAAGGGCATAAAATGGCAACCCACAAACGTAAGAAACGTCTACGTAAGAATCGCCATAAAAAGAAATAGGTAGCTTTTAGCCTTGAAATGCGCGCCGTATGCCATCGTATCTATATCGTATCTATGGTAGATATATGGTAATAATCATAGCGCAGCAAGCGAAAAAAGTTATTGAATTTTTGGAATAGACCTAAAAAGCCCACAGCTTTGCGTGAGGTTTCTTTTGGGTCTATTTTGCTATCAAAGAGCTATGTAATATTGTAGCTCGAATATTAGGGGGCTTCTGAAAATTAGATTTCCCCAAGGCGGCAACGCCTAAAAAGCAATTTTCAGAAGTCACCATTAACACATAATAATATATGACAAAAGAATTAGTTATTCATTCTAAGGGTAGCGAGATTGAAATCGCATTACTCGAAGATGGGCAACTTGTCGAATTGAGTCAGGAAAAAGGATCAGCAGGATTCAGTGTGGGTGACATTTATCTGGGTAAGGTGCGTAAAGTTATGAGCGGTCTGAACGCCGCTTTTGTGGACGTTGGTTACGAAAAAGACGCATTTCTTCACTATCTAGATCTTGGAGCACAATTCTCGACCCTACATCGGATCAGCAAAACAAGCGGAACGAGAAACCGACCAATAGACATTTCGCGCGAGAAACTCTCGCCTCCGTTGCCCCGCGAGGGCAAAATCGACACTTTTCTGGCAACAGGAGATTCGCTGATTGTCCAAATCGCAAAGGAACCAATCTCGACCAAAGGCCCACGCCTGACAAGCGAAATTTCACTAGCCGGCCGACATCTAGTATTGATGCCGCTATCGACAAAGGTGAATATTTCTCAGAAAATTCGCTCAAATGAAGAGCGTCGACGACTGAAAAAGATCGTTGAAGGAATTTTACCTCGCAATTTCGGTGCCATCGTGCGCACGGCTGCCGAAGGTAAAACTCAGGAAGATATTGAGGCTGACATCAAAAGCCTGATTGAAAAATGGAGCGAAGTGGTCAACACTTTGCAAACAGCACAGCCGGTTAAACTTCTCTTGGGCGAGGATAGTCGCACAACAACTATTTTGCGCGATCTACTCAACGATAGTTTCTCGAAAATCAGTGTCGATGACCCCGAAATTTATCGCACCGTGCGTGAATATATATCGGCGATCGAACCCGATGCCGAAAAGATCGTTAAACTTTACAAAGGCAACACTCCGATTTTCGACGAATATGAAATCACCAAGCAAATCAAACAACAGTTTGGACGTACGGTGCCCTTCCGCCGCGGAGCTTACCTGATTGTGGAACACACCGAAGCGCTCCACGTGATCGATGTCAATTCGGGCAAAAGAGCCAAGGCTGACGAAAATCAAGAACAAAATGCGTTGGAATGTGACCTGAATGCGGTGCCCGAAATCGCGCGCCAATTGAGGCTCAAAGATATGGGCGGCATTGTGGTGATCGACTTTATTGACCTGCATATCGCCACCAATCGTAACAAAGTGTACGAGGCGATGAAAGAGGCAATGGCAAAAGACAGAGCCAAGCATAACATACTGCCACTGACCAAGTTCTGCTTGATGCAGATCACTCGCCAGAGGGTGCGCCCCGAAACCAAAATCGTGATCAGCGAAAGTTGTCCAACGTGTCGAGGCACAGGACAAGTGGCTCCAACGTTGCTGTTGGACGAACAGATCGAAGCTCGGATTGCATATATAATGCAGGGGCACAAGGTCTCGCCCATCAAAGTTCACGTACACCCCTTTGTGGCAGCTTTTTTGTGTCGCGACTTGATATCCAAGCGACTACGTTGGTCGCTCAAATACCACACGTCCATCAAGGTGATCCCAAATGATTCGATCGGAATTATCGATTATAAGATACTAGGACCCGACGATCGCGAATTGCAATAAACGGCCTTCGCAGTCGAACGCTGAAAAAGCAATTTTCAGAAGTCACCCTAAGCAACATCGCAGTCTGTACGGCAGTACAGGCTGCGATACTGTTTTGGTGTCGTACCTTTGGCCTTGAGAAAGGCCCGACCAAAGACCGATGGCGAACTGAATCCGCAAAGTTCCGCGATGGTGGCAAGTGATATATCGGGCTGATTGATCAACAACGAAACACTATCGTTGATGCGATAACGCATCACGAAACCAAGAAAAGTCTCGCCATAACCTTCATTGAACATACGCGACAAGTAGCTCCGGTTCAACGGCAATACATCCATCACGTCTAAGAGTTTGAAATCTTTGTTTTGGTATGGTTTGGCACGCTCCATCCACTCTTCGAGCACCGCCTTATATTGAGGTATCTTATCCTCAAAACGCGACTTATCTATCTCATTGACAATACTAATTCTCAAATTACCATATCCACTGATTTCATTTTTCTGATTGTCAGGTTGGGTAGCGCCGAACGGTTGGTCATCTTCACTCCCTTGATCCACTTCACCGGGTGGAGTTGCTTGATGGAGAATACCATAGATGCAAAAACTAAAAAACAATATAAACCCAATCTTATGGATCACTAAGTTTTGGGGATTGTAGCCTAGCATCACAATGGTGTAGGAACACAGCAAGATGAAGTAAGCTAAGAAATAGCTGTCGATCCAAGTCAAATCAATGTATCCACTGTCGGAATAATTGTCTTGACACCATTTTTGATATTTCGCCCGATAGCCAAAAATTTTGATCAACATCCAAACCGGATAGATGAAAATAGTGAAGCGAAACCACACATCAAATCGCCCAATATTCGACACAAGATCCTGCCAGCTATGAATTTCGGTCATCGGAAGATGAAAAGCATAAATCACCACATAGTAAAAGACACCCGATACCAAGGCAGGTAGAAAAAGGAGAATATAGCGCTTGATACCGATTTTGCCAAGGTGGACAAGCGAAATTGGATACAATAAGCAAATATAGGCATAGGTGTTGCCATAGATCAGAATGGCGGGCGAGAGTAGCTGAGGCTTCTCGGCCTGAGCGCCAGCAACCATATTCACAACAATAGTGACGATAGAAGCTAGTGCAAATAGCCCCATCTCGAAGGCGAGCACCTTGCTCGAACGAATGTGACGTGAATAAAACAACAGAAAAACTACTCCGCACAGGCAGACAGAAGCCAGCACAGAGCTTGTCAACAAATTAACAAACCAAAACATCGGCATACTTATTACATAAAGGCAATAATGACCGACAAATAACAACAAAGACACAAGTAATATCGTGATTACGCTTTTGTTGCGACGAAAAAAGTTAGCAAGCATACAAATCTTATTATATAAACAAAGGTACATTTTTCTAACGAGATAACCAAGAGCGGAAGTACCAAAATATCGATTGTTTTACTGAAACCTTTTGATATTTATTTTTATCATATGGACACCACCTTTTTACCGCGTGTACATCCGACAAAACCCAACACCTTACAAATTATATATCTTTGTTGTGCCAAGCCAATAGCTAGCATTTTAACATATATTAACCAATTTACTTAATCGTTATGAAGACAAAACACTACTCATTTTTAAAGTTAATGCTACCTCTGGTAGTTGTGTTCTTT
Organism: Mucinivorans sp.; assembly: GCA_036648455.1. Taxonomy (GTDB): domain Bacteria; phylum Bacteroidota; class Bacteroidia; order Bacteroidales; family Rikenellaceae; genus Mucinivorans. The sequence continues at coordinate 10,498 of JAVXIH010000051.1, forward strand.
ACACTAACTTTGACAAATTGTAGCAACAACCTCAAAGGGCAGGTCGATGAACTTAAAGACCGTGTTACAACACTCGAAGAATCTGTGCATCAACTTGATCTGGCAGTCAAAAGTGGCAAAATGATCACTGGTGTAACCCCACTCCAACCATCGGCAACCACACCTGGCGGCTGGACAGTCACATTCTCGGACAAGACATCTATCGCCATTAATAATGGTACTAACGGAACCAATGGCACCAACGGTACTAACGGAACCAATGGCGCTGACGGACTGACACCATATATATGGGTCAACAATGCTGGAAATTGGGCATCGAACCTAGGTTCGAAACCTATCGATTCCGACAATGTTAAATACGAACTAAAAGTTGACGGCAAAAGCGTGAAAGTTAACGGCGCTTCGACACGAGTGGTGAACAAAGACGGTTTTGTAGCCTTCGAAGAGTACGATATGCTTACCAACACGGTGCTGAACACTGTGACAACTAATTTCCCTTTCAACGGTGGCAAGATCGTGACCGCTATTGTTGAGACCGAAGAATCTGTAACCTTCACCATCGAAAACAAAGACTATCGCCTAGCTAAGGCAGCTGTCTATCCAACCAGTATCACCGTGATCCGCGACAAGGATTATGTGATCAAAGGCGGTACAGTCGAATTGGACATTGCTGTCAATCCGGCCAACAGCAAAGTCTACACAAAAGACAATTTCGAACTTGACTTCGAAAAGAGTTTCTCGCGCGCTTATGGCAATAAGCCAGCCTTTATTAAAATCCAAGACGTGCAACCAAACGCAGCCATTAAAGGTCAATACAAAATGACTCTCGAATGGACAGATGCAGCTGACGGTTTTGTGAAAGATGCAGCCATATTTATCGTTTTGAATTGCACAGATGTTGAAGGCAATCAAACACAAATTATTTCAAGCACACCAGTGATTATGAACGAGAAATACGTTTCGATCAAAGCCGAAAACGTACTCGCCCTCAATGACATCGTGATGTTCACCGACGAAACATACACCGACTCGGTTCGTTTGAATCAATACCACCAAGGTTATGTCAACACTGTTGACTACGCTCTGGTAGCTAATCCTATCGCTATCAATCCTTTGACACGTTACTTGACACCTGACGGCGACAAATACAAATTCACCGTCATCCCAATCGAAGCCACCAATACAACCGTATGGCCAACTGGTGTTTCTGTTCGCAAGGTTAATGTAGATGCTTCGGTGGCTGACTTTGGTCGTGCTGCTGTACCGACAACACCTGCCAAACCAGAGATCGGGCAACCTGCAATTCAGGGTATCCCTGCCATCCCTGCGGTGACTGTCAAGAAAGGCTTTATGGTCACAGTTCACAAAGTGCCTGCCGACGCGGTGATCCATCAAGAATACTTCGGAGATCGTTGGTTGCCTAACACAACGGTTGACTATCAATTGGCTAAAACCTTGAACGTTGTCTTTGACAACAACGGATACAACACCTCAGAATGGAATTTCGTGATCAAGGACCAAGAATTGCAAATGTTCAAAAACGCAAGTTGGACTACAACCCCAATGACAAACAAAATTACGGCAAACGTAACCAAGTTTGATCTGGCTAACAATTTCGCAGTTTCTTACAAATTGCTACCTACAATCGATCCAGGACAGTACCAAGTACTGATGACAGTGACCGCAACAGCCAAAAAAGCACGCGCGGCGGAACTAAAACAAGTACGTGAATTTAAGGTCAAATTCATTGTCAACGTTGTTGCTCCTAAATTCCAAATTTATTACAACGGTGCCCACTCACTCATTGGTGCTGGCAGTGATACTTACGAAACCAATGTACTGACAGATGTTAAGGTAGATTACTTGTTCGACATTGAATCGACCAAAAACATTTCAACTGCATCGGATGTAACTCCTAACGCTTCGCCTTTGGCTTACGACTATGATTTGACCGATCCTCGCCACGGTGCACAAGGTATTCGTTTCAACCCTTATCCAGCCGTTAGCGCACCAGCAGTCGAAGATTGGAAATCAGAACTCTTTATCAAGAAACCTATCACGGCAAATGTAAAACTCGCCACCGGTCAATTGATCCCTGTTGTTATCCTATGCACCCAAGCAAACGAAGTACATAGCGTAAACAGCACCCTGTATGTACAATACACACGTTTGAATCTTGCAAGCGTAGATGCAGTGAATGAAAAATTCGTCGGCAACTACAACGCAATGGTGCTCCGTGGCGTATCCATTGCCGACAAAGCTAATTTCACACCAAAAGCACTAAACAATAAAACACTAGACAAAACAACCATTAAGAGTGTCGTTTTCAGTGCACAAGGTACTGTTCAGTCCTCAGGCGCGCTTCCAAGCGGTTTGGCAGGCAAACAAATTATGAAAATTGACGCTGCAACAGGTAACGTAACTTCGATCGACGGTATCTCTTGGGAAAATCCAGAAGCTGTTCTCTTCCAAGTCTTTAGGGTGACATACACCGACATTTGGGGCAACTCGGCCTTCCACGACGTGAATGTATACGTCAAGAGTAACTCTTTGCCAGTGTTACCATAA
>JAVXIH010000052.1:0-12840 GCA_036648455.1 Mucinivorans sp.
CGCCGAAAAAACGATTTTTAGAAGTCACCTGAAGTCACTTTATATAAATTTCGCGTATCGGCACTCCTGTTGCTGCGTTTGGCGGGGCGACACCAACCAGATGCGCGATGGTGGGTGCGATGTCCGTTAGGCTCACTTCACGTGATATATTGTCGGGAGCAATCGCCCCGCCAAAGAAAATAATCGGCACGTGAGTGTCGTAAATATACTGTGATCCACCTTGTGAAATACCACCATCACTGACACTCCAACCAGGCAGTAGATTGATGGTCACGTCGCCCGAATGGCGAGCGAAATAGCCGTTTTGCGCCTTGCCGAGTGTGCCGCCGGCAAAGTAGGCGGATTGCAAATTACGTGCCGTGATGGCATCGCTTACGCCGCGAAACTGGATCGCAAAATCAGCAACCAACTGTTGCACTTCGCTCAGGTCGAGCCCCGCTTGGTATATTCGTTTGCGATTCAGGTACACTTGATTGTTGATCACATCGAGCACCCAACGTTGATCGCCCTCGGCGGCGGCGGCTTGTCGACTGGGAGCTATACGCTGCGTAAGTTGCGCGCCCAGGAAACCGTTGATTAAGACCGAAAATTGCGACACATCGAAACGCCCGCCCGCCGAACGTGCCGTCTCGATGTATGGGCTACAAAGCCCGTGATCGGAGGTGAGTACGACTAGCAAATTTTCGCGCCCCACTTGGGTGACAAGAAAATCAAGAAACGAACCTAGCTCGGCATCGAGCCGATAGAATATATCCTCGACCTCCATCGACGAAGTGCCGAACTTTTCGCCCGCTTGCCGTGGACCATCAAAGACCACACTCAGAAAATCAGTCGAAGCGTCTTTGCCCAAATTTTCATAAATAACTGCCTGCGTGGCGAAATCCTTGATGAGCGAATTGCCAAAAGGCGACACGGCAAGGCGTTCGTATTCGTATTTTTTGCGGGTCAGAAAGTCGAAATTCAGAACCGAAGTATCAGCGGAAATCACACTGCGTAAGATATTGAAATAAGAGCTTGCAGGGCGCGAGACTTCCCATTTGGCAGACGAATAACTTTCGGCCAAGTTCAGAGCATTGAATTTATCAACCCATTCGGGCAATTTGTCGGTGTAGTAGCTCGATGAGACCAACTTGCCATCGCGTGGAGAAACCCAATAGGCACCATCGGCTTCGAAGCCACCCGCCACAACGGCCGACAGAGGTTCGAAGGCGATGGAAATCACTTTCGACCGAGGCGAAGAACTCTTGATGCAATCGCCCGTGGTGGAGGCGATCATAGCCCGAGGCGACACCTGGGCATCCAATTCATCGGCACCAATGGTGTGCACTTTTTTATCTTCGACAAGCGAGATCTTTTCGCTCGTTGTGTAGTTAAACCAGTGAGAACCAATCACTCCGTGCGACGAAGGGTTAGCCCCCGTGACAATAGTGGCCAGCCCTGGCGCGGTGGAAGTGTTCAGGTAACCGATCATCGCCCGCTCGCACAAAGCGCCTTGGGTGGTGAGCCGCTTGAAACCTTGATCGGTGAAATTATGCCCAAAACGCAGCAAATAATCATAACGCATACCGCTCACAGTGATCTGAACCACCAACCGCGGAGTGGGCGGCGAGGCGATAGCGGTTGTCGCGCTAAGGATCGTGCTAAGGATCGAGGCGATGAATATCAATATATAATTTTTCATAATTTCATTGGGTGACTTCTAAAGGTGACTTCTAAAAATCGTTTTTTCGGCGTTGGGCTTCGGATCTTAAAATCCTCACTTACTTCAAGTAAGCTCCGGTTTTGCGACCTTGCCCGCCTTGAAAAATTCAATTTTTAGAGGCCCCCTAAAAATTTTTAGAAGCCACCATTGTTAAATAAGCTGCAAAAATAGTGTTTTTATTCGAGACTTATCACCATTTGTTGACCTTCGATCTCTACTTTTGCTACTCCGCGATGAAAACTTTCGGCATAATCATACTGTGCGCGAATTTTCCAACGTCCCTGCCGATCGATATAGCCATAACGTCCCTTGAAGGCAACGACGGCAAGGCCACACGAAAAATTGCGCGCAAAATCATACCGCGCCGCCACCGCTCGCTTTCCATCGTGATCTATAAATCCATATTTGCCTCGATAGAGAATCATCGCCAAACCATCCGCAAAGCTCCACGCATTGTCTAGCTTAAATGGGCACACCACTTGGCCCAGCAGGTCAATATAGCCCCACTTGCCAGCCAAGTTGACGGCAGCCAACCCTTCGCTGAAAGGCAAGACGTGATCATAGATCGGTGCAATTTCGCGTTGCGAGAGGTCGCAAAACCCCCAGCGGCCATCTTTCTCGAATGGGGTGAGTTGAGGATTTGGATCGATCGCAACACGTTCGGCAAGCGCCGCCGCCAAACCATCGATCACAGGCGTAGGGCTCACCAGCATCGCATACAGGGCTGTGGAGCCAAGGGTGGAGGCAGCCAAAAAATCATATACCTTACAATGCCCCGCCAAGAGATCCGCTGGTTCGAAAAGCATAGCTCCATCTTCACGCCCAAAAAGAGCGTAAAGTTGAGGCTCGTACACCAAAGCACGCAGCGTAAAGCTAAGTAAAACAATCGAATAGTGATCTACGGCGGGCGAAAATGCCATATCCGATCGCTGGGGATGTTGATAGGCAACAGAACCAATTTCGCGCTGCACTTCGCCCGCCATCGAGGGCAGGTAGATCCCATCATAATCCACCAAACGAAGATCGCCAGAGGAAGTGACCAAAATATTTTCGAATTTCAAATCGCCGTGCGCAAAGCCCGAATCTAGCAGCCAGAGAGCCATCGTGTCGAAGCGATGACTAAGCCTGGACAGAGATTTTCGATCGCCAGCCTTGGCCGCCTCCACCACCGCCTCGCCCAGCGTACATCCATCGACCCACTCCATATTAATGAGTTCGTAAGATGATACATCAAAAGTGCCGATAGGAACCAGTATTTCGTCGTTAAGATAATTGTAATCAATCAAATAAGGCGACCGAGGAAGTTCGTTTTCGATCATCGCATAGGCGCGCGATCGACCATTCTGAGCACGAGTGAAGCATTTCAACGCCCGTTTGACCCCGTCGATGGTGACACAAAATACTACCCCAAAATTGCCGCTGCAATAGATCGGTTCGCCAGCCGAATCGGTGCATAGACGCACAGAGGCTAATGAATTGAAAAAATCGCGACCACCATTAATCGCATCAATGTACTGTACTATCGATGGATATTTCACTTTTGATTATAAACTTCGAGCGCGTGAGCGAGAATCTCCATCGCCACGCTAAGATCTTCGATATTAATGACATAAGCCAGCCGCACTTCGTTCTGCGGACAGGTGTTCGCATCGTGATAGAAGCCACCAGCCGGCGCCACCATCACCGTGGCACCGTGCCACTGGAAATCTTCGAGCAACCACTGCGCAAAACGTTCAGAATTGTCGACTGGCAAGCCGACGGTTGCATAAAAAGCACCGCGCGGACAAGGTGCCGTAACCCCTGGCATACGATTCAGAGCATCGATCATAAAATCACGACGCGCCACATATTCTTCCTTCACGGCCTCGAAATAGCTCTTCGGGGTGAGGCAAGTGGCAGCCTGGGCGGCAATCTGACCCAAATATGGCGCACAAAGCCTGGCTTGACCCATCCGCAAAGCCGCATCAATCACATCCTTATTGCGCGAGAGCAAAGCCCCCACACGCACCCCGCACATTGAATATCGTTTGGAAACCGAGTCGAAAACGATCACATTATTATCGACCCCTTCTAGTTGGAGCACCGAATAATGTTGATGACCATCATAACAAAAATCGCTATAAACTTCGTCGGCCAACAAGAATAGGTTGTGTTTGACAACCAAATCGCGTAGCGCCTCGATCTCTGACCGAGAATAGAGGTAACCCGTTGGATTGTTGGGATTACAAATAAAAATAGCACGCGTGGCGGGAGTAATGGCCTGCTCGAATTGCTCGATCGAAGGCAAGGCAAAGCCATCGGCAATAACCGAGCTGACAGGCACGATTTTCACCCCGGCCTCCATCGCAAAGCCGTTGTAATTAGCGTAGTAGGGCTCGGGCACGATCACCTCGCCTGAGCAGCCGCACGCCACCGACAGCCCAAAAAAGATAGCCTCCGATCCACCGGTGGTCACCATAATGTTGGAATAATCGACCTTCGAGCCACGAGCAGTGTAAAAGTCTGCCAACGCCCGACGATAAGACTCAATACCAGCCGAATGGGTGTATTCGATCACCGTGTCGTCGATGGCGCGGATCGCCTCCATCGCCGCCCGAGGAGTTTTGATATCTGGTTGTCCTATATTAAGATGGTATACCTTCACCCCTCGCCGGGCTGCGCTTTCGGCGTAGGGCACGAGCTTTCGGATGGGCGAAGCAGGGATATTTTGAGCCAAAGGCGATACTTTTACCATAATTTTACTACTTTTGTATGACAAAGATAGACATTTTTAGCCAATTTAGCTCAGCAATAATAAAATGAAAAAAATCATCAGTTTCATACCAAATACCCTCACCTTGGGCAACCTAATGTGCGGCACGATGGCTATTATTTTCGCCTTCGATAATAATTTTGTATTCGCCTTTTGGGCAGTAATTGTGGCGGCGGTCTTCGATTTTTTTGACGGTTTCGCGGCCCGTGGCTTGAAGGCCTATTCGCCAATCGGGGCCGATCTGGACTCGCTGTCGGACTTGGTGAGTTTCGGCGTGGCGCCAGCCCTGATAATGTACTCCTTGATGGCGCCGCTGGGGGCGGTGGCCTATGCGCCGCTCGTTTTGATCCCCTGCGCAGCGCTTAGGCTGGCTAAATTCAACATCGACGAACGGCAACATACCGAGTTCCGCGGATTGCCAACACCAGCCATGGCGCTCTTTTTTATCTCGTTTCAATTCACGGCGCTCTACCTGCCTTGTATCTGGATTACGGTCACTCTGTGCGCTATTTTTGCGGCTCTGATGGTGTGCGACATACCGATGTTTTCGTTGAAATTCTCGGATTTCTCGTTCAAAAACAATGCGTTACGTTACTCGTTCATCGTTGCCGTTGTGTTGGTAATTGTTTTGGCGAGCGATGTTTATATGGTGCCCTGGATCATTATTTCGCTCTACATCGTGACCTCGCTAGTGAGGTGGATTGTCAAGGCGCGTGACTAAGGTGACTCCTGAAAATTGTTTTTAGCGTTGAATTGTGATCTTAAAACCCTAATTCACAGTTGGGTAAATTGCGGCTCATCGACCTTGCAAGCCTTGAAAAATCTAATTTTCGGAAGTCTCGCGTCGTTGTTGAATAATTTTTTTGCTCCGCTTATCGTTTGTTCCATCGGGCAGCCAGGGAAAGATTTCTTACAAGTATAGAAAAAATCACTACCTTTGCGCCTCGGTTTATCCGGCTCGAATGGACAAAAGATTCAGAACATATATTTCTTCAGCCCTGCTCTTCCTCTTTGCAGTCCATTGTGCCGTTGGGGTAGCCCAGCAACCTACGCGCCCGCTTCCGCCTCCTGGATCAGCCGATAATTATATTCCACCCGTGGGTGTGCCAGTGGATTACAACAAGACCGACAACAAAAACGCCACCGACACAACGACCAAGAAAAAACGCGAGCGTAAGCCTCTCGAATCGTTTTTTTTCGACGATTCGACCCGTATGACCCGTGTCTTTGCGTGGAGCATCAATCCCGAATATAACTCCTTGCGCCGTGTGCCAGTCGACACCACGCTCAGCGGAACGTTCCAACTAGACTATTCTTATATGCAGACCGATAATGGGATCGGGTCGGCCAATCTGGGTAATGTGGGTGGGGCAATAATGCCGCTGAACTATTTCTCGCGCCACACGCCACGCGAATTTTCGATCGTCAGCCCTTGGAGTGATTACATATTGCGCCCGCGCGATGTGATTTTCTACAACGCCAAGGTGCCTTATTCGCGGCTGACCTACTCGATGTCGGGGCAAGTGCGCAACGAAGAGAATATGTTTCACTTTATCATTTCGCACAACGTTTCGCCCTCCACTTCCGTCAATTTGGTCTACAACGCCGCCAGTACCAAGGGTCTATATATGCACCAGAAGACAATGGATCGTTACTTTGCTATGTCCGTTGCCCACACTGGCAAACGATACGCCGTCCACGGTGGCTACATATACAACCACGGTAATATTAACGAAAATGGCGGCATCAAAGACGATCGCGAGGTGACCGACACCGTGCTGATGAATTCGGATCAGGTAGCCGTCTGGCTCAACGATGCCAACAACACATACCGTAGCAATACCGTGTGGTGGACTCAGAGCTACGGCATCCCGCTGCGCCAACAAAAAGAGACAGAACTCACGATCCAGAAAATCCCTACTATCTATGTCGGTCAAGAGTTTGAACTCACCGAGCTACGCAAATCATACTCGGCCAAAGGCGATTCGGTGCTCTATAAAAATTATTTTATTAATAAAGATTTTTCGGCCGACTCAATATCCGAGAGAAAGATTGATTTTAAGTTCTTTATGCAGCTTCAACCCTATAATCGCGATGGGGCGTTGGGGCTAATTTCGGCAGGAATTGGTAATCGTACCGTAGATTATTATAACTTTGTGCCCGAAAAATACGTTGAACAATACGGACCAAGCGGCAAACAGACCCGAAATTCAACGTACGTATATGGCGCAATTGAAGGACGAGTCAAGAAATATCTCGAATGGGGTGCCGACGCTTCACTCGATGTGATAGGTTATCGCGCGGGCGATTTGATGGCCCAAGGGCGCATTAAATTGTCGGCCTTCACCAAAAAAGATAAGGCTATTAGCCTTGAAGGAAATGTTAAATTCACGCTCACTGAACCCGATTATTGGGTTCAAAGTTACTTCTCCAACCACTTTGCGTGGCGAAACTCTTTTACCAAAGAGAGTGCTTTCTCAGTATCGGCTAAGTTTTCGATCCCCTCGATAGGTCTATACCTAGCGGGCGATTATCAGGTGACGCAAGGCAAAATCTATTTTGATAGCCTGGCGCGACCTGCACAAGCGAAAGATCCGCTTAACGTACTGGGCGTTTATCTTCAGAAGGATTTCCGCGCAGGTGGATTTCACTTCAACCACAGGGTACTATTTCAACTAAGCTCTTCACGAGTGGTTGCACCTGTTCCTATGATCTCGGCTTATGTGAGCTACTTCTATGATTTTGACGTGGTTAAAAACGTCCTGAATCTGCAAGTAGGTATCGACGGTCGCTACCAAACCAAGTACTACGCTATGGGCTATAACCCCGCCATCGGGCAGTTTTATAACCAAAACGAAAAAGAAATTGGCGGTTATCCATACCTGGATGCCTTCGTGGCAGCCAAATGGAAGAGAATGAGAATATTGGTCAAACTACAACACTTCAACGAAAATCTATTCGGCACGAGGGATTATTTTATGATACTTCATCAACCTCAGAATCGAATGATGTTCAAGTTGAAATTCAGTTGGTCGTTCTACGACTAGTTCTGTTCTTTTGAAAACGAGCGATGTTTCGCACGAATTTATTTTTTCGGTACTCACGTACTTGATGTACGCTCCGTTCCAAAAAAATAAATTCGCACAAAACCTCACTCATTTTGAAAAGAACACTTGAAAAGAACAAACTGAACGAAACAAAGTGTAAAACGTGGTTACAAGAGAAGCAGTTGATCTCAGGCTCGCCCGAGGAAAGAAATCACAGATGAATTTCAAAAAAATTGCAACCTTATCTATTTTTATTTTTCCGGAACTGCTGATGATCAGCTGTTCTGAGCAAACAACTGGCGCTTGGGCGCGCACCGAACGCACGGCAGAAGTGGAATCGATCAGTTCCTATGACGTGATAATGCGTTCCATCGCCGACAGCTCGCACTTCGATTGGCAATTGCTATCGGCAATCGCCTTCCACGAATCGCGTTTCCAACACGATGCCCGTTCCAATCGCGGCGCTGTTGGACTGATGCAGATAATGCCACGTACAGCCCGCCAGTTGGGCTACGACACCGACAAACTGTATGACCCACAGGTTTCGGTCGAGATTGCTCTCAAATTATTACACACCATCGAAGGGACTTTCCGCTTTCCGGCCTCGATGCCTCAATCCGATAAATTCAAAGTGATCCTAGCCGCCTACAACGCAGGACCTGGATTTATGATACGAGTCAGAAAAGAAGCCGCCCAAGAGGGAGCTGCATACAACAGTTTTGCAACCCTAAGCCAATATATAACGCGCGAAGGCACACACAAAGAAACGGTGCAATTCGCCAACAATGTTTACAAAAAATATCAACAATATCTAAGTATCTAAGCCGAGTATGAAAATCGCAATCCAAGGCCGTCAAGGTTCATTCCACTATGCGGTGGCCGAACAATATTTTGGTCTCGATCATCAGATCGTGTGCCTTGATACCTTCGTTGGCGAGGCTCATTCTCTGTTGGACAAAACCACAGATGTGGCAGTGATGGCGATCGAAAATTCGATCGCTGGGTCAATCCTGCCCAACTATAATATTTTGCAGAATCACCGGCTCAAAGTAGTGGGTGAATATTATTTGCAGATCGAACAATGTTTGATGGCGCTGCCGGGTGTCCAAATCGAGGCCATCGACACGGTGAGCAGCCACCCGATCGCTCTCTTGCAGTGCGAAACGTACCTGGACACTCACCCCGCGTGGCGACGTATCCAGAGCGAAGACACCGCATTCAGCGCCAGTGAGGTCCAACAAAAGCAACTACTCACCACGGCGGCCATTGCCTCTCACGCCGCGGCCACCCTCTATGGATTGAATATTTTGGCTCGTGGAATCAACACGATCCAGAATAATTATACTCGTTTTTTGATGGTGACTTTGGCCGATCGAACCGATTTCGATGTCGTCGAGCCCAACAAAGCATCGATGTTTTTCAAAGTGCCGCACGCTAGGGGGTCGCTTGGGAAAATTCTGCGCATAATCGAGCTCTATGACTTGAATATGAGTAAGTTGCAGTCGTATCCGATACCCGAAGATCCATTTCGATATAATTTTCATTTGGATGTCGAGTTTTCGGATTTCGACTCTTTCGAGGCAGCCTCAGCACTCATTGCGCGCCATACCGAAGAATTTTCGGTCTATGGAATCTATAAAAACGGCAGTAAAATATGATCCAGATAGCAGTATTAGGTTCGACTGGTTCGATCGGGCGGCAAACGCTCGATGTGGTACGTTCGCACCGTGATCTTTTTGAAATAGAAGTCTTGACGGCTGGTCAAAATTGGCAACAATTGGCTGCCGATGCACGCGAATTTAATGTTGACACCGTTATCATTGCCAACGAAAGCCATTACGCTGACTTGAAGGCCGCCCTTGCCAATACCAATGTCAAGGTGTGGGCTGGGTCGGCGGCGATCGAGCAGATAGTGAGCCGTTCGTCTCTGGGGATTGTGGTGATGGGCATCGTAGGCTTTGCGGCCTTAGCTCCCACTGTTGCCGCTCTCAAAGCTGGCAAACGCCTGGCGCTGGCCAACAAAGAGAGTTTGGTGGCGGGCGGCGAGTTGCTGATGAAACTATCCAAGGATCATTCAGCGCCAATCATTCCCGTCGACTCGGAACACTCAGCCATTTTCCAATGTTTGGTTGGCGAAGCGAGTCCCGCACGACGAATTTTGCTCACCGCCTCGGGTGGATCTTTGAGGCAAGTGGCGCTCGAAGATCTCGCCTCGGTGACCGTCGATCAAGTGCTCGCTCACCCCACGTGGGCTATGGGGCGGCGCATTACGGTCGATTCGGCAACGATGCTCAACAAAGGCTTCGAAGTGATCGAAGCGGCACGCCTATTTTCGCTCAAAGCCTCACAAATTCAAGTTGTGATCCACCCCGAGAGTATCATTCACTCGATGGTGGAGTTCGACGATTCGGCCATCAAAGCACAGATGTCGGTGCCCGATATGCGCGGACCGATCCAATATGCGCTCACCTTCCCGCACCGAACCAATATTGGGGGAGCGAAATTCTTCGATCCATTTGCCATCGGCAGCCTGTCGTTTATCGAACCCGATATGGAGCGTTATCCGTGCCTGAGATTGGCCTATGATTGCTTGAATTTGGGCGGGGTGATGCCGTGCGCACTCAACGCGGCGGGCGAAGTAGCGGTAGAGGCTTTTCTGAACAAAAGAATTAGCTACACCGATATTTTCGTTACCATCGATCGAGCGATGCAACAAATTGTCAATCAACCTATCCAGACAATCGAAACACTCTATTCTGTCGATGATGCGGTGCGCCGAGTAACCTCAAAACTAATTAGTTAAACTAAACAAACGATGCTAATAAAAATTCTTCAACTACTTGCCAGCCTATCACTTCTAGTGATTATTCACGAATTTGGGCACTATATTTTCGCACGGATTTTCAAATGTCGTGTCGAGAAATTCTACCTCTTTTTCGATTGGAAATTTTCACTTTTCAAGAAAAAAATAGGCGACACCGAATACGGTATCGGTTGGATTCCGTTGGGGGGCTACGTCAAAATTTCGGGTATGGTCGACGAATCGATGGACAAAGATCAGTTGGCCGAGCCGATGAAACCTTGGGAGTTTCGCGCCAAGCCCGCCTACCAACGCTTGATGATCATTGTGGCTGGGGTGTTTATGAATTTAGTGCTTGCCTTTGCCATTTATGTGGGGATGGCCTTTGCGTGGGGCGAACAATACATCAAGACAGACGATGTGAAACACGGTTTCGAATTTTCGGTTCCAGCCCAAGCAATCGGTTTCCAGACTGGCGATCGGGTGATCTCGGTGGGTGGCGAAAAGATCGAAAATTCACGCGAGGTGGCTATGTCGATTTTGCTCTCACCCAAGAGGGATGTGCTTGTCGATCGTGATGGTCAACAGATTATGCTCCACGTCTCAGAATCCGATGTGGCGAAGTTGCTAGCCAACCAGAAAATGCCATTTATTGGTTTGCGCTATCCTTTTATCGTGGCCGACACAACGGCAAACGGCTTTATGCCTGGCGATTCGTTGACGGCTGTCAACGGCAAACCGTTCTACTTTGCCGATGAATTTCGAGCTCAATTTGCCGAGCACAAGGGCGATTCGATCGACGTGAGTTTTGTTCGTGCGGGTCAGGTTGTTGATCGCCGCGTGGCCGTGGATACGGCTGGTCGGATCGGTGTGCTGATCGCGAGCAACAACATCTATCCGGTGACCGTTAATAAATACTCTATTCTGGAAGCCATTCCGCGCGGAGCCGAGAAGGCGGTGGAACAAGTGTCGAGCTATTTCGATCAACTGGGGCTGATTTTCTCGCCCGAGACCGAAGCCTACAAAGGTGTGGGAGGATTTATTGCGATGGGCAAAATTTTCCCCGACACGTGGAATTGGTACTCTTTTTGGAGTATCACAGCGCTGCTGTCCATTATGCTTGCCGTGTTGAATATTATGCCAATTCCGGGGCTTGACGGCGGGCACCTGCTCTTTATTGTCTACGAAATGATCACCCGTCGCGCACCATCACAGAAGTTTATGGAAGTGGCTCAATATATCGGTTTTGTCCTTATTTTAGGGCTCGTGTTGGTTGTCAATGCCAGTGATGTGGTCAAACTTTTTAGGTAACTTCTCAAAATTGCTTTTTCTGCGTTCTACTTCGGATCGATAAATCCTCACGTACTTAATGTACGCTCCGGTTTATCGCCCAAAGTAGGCCTTGAAAAATCTAATTTTTAGAAGTCACCTTCAAATAGTCAAAAAAATAATAGTTTGTTGATAAGATCTTGCATACTTTTTGCGTTATTCAACCATAGATTATTACTTTTGTAGCTAGTGACTTGTGAAAATTGCTTTTTCCTCGCTCGATTTCTGATCGCTAAAATCGTCATTTACAGTGAGAAAAGGCTAATTTTTAGGAAGCACCCCATACTAAACAAGAAAAAATGCCAGAAACTTTCAACAACGAACTTGATGTAGAAATGAGCGATGAGATCGCCCAAGGAACCTATGCCAACTTGGCGATCATATCACACTCGACATCAGAATTTGTCATAGATTTTGTACGTCTGATGCCAGGTATGCCCAAAGCGCAAGTCAAAAGTCGTATTATCCTAACCCCTGAACACGCTAAACGCCTGCAAACCACGCTGAACGAAAATATCGAAAGATACGAGGCAATGGTAGGCAAAATAGATAACCATTCGCCCGAAATCGCCCCCATTATTGGCGGATTCGGCACGCTACACTCCTAAGGTGAATGCTGCGGAAACCGAGTGGAACGAAATTAGAAAAACAACAACAAAAAAACAAAAACAATGAAAAAATTACTGTTAATTTTGGCTTTTGCCATAAGTGGTCTTGTGGCTGCGGCCCAAGGCACAAACTTCGAAGACGGATCGCTTGCTGATGGATTGAAAACCGCGGGCAATGAGAACAAACTGGTCTTTGTTGATGTCTACACCACGTGGTGTGGTCCTTGTAAATATATGTCGAGCACTATTTTCCCTAGCGAAGAGGTGGGCAAGGTGATGAACGGGAACTTTGTCAGTCTGAAAATCGATGCCGAACAGGGCGAAGGGTTGGACGTTGCAAAAACGTACAGCGTGAAGGCTTATCCCACGATGTTGATTCTGGATAAAACAGGCAAAGAGTTGGGGCGTATTGTTGGTTCGAGCCGCACCCCCAAGGACTTTGTTAAAGTGTTGAACGACAAGTTGGCTGAGTTGAAAAAATAGGGGCTCTTTCCCACGCTTATCACTATAGGGGACTTCTAAAAATTAGATTTTTCAAGGCGGACAAAGTCGAAAAGCCGCAGTTTACCTAGTCGCCCCTTAAAAGCCATATAAATATGTAA
>JAVXIH010000053.1:0-12656 GCA_036648455.1 Mucinivorans sp.
TAATGCGGGAGTTCTCCGCAAGTAGTCTTTTTAGCAATTCGTTATCCATAATAACCTTATTATCTATGCAAATTTAATAAAATTTATGATTGTACCATCTTAAAAAGTTCGTCTTTTAAGATTTGAATATTGAGCCCCGAAACCGAAGAAATAAATATATGTTTGAGATCCATTGGCAACAAGGGCTCCATTTCTTTAATCATTTGCTCGTCCAACATATCACATTTTGTGATGGCGAGCATACGTCCTTTATCGAGTAATTCCGGGTTATAGCGCCGCAATTCATCGAGCAAAATCTCATATTCCTTGCGTATGTCTTCGCTGTCGGCCGCTATCATAAACAGCAGCACCGAATTACGTTCGATATGCCTCAAGAACCTAGTACCTATGCCTTTACCCTCGGCTGCACCTTCGATAATTCCTGGAATATCAGCCATCACAAACGACTGCCCCATCCTCACACCAACGATACCCAGATTGGGTTCGAGAGTGGTAAATGGATAGTCGGCAATCTTTGGTTTGGCAGCCGACACCACGCTCAGCAGCGTCGATTTGCCCGCATTAGGGAAGCCAACCAGACCAACATCAGCCAGCACTTTAAGCTCCAACACAAACCAGCCCTCCACCAACGCTTCGCCCTCTTGGGCATATCGAGGCGCTTGGTTGGTCGGGGTGCGAAAGTGCCAGTTACCCAGCCCACCGCGCCCACCAGGGCACAGAATCACCTCTTGACCATTTTCGGTCACTTCGGCCACTATTTCGCCTGTTTCGGCCTCGCGCGCAATCGTTCCGAGCGGCACATCTATATATAAGTCCTTGCCATTGGCTCCGTGGAGCTTCGATCCGCCACCACGCTCGCCATTTTCAGCCATCCAGTGACGGTTGTATTTAATGTGTAGCAGAGTCCAGTGTTGCACCGAACCACGCAAAATAACGTGTCCGCCACGACCACCATCACCACCATCTGGGCCACCAAACTCGACGAATTTTTCGCGTCGGAAGTGCGATGCCCCTGCCCCACCGTCACCGCTGCGAGCATATATTTTTACGTAATCTACAAAGTTTGAACTTGCCATCGTGTTTTATATTTCGACAAAGATACGAATTTTCGCTACCTTTGCACTATCAAAGAGAGTGCCAATTATGAAAAAAATAGAGTTAATGCTGCCAGTCGGTTCTTGGGAATCGCTCACCGCGGCCGTTCAAGGCGGAGCGGATTCAATATATTTCGGGGTCGAGGGGCTTAATATGCGTAGTGCGTCGTCGGTCAATTTTTCGATCGCCGACTTGGGGCGGATCGTGGAATTTTGCCAAACCAAAGGTCTTAAAAGTTACTTGACCATCAATACAGTACTGTATGATAGCGATTTAGATTATATGAATCAAGTGCTCGACGCTGCCGCCACTGCTGGCGTGAGCGCAGTGATTGTATCAGACCAAGCGGCTATCGTGGCAGCACGCGCGCACGGAATCTCCGTCCACCTCTCTACTCAGCTTAATATCAGCAACATAGCCACAGTTAAGTTTTATTCTGCGTGGGCTGATGTAATGGTTTTGGCTCGCGAATTGGAACTACCTGCCGTGCGTGCAATTGCTGATGCGATTGACGATCAGCATATTACAGGGCCTTCGGGCGAATTAATCCAGATCGAAATGTTTGCCCACGGCGCGCTTTGTATGGCGGTTTCGGGCAAGTGCTACCTAAGTCTGCACGAGGCCAATAAATCAGCCAATCGAGGCGAATGTCGTCAGATTTGTCGTCGCCAATACCAAGTGCGCGATGTGGAGACGGGTAATGAATTACTCGTTGATAGCAAGTATATTATGTCGCCAAAGGATCTTTGCACGATTGATTTTTTGGATCGAATGATTGATGCAGGTGTCGGCGTTCTGAAAATCGAGGGACGCGCTCGCGGTGGCGAATATGTGCGTACGGTGGGCGAAAATTATCGCGCTGCCATCCTTGCAATCCAAGATGGACAATGGAACGAAGAGCTGGCTAATGAACTGAAAAACAACCTATTAAAAGTATTCAATCGCGGTTTTTGGGGAGGATATTATTTGGGGCATCGTTTGGGCGAATGGAGCACTTCTTATGGTTCGAGCGCCACCGAACGCAAGGTTTATGTGGGTAAGGTTACAAATTTTTTCGCGCGGCAATCGGTCGCCGAACTACTTTTGGAGGCTGACGATCTTGCCGCGGGCGAAAAATTAGTAGCTCTCGGAGCCACCACGGGTGCCGAATATTTCGATTGTCCTTCGATTTTTGTTGATGAACAGCCTGCCAATTGGGCCTCGAAAGGCAGTATTGTATCAATAAAAACGGCGCAACCATTGCGCCGTTCAGATAAAATATACAAATTGGTCAGCAAATAGCTATTTTTGGGGTTTCGAAAAACGTACCAAAATATGGATTGTCACCCCAACACCGATCGTAAAAAGCACTGAGCGTACAATCCACGACGAGGTGAAAAACGTACCGCTGAGCGACAGTGTAGCCCAAAGCAATATCAGTGTGCGTGCAATGCGCCCGCGCGAAAGTCCCTTGCCATCAAAATATCCACTAATATAAGGGCCCAAGTAACGATTTGTGACGAGCCAATGTTTGTAACGCGGCTCGGAACGCATAAAACACCACGTGGCAACCAATAAAAATGGAGTGGTTGGAACCATCGGCGTAACGACGCCTACGAAAGCCAAGCCGACAAACAAAAATCCGAGATATAATAGTGGTTTACGTATCACTTGAATCGCTTATCGTTTTATCGTTTCCACAGAGCGGTATTCACTCGTTTGGTGTTGGCGTTAAATTCACGCGTTCCGCCACTAACTAGCTGCGCCTTAGAGATCTCTTTGCTCATCACGTGATCAATTTCTTTATAAGGGATGGTGATTGTGATCACGCCGCTCGAATAGGGTGCGATTTCGTATTGATCGTAATACAGCACCAATCCTTTGGTGTTAAAACCCAATTGTTTAGGCATCGGCAGATCGGATAATTGCATAAAAAGACCAGTGTTAAGCTGCATTACATCGGCAGGCAAACGGCGCTCTTTACAGAAATAGACGGCGGCCATATCCATTAATTTGGCGGTATCTGCAATGTAAGATTGCAAATCTATACGCTCTCCTGTTTGTGAATTATAATTCAGATACACTCCTCTGGTCATCCCGTGCGCGCCACCCTTAAAGACGTACGTTTTCATCAAAACAGATAGCAAAAGGTTATTGCCAGAGGCCGACCAAGAGCTAAAAAACTGGTATGGTATTGGATCCTTGGCGTTAGGTTCCTTGCGCTTGTTGAGCTCCTGGGCAACGGCATCAACGTGAAGCCTCAGGTCGGCTATATTTTCGACTTTGGTTGGGTATGGCACAGGGCAATTAGCTGTCAACACGTCTATTACGTCTTGATTAACCGATGTTACAATTTTCTCTGTCGCGCTTTTAGAATCGAGCTGCGGCAGGCTTATGTGTATATCAATCGCCCCCTTTTTATAGGTGACTTCTTTATTCTCGATCCACACTGAATCGGTTTGGGCAGGTTTAGCCGCCAGGGCAGCTAATGTTCCAACAAAAGTCAGAGCCAGGATTAATAGATGCTTTTTCATAATGTTGATAATGGTTTTGGTAATTAATATTTATAATTTATCAGTTCTATCACTCGATCGGCTTGGCGGCCAGCGTTCGATATTGCAATATTAGCTTGTGTATAATATTGTTCACGCTCATCCAACGTATTTTTAATATATTCCAGCAATTCGTCGGGCGATTTGCCTAGCACCAACGGGCGCACGGTTTTGGATTTGAGCAGCCTTTCGCACAACAATTCAGGGTCAGTTTTCAGATACACCACCGTTCCCATCGTTTTCATATAGCTCATATTATCGCCCACCGTTGGCGTGCCGCCGCCAGTTGAGATGATAATATTTTCGGCTTCTTGGCTTGCTTGGCTTAGGTATTTTTTTTCGCACTCTCTGAAATAGCGTTCCCCTTTGGCGGGATCTGCAAAAATCTCGGCAATAGTTCGCCCCTCTTTCTCGACGATATAGTGATCCAGATCGACAAACGAATAGTTCAGCTTTTGAGCCATCGCCGCCCCTAACGTGCTTTTCCCTGAGCCCATAAAGCCCACCAGATATATTTTCATAGCTTAGAATCTGTTTTAATTTCTTTCCAGCATTTTTTTAGAATAGTTCTCCCTGCGTGATTTTTGTACCCGCAGGCAGTGGCTCGATATTTTGCATTTCTACTTTCGGATCATCGTCGTCCATATCCTCGACCACGTTTCGCAAATTATCACTAGGCGCTTCGGGCTCAATAATTTCTTTTTCGAGCGGCTCACGTTCTATTATCTCTTGCAACTCCAAATTCGAGAGCCGTTTGCCGCGTGCACGATGGCTCTTAACCCCGATAAAGTCATCAACATCAATCATTTCCGAAGGGCGAGCGGCGTATCTCCCGCCATAGACAAGCTCCAAGGAAGGGAATCTTTCGCACGTGGAGATCACAAACTCATTCTTTGTATCCAGCAGCGCTTGCGGTTTATTATCCGACACTTCGATGGTGAAACGCTTGATATAGTGCAATTTCTGTTCAGCATCAAAGTAGACAATCGTATAAATTTTACGCGGATCGAACTTTTCGATCCCCACCACATCGTCGGGGAAATGTTGTTGCACGTCGAAGGAAGTTGTGTAATAATCGTTTGTACGAGTAAAAACCACGATCCGATCGTCGCCCACAAATTCGCCCAGCAAACGCCCCCGTTCATCGGTATTCAGGCGGCGAATATCGGCATCCCAATAGATATTTTGCCCTGCGAGGGTCGATATTCCACGATCTTTCATCACAAATTTATGGATCGCATAGCGTGTCAAAAGGTTGCCTGCCGAGGCGCGCCCCTTGATCGAAATATCGCTGAACGAAAAATCATCGACAAGTTTCTTGAGCCTTGGACGCGGCTTGAAATGCAGGCGCAAAGTCTCGGCCTCGCCGTTGGGATTGACGCTCAGATAGAGAATTTCGCTGCCCGGCGTGCCTTTTGTCAATTCGTATTCGCGATCACGAGTGATGGCAGAAATTGCACAACGCTTGACCATAATCGCCCCGTTTTTGCCATCTCGGTATATCACATTGTATATCGTTCGATCGTCGTTGCGTTTGAAAACCGCGCAATGCAGAATGCCTTTGGCAAAAAATCCCTTTTCGGGCACCTTGGTGATTATATATTTCCCGCTTTTATCGATCAAAATCACATCGTCGATATCCGAACAATCGCTCACAAATTCAGCACTTTTCATCTGAGTTCCGATTCCAAAAAAGCCTTCCGTGCGGTCTACATATAGTTTTGCGTTGGCAACGGCAACCTTGGTGGCTTCGATCTGTTCAAAGCTGCGGATTTCGGTGCGGCGCTCGTGTCCAGTGCCATATTTTTTGAGTATGTTTTTATAATATGCTATTGTATAATTGGTTAACGATACCAGATTTCGCTCAACTTGTTCCATTTCCGCCTCCACGTTTAATATATGTTCGTCTGATCGGAAGGCATCATACTTCGAAATTCGCTTGATTTTAATTTCGGTCAGCTTGATAATATCATCGCGCGACACTTCGCGGCGGAGCAAGGCTTTGAACGGTGTGAGCCCTTGGTCGATCGTCTCGATCACCGATTCCCACGTTTGGCATTGCTCGATCAAATTATAAATTCGGTTCTCGATAAATATTTTTTCGAGCGAACTGGCGTGCCAATCTTCCGACAATTCGTCGAGACGAATTTCGAGTTCGCGCCCCAACAAATATTTAGTCTTGTCCACCGAATGAGCCAACATATCGCTCACCGACATAAAAACTGGCTTCTGATCGTAGATCACGCACGCGTTTGGCGAAATCGAAACCTCGCAATCAGTGAAAGCATACAGCGCATCGATAGTTTTGTCGGGCGACACATCGGGCGACAAATGCACCACTATTTCCACCTCGTGCGCCGTGTTGTCGTCCACCTTGCGGATCTTGATTTTCCCCTTGTCGTTGGCTTTGATTATAGTTTCGATGAGCGAAGAGGTAGTCTTTCCGAATGGTATTTCGGTGATAACTAATGTTTTACGGTCTTGCTTAGTGATCTTGGCGCGCACCTTGACCACCCCACCGCGGATCCCATCATTGTAGCGGCTCACGTCGATCAGACCGCCAGTTATGAAGTCGGGGAAGAGTTCATAGGGTTCGTCTTCGAGGTAATTGATCGATGCCTGGATGAGTTCCACAAAGTTATGAGGCAAAATTTTGGATGCCAAGCCCACGGCAATCCCCTCGACCCCTTGGGCCAGTAGCAGCGGGAATTTGACGGGCAGAGTCACCGGTTCTTCGTTACGCCCGTCATAAGATGGAGTCCACTCGGTGGTTTTAGGATTAAAAACCACATCGAGCGCAAACTTAGACAACCGCGCCTCGATATATCGTGGTGCGGCGGCCGAATCGCCAGTGAGCACATTGCCCCAGTTTCCTTGACAATCGATGAGTAGCTCCTTTTGTCCCAGACCCACCAACGCGTCGCCAATCGAGGCATCGCCGTGGGGGTGAAACTGCATTGTGAAGCCGATAACGTTGGCCACTTTATTGTATCGACCATCGTCCATTTTTTTGAGCGCGTGCAGGATTCGCCTTTGCACGGGCTTCAAACCATCGGCCAAGTGCGGCACGGCACGTTCCAAAATCACATACGAAGCGTAGTCCAAAAACCAGTCGCGAAACATCGTTGTCATACGCCCTGCCTTCAAACTATCTTCGCCCAAGAGTTTGCCATATCGTTCGTGAGCACGACCGGTCACCTGTCGTGGCGCGGTATTTATATCATCCTCATCCAGCGGATCCACTATTTGTGCCTCGTCCACGATTTCCTCTGTGGTGTCTATATCTTCAATGTTCATCTATTCAATAATTCTCAGGTTGTCTACTATAAAATCTTGGCGATCCATCGTGTTTTTGCCCATATAAAATTCCATCATATCGTGCAGCGGGTCTGAGCCGCTCAGGCGCACTTGCTCCAAACGGATCTGCTCGCCGATAAAGCCACGAAATTCGTCGGGCGAGATCTCACCCAAGCCCTTGAATCGTGTGATCTCGTTCTGGGCACCGAGCTTTTTCATCGCCTTTTCGCGTTCGGGATCCGAGTAGCAATAGATCGTCTCTTTCTTGTTGCGCACACGGAAAAGCGGCGTTTGCAATATGTATAGGTGTCCTCCACGCACCACATCGGGGAAAAATTGCAAGAAGAAAGTAAGCATCAACAGCCGAATGTGCATCCCGTCCACATCGGCATCGGTGGCGATGATTACTTTGTTGTAACGCAGGTTTTCGACCCCCTCCTCGATATTGAGCGCCGATTGCAGCAAGTTAAACTCTTCGTTTTCGTATACCACTTTTTTGGTTAAGCCATAAGTGTTGAGTGGTTTACCTTTCAACGAGAAAACGGCTTGAATATTCACATCGCGTGACTTGGTGATCGAACCCGAGGCCGAATCACCCTCGGTGATAAAGATCATCGAATGGTCGGCACGATCGCTTTTGTCGCCCATATGCAGGCGGCAATCGCGCAATTTTCGATTGTGGAGCGAAGCCTTTTTGGCAAATTCGCGTGCTTTTTTCTGAATCCCGCTTATCGCTTTACGCTCTTTTTCGGCCTCTTGAATTTTTTTGAGCAGCACTTCGGCCGTCGTTGGATGTTTGTGCAGATAATTGTCCAAACTCTCTTTGAGGAAGTCGAACACAAAACTGCGCACCGATACTCCACCTTCGGGCGTTGTGTCCTTGGATCCGAGTTTGGTCTTGGTCTGCGATTCGAAGACCGGCTCTTCGATCTTGACCGACACGGCTGCCAAGATCGAGGCTCGAATGTCAGCTGCATCGAAATCTTTTTTATAAAAATCGCGGATCACCTTCACCACCGCCTCGCGAAAAGCGGCTTGATGAGTCCCCCCTTGGGTGGTGTGCTGACCGTTGACAAAGCTGTAATAACTCTCGCCATAGCCTGTGCCGTGGGTCAAAGCCACCTCGATATCCTCGCCCGAAAGGTGAATCGGCGGATAGAGCGCCTCTTGGCCTATATTCTCGTTCAACAAATCGAGCAATCCGTTTTTACTGACAAATTTCTCGCCGTTGAACTGCATAGTCAACCCCGTATTGAGGTAGGTGTAGTTGCGCAACATCCCCTCGATGAACTCGGTCTTGTAGTTGTAATCGCCAAAAAGCGTCTCGTCGGCCACAAAGGTCACCATCGTGCCGTTACGGTCGCTGAGCCCGCTCTGGCTGGTGTCGCTCACCACTTCGCCACCCGAAAATTCTATCGTTCGGCGTTCGCCCTCGCGGGTGGCTGCCACAATGAATTTGGAGCTCAGGGCGTTGACCGCCTTGATACCAACCCCATTGAGCCCAACCGATTTTTTGAAGGCCTTGCTGTCGTATTTGGCTCCCGTGTTGAGCACCGAAGCCGCTTCGAGTAGCTTGCCGAGCGGAATGCCTCGCCCATAGTCGCGCACCGAAATCTCGGAACCATTCAGCTTAATGTCTATTGTCTTGCCGTAGCCCATCACATATTCGTCCACCGAATTGTCAATCACTTCTTTGATCAACACATATATCCCGTCATCGGGCAATGCCCCATCGCCCAACTTGCCGATATACATACCTGGACGCAGGCGGATATGCTTGTTCCATTCGAGCGTGCGTATATTGTTTTCGTCGTAAATTACTTCGTCTTGAGCCATATTTTAAATTGAAAATTTTGAATTGAGAATGTCGAAAAAGCAATTTTTAGAGGTCACCTTGATAGTATTGCGGCGCAACGACGCGGTGCTGGTCACGAATCAAATTTTCGAGCTTGGCGCTCATATCCTTCGCCTTGGTCGATCGAACTTCTTCCACCGAAATTGGAGGTAGAATCTTGATCGTAAAGACGTGTCCGCGAACTTTGGTCACCGTCAAATCGAACGATCCTTCGATCACCACTGGCAAAATGGGACGTTCGGCTTTGATTGCCATCAGAAACGCACCGGGCAGAAACTTATTGACTTGCCCCGTTTTGGAGCGTGTACCTTCGGGGAAAATCATCACCGAAATACCATCTTTAAGGAATTCCACCCCTTTGTGCAACATCTTTTTGGCACTATTTGGATCATCTCGGCGCAGTGCAATTCCGTGTTGCATCCACAACACCCAACCGATGATCGGCATACCCAACACTTCGCGCTTGGCCACCCATTTGAAGTGCAACGGCACGTAATAAAGCAGCGGAATGTCGTACATCCCTTGGTGGTTCGACATCATAACGTAACTCTGGGTGATGTCCACATTCTCGACACCCGTGATTTTTACCCGCCAAAAAGGGTTCATATGGATCAAACAAAATGCCCACAGGCGCGCGTATTGAAAAATAACAACCCCTTTTTTATCGAACGGAGTGACCAGAGCCCAAAGGACAAACCCGACCGGTACGAGCGTGATCCCCAAAATCAAGAGGACAATGATTAGATAAATGTTGCGTATCATAATGCTGAATTATAAATATTTCCGATTTTAATTTTCGATGCTTTCCCCGTCAACGAAACTTCGACACTACTGCCCGGGGCGCACTCGGTGGCCGGCAGGGTGATCCATTGCTCTTTGCCAATAATATTTTTCGATAGATACGAAATCTGGAAATACGACAAATTAGTGTTACTCATCATATTATGGATACGATACACACCAGCCTTATCTCCTTTTTCGACACGAATGGGAGCGAATAACTTACTGACAGCCTCCATCGAAGCCCCAGCCGACGAAATATTGACTACCCCACTCGTTTTGTTGGTCAATTTATAATCATCCGCCAGCTGAGCAAACTTCACCCCAGAGGCCTGAATCGATGGCGCATTCAGGCGATCAATAAACGCCCCCTGCGTGTTTTTCAGCTGCCAATATGCGGGATCAAACTCCACGCGAGATGGAATAATAGGTTGCTCGGGATTCATCTTTTCAAGCTCCTTGATCGATGGATATAGTGGGCACACAACATCGGTGTTCCACTCGGCATTTGCGCCATCGTAGACAACGGGACGCGAAGTGTCTCGCGCCTTGATGGCTAGGTAGGCTTGGTACATACAGTAACCATTACCAGCGCTCTCGCCCAAAGCGAAAGCGATGATAGACGGGTTGTTTTTACCAGTCTCGTAAGTTGCGATAGCTCGCTCGACAAAAATATCGCGCCAAGCGGGGTCATTGGCCAACGCCCCGCCGCGCCGCGTGGCTTGCGACATACCTTGGGCGTTAATATTGGCAGTGCTCACCACATAAAAACCCAGCGAATCGGTCATATTATACACAAAACCAGGCAACGGATAGCCACCCGTGCGGATGGCGTTAATGCCAGCACGCTTGATTTTCAGTAGTTCGGCAAACGTTGTCTCGGGACAAAGAACGTTACCCGTTTTGGGATCGAACTCTTCGAGATTGACCCCCCTGAATTGCTCTTTCACCCCATTGATCAACAGCTCGTTACCCACAATTTCGACACTACGAAAACCGACTTTGCGAGCAATGTTTTCGGTGAATCGTCCCTCGCGTTTGATCCGATATACCAGAGTGTAGAGCGACGGAGTCTCGGCCGTCCATTTGTCAACTCCCATAATGGTGGCCGTGAAACGCACCGTGTCCTCGCCGCGCATTCCGATTGTCACCTCGCGTGAGGCTTGACTGACCACCTTGCCGTGGCGATCGTAGAGCCCATAATAGATAGTCACCAAGTGTGGGTTCAACAATTCGGACTTCACCAACAAAGCGGTTTCCAACAATCCGTTTTCATATGTCGGGTCGAGCCTTGTGCTCACCAAATAATCACGCATTCGGATCTTGGGTTGTGCCAACATAAAGACACCGCGATTGATGCCCGACAAACGCCACGAGGTCTGATCTTCCAAGAGCGAACTTTTGGCGTATTGATCCACCACCAACACCACGCGATTCAAACCACGCTCGACAAACTTCGTGATGTTGAACTGCGCCGCCGAACGCGACGAAGTGCTCATACCCACCTTTTCGCCATTGATATATAGTGTTGTGCGCGCCGATGAACCTTCGATGGTCAGAAAAAGAGCCTTGTCCAAGTAATCGAAAGGCACAGTCATATCACGTGCAAAAATTGCAGTTTTAGAGTTTTGGATCGCCAGATCGGTGTCCGTAATCTTGGGCGCAGCACTCAAAAACGGATAAGCCTTGGCCGAATAGATCGCCGTACCTTCACCCGCCATTTGCCACGCTTTGGGCAATTCGATAGTCGCCCAACCATCTAATTTGTTGTGACGAGCAATATCAGCTTTGGAAATTTGATCACTCGACTGCGCAAATTTCATCCGCCATTCGCCGTTCAACGAAGTGTAATTTTCCGATTTCTCACTCACATTTCCACGCGCGGCATCCACCGAACGATAAGTCGTAAAGACAGTGCTTGGTGGCAATTGATTTTCGGAAATTGTGTAGGGAACGATTTGAGCGTTCAAAGCGAGCGAACCTACGATGGCGGCTGTGGTGACGAGAATATTCTTCATAGATTGAAATTACGTTAAATAACCAAACGGGCAAATTTAGTAAATTTTCGTAGATTTTCGTTACCTTTGCCCCGATTAATTACCAATAATAATTCTATGACAATGAAAAAAGCATACGTTTTCCCTGGTCAAGGGGCACAATTTGTCGGTATGGGCAAGGAACTATACGACACCAATGCTGCGGCACACGACATGTTCGAACGCGCCAACGAGATTCTCGGTTTTCGCATCACCGACATTATGTTCGATGGGACGGCGGAAGATTTACGTCAGACACGTGTCACTCAACCCGCTATTTTCCTTCACTCGGTGATTTTGGCCAATTCGTTGGGTGCTGATTTCGCCCCTTCGATGGTGGCAGGTCACTCGCTTGGTGAATTTTCTGCTTTGGTGGCCGCTGGTGCGCTCTCTTTCGAAGACGGTTTGCGCTTGGTTTCGGCGCGTGCTATGGCGATGCAGAAGGCGTGTGAGGCTGAACCATCGACAATGGCAGCCATCATTGGTTTGCCAGATAATGTGGTCGAAGATGCGTGTGCGGCTATCGACGAAGTGGTTGTGGCGGCTAATTACAACTGTCCAGGTCAGCTTGTTATTTCGGGTTCTTTTGCGGGCATCGACAAGGCTTGTGAGGCTTTGACGGCGGCTGGGGCAAAGCGTGCCTTGAAACTTTCGGTTGGTGGTGCTTTCCATTCGCCGTTGATGGAGCCTGCCCGTGTGGAGTTATCCAAAGCTATCCAGGCGGCTGCTATTGTCGCTCCGCGTTGCCCTGTTTATCAAAATGTAGATGCTTTGCCTTGTGTTGATCCGGTACAGATCAAGAAAAATTTAGTAGCTCAGCTCACTTCGCCAGTGCGG
This sequence comes from Mucinivorans sp., assembly GCA_036648455.1. Taxonomy (GTDB): domain Bacteria; phylum Bacteroidota; class Bacteroidia; order Bacteroidales; family Rikenellaceae; genus Mucinivorans. The sequence goes on from JAVXIH010000053.1 coordinate 12,432, forward strand.
TGGACACAGACTGTTGAGAATATGTTCAAGGATGGTGTGACGGATTTCACGGAGCTTGGGCCAGGCGCTGTTCTTTGTGGTTTGATCAAGAAGGTAAATCGCGAGGCGGTTTGTGAGGCACGGGCTTAGGGGACGCGTGGCGGTCGCGCGACTCGGTGATTTTTTGTTAGACCCAGCAATCAAGAGGCGCTGTGCGCCCGCGGGGTTGGGGCGCGTAGCCCCAAG
>JAVXIH010000054.1:0-12611 GCA_036648455.1 Mucinivorans sp.
CTATCCGTACACGTGCTAATGTGAATCCTGACTTCAACGCCACGATCGCAGCCACGGTGATGGATAAAGAAAAAGGTGACTGGGGTGCTTATACAGCAGGTAAACTTGTTGACGCTACACTCTACAATATCCGTCGCGAACGCCGCTCGGAATTTATCGCCGAAGGTTTCCGTTGGGACGACTTGATCCGTTGGCGTGCAATGGACCAACTAATCTCTACTCCTTATCGATTCGAAGGGATGAGACTTTGGAAAAATGGTTCGGGCGTAGGTCAAATGTATGAAAAATACATTGATTCTAAAACTCAAAAAACTCCTTTCATCGAAGGCCCTTCTAGCGATAAAGCTAATATGTCTTCACACACACAGAGTGATTACTTCCAACCTTGGTCTATCCGTCAGCCAGATAACAACTTGTTCGAGGGTTGTAGATGGCATTCGGCTCACTACCTCAGACCAATTCAGCCTAATCACTTCAAGGATACGGCTATCAAAGGCCCTGATGGAACAGCAGACATTAACAAATCGCCGATCTACCAAAATCCAGGTTGGGGTCGCGTTGCTGGTGGTGCACCAGTGCCTGTTGCAGGTTTCTAATCGATCATAGATCTCCGATCTAAATAAAAGAGGGGCTCGAGAATTTTCTCGAGCCCCTCTTTTTTGTGGCTTGTGGCTTACTTAATCGAAAGTTAAGCCTAATTGAGCCGTTAATTGAGCCGCGCCAAAAGATTCAGTATATTGTTCTCGATTCGCTCTTCCAAATTCTTGGATGGAGATTTCTCGAATTTTTGACCCGTGATACGTTCGTAAAGCTCGATGTAACGATCCGAAATCGACTGCACGATCTCGTCTGTCATTTCGGGCACTTGTTGCCCCGCTTTGCCTTGGAACCCATTGTCCATCAACCATTCGCGAACAAACTCTTTCGACAACTGACGTTGATCTTCACCCTTGTCGAAACGTTCTTGGTAGCCTTCCAAATAGAAATAACGCGACGAGTCGGGGGTGTGAATCTCATCGATAAGGTAGATCACGCCGTCAATTTTGCCAAACTCATACTTGGTATCCACCAAGATAAGCCCCTGGGCGGCAGCCATTTGAGTGCCGCGCTCGAAGAGTGCGAGCGAATATTTTTCGAGTTGTTCGTAATCTTCCTTCGACACAATGCCACGGCTGAGGATAGCCTCGCGCGAAATATTTTCGTCGTGCTCGCCGATTTCGGCCTTGGTGGATGGAGTGAGTATCGGCCCATCCGCAAAACGTTGATGCTCACGCATCCCGTCGGGGATCGCCACGCCGCAAATTTCGCGCACGCCACTCTTGTAGTCGCGATAGGCGCTACCGGTCAAGTAGCCCCGCACGATCATCTCGACCGCAAACGGTTCGCAGCGGCGACCAACGGTCACCATCGGATCGGGACTAGCGATTTTCCAATTGGGGCAAATGTCAGATGTGGCATCCAGAAATTTTGAAGCTATCTGGTTCAGTACTTGGCCTTTATAAGGTATTCCGCGAGGCAAAACTACGTCGAAGGCCGAGATCCGATCTGTGACCACCATCGCCAGTTTGTCGCCGCCCACCGTGTAGACATCGCGCACCTTGCCCAGATAGAAATTGGTCTGATTAGGTAGAGTGAAATTTGTTTTTGTAAGTGCTTCCATATTATTGATATTTAATTTTTAATTTCCCACGTAGCGCCCTCTTTGCCGTCTTTGACCGTGATGCCAGATGTGGCGAGGCGATCGCGAATCAGATCGCTCACCGCCCAATTTTTTTCGTTCTTGGCCGTGGCGCGCATTTCGAGCACCAGATCCATCACCCCTGCCAGTGTTCCGCTACCTTCGACCACAGGAATTTCGAGACCCAATATTTCGCCCATCACCAGATCGAAAACCGAGCGTAGATCGGTCAGTTCTGCATCCGAGAGTTTGGCTTTTCCGTCAACGTGCGAATTAATTCGCCCCACCTCATCGAACAAATACGATAGTGCAACGGGCGAATTCATATCGTCGCAAAGGGCGGCAAGACATTTGTTTTTCAATTCTGAGTCCAGCGCAACTGGCTCAGTGCAAGCTGTTTCGCGCAGCACTCGCCACGCCTTGGTGAGCCTGAGAAATCCTTTTTCGGCCGCCAGCAGCGCATCGTCCGAAAAATCGAGCGTCGAACGATAGTGTGCCGTCAGGATAAAAAAGCGAATCACCATCGGTGCATAGGCCTTGGAGAGCAGGGGGTGAGTGCCTGTGAAAAACTGATCGAGCGTGATGAAATTCCCGAGCGATTTGCCCATTTTTTGCCCACCGATGGTGATCATATTGTTGTGTACCCAATATCGTGCCGCGCTGTGACCAGTGGCGGCAGTCGATTGTGCGATTTCGCATTCGTGGTGTGGGAACATCAGATCCATCCCCCCGCCGTGAATGTCGAAAGTTTCGCCCAAATATTTGGCACTCATCGCCGAACATTCGGCGTGCCAACCAGGAAAACCATCACCCCAAGGCGACGGCCAACGCATAATATGTTCTGCCGAGGCGTTCTTCCAAAGGGCGAAATCGGCCGAAAAATGTTTCTCGCTCTGACCGTCCAAATCGCGTGTGCCGGTGAGTATGTCATCAATATTGCGCCCCGATAGGCGACCGTAATTGTGATGAGCGGCATATTTCTCGACATCGAAATAGACCGAGCCGTTGCTCACATAGGCATATCCGTTGTCGAGAATTTTTTTGGCCAAGGCTATTTGCTCGATAATATGACCCGAAGCGCGCGGCTCGATCGAGGGGCTCAGAACGCCAAGTGCTCGCATCGCATCGTGATATTTCTCGGTATAATAATGGGCGATTTCCATCGGTTCCAACTCTTCGAGTTTTGCTTTCTGAGCGATTTTATCTTCGCCCCCGTCCGCGTCGCCCACCAAGTGGCCAACGTCAGTTATGTTACGCACATAGCGCACCTTGTAGCCGACGGCTGTCAACAGACGAAACATCAGATCGAAAGTGATCGCCGCCCTGGCGTGCCCCAAGTGCCCTTCGCCGTAGACGGTAGGTCCACAGACATATAAGCCCACCAAAGGCGGCTTGATAGGTTCGAAAAGTTCTTTGCGGCGGGTCAGTGTGTTGTAGAGATAGATCGCTTCCATAAAAAAAGTTATTATATATCACGCAAAAATAGTAAATTTGAGCGGAATTATGTACAAAAATCTGAAAGAATATATCGCAGCGCTCGAAGACCGTGGCGATTTGGTGCGAATCACCACCAGGGTGGATCCCGAATTGGAGATGAGCGAAATCATTGATCGTGAGTGTAAAACCACTGGCGGCGGGCGTGCTTTGCTCTTCCAGGACACGGGGACTGACTTTGCGGTGCTCGCCAACTCGATGGGTTCAGCCTCTCGGATGGCGCTTGCGTTGGGGGTTGACGATTTGGACGCGATCGGTCGTTCGATCGGCCAGATGCTGGCGGCTGTCCAAAATCCGTCTCACGGCGTGTGGGGAAAGTTGAAGTTATTGCCAATTTTTAATCGCGCTCGGCGGTGGTTTCCGCGTCATTTGAGTTCAAGAGGAGAGTGTCAACAAGTGGTGTGGCTAGGGGCTGAGGTCGATCTGACGCGCTTGCCGATTCTCCGAACGTGGCCCCTCGATGGCGGGCGTTTTGTGACTTTGCCACTCGTTCACACCATCGACCCCGACACCAAGGCGCACAATGTGGGTATGTATCGAATGCAAGTGGTGGACAAAACGACAAGCGGAATGCACTGGCAAATGCATAAAACAGGCGCGCGTCACTACGATAAATACGCTGCTCGTGGATTGCGGATGCCGGTGGCCGTGTGTCTGGGCGGCGATCCAGCATACACCTACGCCGCCACCGCGCCCCTGCCCGAGGGGGTGGATGAATATCTGTTGGCTGGTTTTTTGCGTGGTTGCCCGGTGCGCTTGGTGAGGTGTTTGACCAATGAATTAGAGGTGCCTTCGGATGTCGATTTTGTGATCGAGGGCTATGTGGATCCCGCGGAAGAGAAATTTATGGAGGGGCCTTTTGGTGATCACACTGGTTTCTACTCGCTGGAGGATCGTTATCCGCTCTTTCACGTCACTTGCATCACCCATCGCCGCGGAGCGATCTATCCCGCCACGTTGGTGGGTGTGCCGCCGATGGAGGATCGTTATTTGGCGCTGGCTACCGAGAAAATTTTCTTGGAACCCATCAAACTCACCATCGCCCCCGAGGTGACGGGTCTCTATATGCCTTGGCAGGGGGTGGCACACAACGCCGCGGTGGTGGAGATCAAGAAAAGTTATGTTGGTCAGGGATTCAAGGTGGCTGCCGCGCTGTGGGGTGCGGGGCAGATGAGTTTTTGTAAATATATCATCATCACCCAGAGCATCGCCAGTTTCAAGGAACAGTGGCGAGACGAACCGTGGGTGATCTGTGGCGAAGTGTTGCTCACCAGCGGCGTGGCCGATGTGTTGGATCACGCAGGCGAAACGATGGGGCGCGGAGGTAAAATGTGTATCGACACAACATCCGAACGTGCGACACGGAGGCTGATTAGTCCGATTTTCGATTCGGGTGTCGATCTTTTGAACGATGACGAGCGGCTTTGGATCGCCCTTGGTAACACCGATCCCGATCGGGATGTGAAACTCACCGCAGATGAAATAATCATTGATGCGCGGAGCAAAACGCTCGCCCAGCGCGATTTTCCGAACATCGTTACGATGGATGACCAGACGATTGAAAAGGTCGATCGCCGGTGGACACTATATAATATAGGTGACTTTCGCGAAAGTCCATCTCGAAGGTATAAACATTTAATCAAAGGAAACAATGCAGAACAGACGAAAAACGGTTGAAGTGCGCCTTGCGGGGCTTACCATTGGCGGTGATGCGCCGATTTCGGTGCAGTCGATGACCACCGTGGCAACGATGGATACGGATGGTGTGGTGGCGCAAATCCTACGTATTGCCGCCGCGGGGGGTGAAGTGGTGCGCCTGACGACCCAGGGACGGCGCGAGGCCGAGAATTTCAAGGAGATTGCCCTCCGTGTGCGCGCGGCTGGTTGCGCGGTGCCGCTGGTGGCGGACGTTCATTTCAATCCCGAAGTGGCGCTTGCGGTGGCTCAATATGCTGATGGAGTGCGCATTAATCCTGGCAATTGGGGCGATCGAGCTAAGTTTGTTGACCTGATCAATATCTGTAAGTCTCGTTCGGTTGCCATTCGTGTGGGGGTCAACCACGGTTCGTTGGCGGCGGAGGCTGTCGAAAAATGGGGCGATACTCCGCTCGGGATGGTGGAGAGCGCGCTCGAATTTCTAGAAATAGCGCGTCGCGAAAATTTCGATCAGATCGTGGTCTCCTTCAAATCGAGCAACGTGCGGGTTATGGTTGAGGCGTATCGACTTGGTGCCCAGATGATGGACGCGGCGGGGCTCTGCTTTCCGCTCCACTTGGGTGTGACCGAGGCGGGCGAAGGCGACGATGGGCGGATGAAGTCGGCCGTCGGCATCGGGGCGCTGCTCATCGATGGGTTGGGTGATACGATCCGAGTGTCGCTCACCGAAGAGCCCGAAGCTGAGATTCCAGCTGCATTTTCGATTCTCCAAGCTTCGCGCGCCCGTATTTCGACCACCGAGATCGTGTCGTGTCCTGGTTGCGGGCGCACGCTCTATGATTTGCAGAGCACAACAAAAGCGATAAAAGAGCGTTTTAAAGGTAGAGCGGGGCTCAAAATTGCAGTGATGGGTTGCATAGTCAACGGACCAGGCGAAATGGCGGATGCCGATTATGGCTACGTGGGTGCGGGCCCGGGGTTGGTGACTCTCTACAAAGACGGGAAAGTGGTGGAGCGGAATATCGCTCAGAGCGAGGCGCTAGATCGTTTGGCGGCAATAATTGGTGAATAAGGAGTTGTAAAATTATAACAAAAATGGTAAAGATACTTTGGGTTGACGACGAGGTGGAGCTTTTGCGCCCACACATACTTTTCTTGCGCGGCAAGGGCTACGAGGTGTTCACGGCCAACAACGGCTACGACGCGGTGGAGATGGTGCGCGCCGAACGCTTCGATCTGGTGATTCTGGACGAAATGATGCCTGGGATGACGGGGCTCGAAACGCTCCCCGTGTTGAAGGACATCGCCCCCACGGTGCCCGTGGTGATGGTGACCAAGAGCGAGGAGGAAAATATTATGAATCGCGCCGTGGGTTCCAAAATTGCTGACTATCTGATCAAACCAGTCAATCCGTCGCAGGTGTTGCTGTCGATCAAAAAAAATGTTCACCGCGAACAATTGGTCACCGAACAATCTACGTCGGACTATCGCACCGAGTTCGGTCAGATCGCGGCAGCTATTTCGCAAGGTGGCGATTTTGAACAGTGGGTGCATATTTACCGCAAAATCGTGGGCTGGGATATGGAACTTTCCGAGTCGAGCGACCCGTCGGTGAGCGAAATTCTGTCGTACCAAAAAACGGAGGCTGATGATGAATTTGCGAAGTTCATCAAGCGAAGCTACCAAGATTGGTTCGACGACAAGGCAAACCATTCAAACAGACCTTTGCTGTCGCATAATCTGTTGCGCAACAGCGTTTTTCCTCATTTTAGCGAGGGCAAAAAGGTGACTTTCTTGTTGATCGATAATTTCCGTTACGACCAGTGGCTGATGGTTCGCGATCTGATCACTCCACATTACAGGGTGGATAAAGAGGATTTTTATTGCGCCATCTTGCCTACGGCCACCCAATATGCGCGTAATGCACTGTTCGCGGGGCTTACTCCGCTATCTATCAGCAAGTTGATGCCAGCGATGTGGCTCAATGATTCGGATGAAGGAGCTAAAAACGCTCACGAGGAAGAGTTTTTGCGTCGATTGCTTGCCCAAAGTGGTAGGGGCGAGAAGCTGTTTTTCGAGAAGTTAGTTCGCCCCGAGGCCGGCAAACGATTGCTCGAAAACCTGGACAAAGTGTATAATGCCGATTTTTCGGTGATCGTCTATAATTTCTTGGATATTTTGTCACACGCGCGCACCGAGACCGAAATTATTCGCGAATTGGCGGACGACGAGGCGGCTTTCCGTTCTTTGACGCGTTCGTGGTTCGAACATTCGGAATTGTTGGAATTGATTCGTCGCCTATCGGCCAAAGGTCACACGCTCATCATCACTTCCGATCACGGCACCAAGCGAGTGGATACGCCACTTCGCGTGGTGGGCGATCGCGAAACATCGACAAATCTGCGATATAAGAGTGGACGTAATCTGAATTTCAAGGCCAAAGATGTTTTTACGGTCGATAATCCCGAGAAAATAGGGCTGCCCAAAAGCAACCTAACGTCAAATTATATTTTCGCTACGGGTGGCGATTTTTTGGTGTACCCCAATAATTACAACCATTTTGTGAGGTATTATCAGAATACTTTTCAACACGGAGGGGTGTCGATGGAGGAGATGATAGTGCCAATTATCACCTTGTCGGCCAAGTAGGAGCGCTTAAAAACAGAGGAAGGCTACAACAAAAAACCCACGATAATCAACGATTATCGTGGGTTTTTTGTGGATTGTACCTTGTATCGAGCTAAAGATAATGATCTTTTTTTGATAAAACAATAAAAAAGTGAAAAATATTTGCAAATCCAAATATTGTCCATACCTTTGCAGCGATAAAAACACAAAAATCAAACAAACAACAAAAAAATGAAAAAGATTATTCTTTCGCTCGTTGCTCTTTCGACTCTTACGCTTGTAGCTTGTGGCCCTAGCAAAACTTACACCACAATCGAAACTGCTCAAAAAACTGCAATGGCAGATCTTGACACTGTAACGGTAACTTCTTCGATCAATACAATCGTTGATTCTTGGACAACCGCTTGCACCGAAGCTACTACCGCCAATGGCGCAGCCAAAGAAGACGAAGCTCAAAAGATCACCGATCTTAACACAGCTCTTCAAGCAAAAGTTACAGCAAAATCTGATTCTTTGACTCAAATCTTGATCCAACAAATGACGTTGATCGAAGATATTTCGGAACCAGCTGAAGTAGAATCAACTCCTGCTAAATAGTTAAAACAGATTCTGAGTTCAGTGTAAAAATAGACCGAATCGATTTCGATTAGGCATACATAAATGATAGTGTATCAAATATTGGTACGCTATCATTTTTTTTATATCTTTGTACAATGAAAAAACTATATTAAAGGTCAATGATTAAAATTCTACCGATATCATCGAGAGCAGATCTCAAAAAATTTGTACTTTTCAAAATAAATCTTTATCGAGATAATCCATACGCTGTTCCCGCTCTGGTGAGAGACGAGCTGGGTACAATCACCCCTAGTCGTAATCCGGCTTCCGAATTTTGTGACTCACAGTGTTTTCTGGCCTACAACGAGCAGGGGAAAATCGTGGGGCGGATTTGCGCCATCATCAACCATCGCGCCAACAAGACGTGGAACAAACAAGAGGGGCGCTTTGGCTTTTTCGATTTTATCGAAGACATCGAAGTGGCACGTCTCTTGCTTGATGCCGTTCAGACTTGGATTGCTGCGCGCGGAATGACCCATATGCACGGCCCGCTTGGCTTTACGGATATGGACCAGGAGGGGATTCTCATCGAAGGCTACGACCAATTGGGCACGATGGCAACGCTATATAATTACCCATATTACTCTGAATATATGGAGCAGTTGGGCTTTGTCAAAGACGTAGATTGGGTGGAATTTAAGTTTAATGTTCCATATCCCACGCCCGAGAGGATTGTGAAATTCGCTAGGATTGTTGAGCAAAAAAACAATTTGACCGTTGTGCGTTGCAAAAGTGCCCACGAATTGGTGTCCAAAGGTTGGGGTCGCAAGATCTTCGAACTCATCAACAGCGCCTACGCTAAACTGTATGGATACAGTTCGTTGACCGATCGTCAGATCGAGCATTATGTGAAAATGTACCTGCCGATGGCGCGGATCGAACTTATTTCGATGGTTGCCGATAGCCAAGGGAAGCTCGTTGGGTTTGGTATTTCGATGCCATCGTTGTCGCGCGCGCTCCAAAAATAGAAGGGGCGAATGTTTACTTTTTGGTGGATTCACCAACACTAAGAGCTCAAAAAGCCGCGTGTGCATATTGTCGATTTGATGCTGATCGCCATCGATCCCGAATATCAAAACAAGGGGCTCACGGCCATCATTATGAACGAAGTGATCGGTGGAATGCAGAAAGTAGGAGCCAAATTCTCGGAGAGTAATCCCGAATTAGAGAGCAATATGACGATGCAAAATCAGTGGGATAATTTCGAACGTACACAACACAAACGTCGTCGCGCATACATTAAAAATATAGAATAAAGATTCAAAATGAGATACCTTATCACATCGGCTCTGCCTTACGCCAACGGCGGAGTCCACATCGGTCACTTGGCGGGAGTTTATATTCCTTCGGACATCTACACGCGTTACTTGCGCTTGAAGGGCGAAGAGGTGATTCACGTCTGCGGATCGGATGAACACGGAGTGCCAATCACGCTCAAAGCCAAAAAAGAGGGGGTCACTCCGCAAGCCATTGTCGATCGCTACCATAAAATCATTAAGGATAGTTTCGAACAATTCGGCATCTCGTTTGATATTTATTCGCGCACTTCGTCGGCCACGCACGCGGCTACGGCTTCCGATTTTTTCCGTCACCTGTATGACAAAGGCGAATTTGTGGAACAAGTTTCCGAACAATATTTTGATCCAGAAGTTCAGCAGTTCTTGGCCGATCGTTACATCACGGGCGATTGCCCTAAGTGTGGGGCGGCGGGCGCTTACGGTGATCAGTGCGAAAAGTGCGGATCGACCCTTAGCCCGATGGAGCTCAAAAATCCGAAATCTATGATTTCGGGGGCGACTCCTGTGCTCAAAGAGACTCGCCACTGGTACTTGCCGCTCGACAAACACGAAGCGTTTCTCAAAAAGTGGATTCTGGAAGATCATAAAGAGTGGAAACCGAATGTCTATGGGCAATGCAAGAGCTGGCTCGATGGCGGGCTGATGCCGCGCGCGGTGAGTCGCGATCTGGATTGGGGGATCCCAGTGCCTGTCCAAGGGGCCGAGGGTAAGGTGCTCTATGTGTGGTTTGATGCCCCAATTGGCTATATATCAGCCACAAAAGATCTGACACCCGATTGGGAAAAATATTGGAAAGATCCTGCTACGCGGATGATTCATTTTATCGGCAAGGATAATATTGTTTTTCATTGTATTGTTTTTCCTGCAATGTTGCGCGCCCACGGTGGCTATAATTTGCCTGAGAATGTGCCGGCGAACGAATTTTTGAACTTGGAAGGTGATAAAATTTCCACTTCGCGCGGTTGGGCGGTGTGGTTGGACGAATATTTGGTCGATTTCCCTGGTCAGCAAGATGTGTTGCGTTACGCTTTGTGTGCCTCGGCTCCCGAGACTAAGGATAACGATTTCACGTGGCACGACTTCCAGCAGCGTAATAATTCGGAGTTAGTTGCTATTTTTGGCAACTTTGTCAATCGAGCTTTGGTGCTCACGGGCAAATATTTCGACAATGCAGTGCCTGTGCGTGGTGAGTTGACCGATGGCGATCGCGCCACTCTGGCTCAGATCGGGGTGCAAAGGGCGGCTATCGAACGTAATTTGGAGAGCTACCACTTCCGCGAAGCGCTGTTCGAAATGATGAACCTTGCGCGACTTGGTAACAAATATCTGACGGAAAACGAACCGTGGAAGGTGATCAAAACCGACAGCCAGCGCACGGCAACGGTGCTCAATGTGGCGCTGCAAATTGTGGCTTCGTTGGCCATTGCGTGCGAGCCTTTCTTGCCCTTCACGGCGGATAAAGTATTGAAAATGATCAATATACCTACCTTTAAGTGGGATGATTTGGGGCGCGATTGTCTGTTGGCCGATGGACACGCGTTGGGTGTGGCGGAACTTCTGTTCAGCAAAATCGAAGACGAACAGATCGAAGCGCAAACGGCTAAACTACAAGCCATCAAGGATGCCACCACCGCCCAGGTGCCCCAGAAGGTAGCCGTGCCACAAAAACCGACGATCACGTATGACGATTTTGCGAAACTCGACCTCAGGGTGGGCAAAGTTCTGGCGTGCGAAAAAGTTGCAAAATCAGATAAATTGCTTAAATTTACTATTGACACGGGTCTCGATACGCGTACCATTGTGTCGGGGGTGGCCGAGAATTTCTCGACAACCGACCTCGTGGGGCGTAATGTGACGGTGTTGATGAACCTTGCACCGCGTAAATTGCGTGGCGAAGTGAGCCAAGGTATGTTGCTCTTTGCGGGCGAGCCCTCGGGTCACGAATTTACAAACCTCGTCCCGAGCCAAGAACTCGAAGCCGGAACGGCAATTTCATAACAAATGCGTTCTGGGTATCGTTTGAAACTAGTGTACGTGGTGATCGGAGCTTTGATAGGTTTCGCCTCGCTCTACTATTCAAACTACCTGGCCTCGGAATTGGCCAAGAAAGAAAAGCGTGAGATTCAACTCTGGTCTCAGGGGCTGGCGCTCTCGGTGAATATGGATCAACTGTCTCAGATCCAGAGTGATATCTTGCTTCACATCACCCAAGCCACTCCCTCGATCCCCGCCATTGTCACCGATTCCTACCTCCGGGTGTTGGACTATCGGCTGGTGGATACATCGATCATCAACAATCCTAATTTGTTGCGCGTGAAGCTCGAACAGATGGCCTCTGGTGGGCGAACGCCGATCGAAATCCAACGCACAGATGGCGTGGTGACAGTCTTTTACGACGATTCGCCGCTCCTTTACAGCACCTTTCTTTTTCCTTATATCCAGTTGGGGCTGATTGCTGTTTTCATCACTTTTGTTTTTTTCATCTTCTCGTCGGCCAAACAAAGTGAGCAGAATCGAGTTTGGGTGGGGATGGCCAAGGAGACGGCTCACCAGTTGGGTACGCCCACAAGTTCGCTGATGGGGTGGATTGAATATCTGCGCGATCAGCCTATTCCGCCCGATGTGGTGGATGATATTGAGCGTGACGTGGTGCGGTTGGGCAAGGTGGTCGATCGTTTTTCGAAGATCGGATCGGACACCAATCTCGAAGCGCATAATATTCAGCAGATAGTCAATTCGACGGTTCAATATTTCCAGACTCGCATTCCGCGCGGGGTGACCATTAATTATCAGACGTGCGCCGATGAGCCTTATCAGGCCTTGGTGAACGAGGCGCTTTTTGAATGGGTGCTCGAAAATTTGATGAAAAACGCTCTGGATGCTATGATGGGTAAGGGCGAGCTCACGGTTCGTATCTCCAACAAGGACAATAACTTGCGTATTGATATTTCGGACACTGGCAAGGGGATAGCCAAGGCCAATGTGCACAAGATTTTTCATCCTGGGTTCACTACCAAGACGCGTGGTTGGGGTTTGGGGTTATCTTTGTCGCGGCGGATCATTGAGGAATATCACAAGGGGAAGATTTTTGTTCTCAGGTCCGAGCTTGACCGAGGGACAACGATGCGTATCGTATTGCGTCGGTTATAGTTGTTTTGGGGGGACGCGTGGCGGACGCATAGCGTCTTTTGATTGGTCGCGTGGCGACACCGGACGCATAGCGTCTTTTGATTTCAGTG
>JAVXIH010000055.1:0-12552 GCA_036648455.1 Mucinivorans sp.
CACGTACTTTGAGTACGCTCCGGTTTATCGACCTTGCCCGCCTTGAAAAATTCAATTTTTAGAGGCCACATATAAGTTGCCGATGGCTACAAGGTGGCGATTCGCCAGCCGATGGGGTACATATTGTTGACTCGTGCGCCGATTCGCTTCACGAAGCCAAGCGGTAAGCTGTTGTAAGTCACTAGATTCAGTCCGTCGACGAATGCCGAAGCGTCGATCGCCTCCTTGCGTAAATAATTTAGCGCCACGGTCAACGGAACTTCGGAACGTGGAAAAATATCATCCCGCAAACCAGCATACAAAGCCAGCGAATGTGCTGGTTTGAGTTGCTCTCTGATTTTGGTGCCAAAGTCAACACCCGCCGTGAGCATAAAAATTCGTGCCGAGCGTAATATCTCCACCATAGTGTAAACATCTGATGTATAGCCATATAACGAATCGCCACGATCGACAACATAGAGCGGATCTCGGCTGTATTTGTCGCTTGTTCGGGGTGCTAGGCGCGGCATTTTGATCGCGCGATAAGGTGCGGGCGAAGTTTTGCGCAACACGGCAACGTAAAATCCTTCGCCACGAACTAAATTCGGATAAAAATTATAACCCGCCACTGCGTTTTGGGTCGCCCCACCAGGGATTTCGCCCATATCCATAATCTCAGCGCCAAGCTCGCGCGCGATCCACGCCACATTTTTCTCGTTTTCGTCGGCGTTGAATGTGCAAGTGCTGTAAATCATATAGCCGTCCTGGACAAGGGCATCCCAAACATCACCCAAGATGCGCCTCTGTCTGGCGGCACATTTTGCAACATTATCTAGGCTCCATTCCTCGCGTGCGGTTATGTCTTTGCGGAACATCCCCTCGCCCGAGCAAGGCGCATCCACCACAATCAGATCAAAAGTCGCCCCCAGATTGCCCATCGCTGCCGCATCGGCCGATGTGACGATGGTGTTGCCTACGCCCCATTTCTCGATATTCTGACACAAAATACCGGCTCGTGAACGTATCGTTTCGTTGGCAACCAACACCCCGCTGTGCCCGATAATCGAACTCAGATGTGTCGATTTGCCGCCTGGGGCAGCGCATAGGTCGAGCACCTTTGGCTTTTCGGGTAGATCCAACCGCTCGGCGATCCAGCCAACTGCCATTGAACTAGCCTCTTGCACATAATATCCACCAGCTGCAAAAACTGGATCGAGGGTGAAAACAGGGCGCTTGGCCAGATAATAACCATCATCGGCCCATTCTACCTTGTCTGTAAGATTGTGATTATAAGGTTTTTGTGGATTCAGGCGAATCGAGGTGATTGCTTCATTTTCCACTATTGCGCGGCATAATTCGGCAGAATGCGCGGCTACGAAATCGGTAGGTAATCCTTCACTGGTGCGTTGAGGAATATTCATCGGCTATTTGCGATTTTTGTGATTTGGTCCAAGACTTGTTCGCGAGCCGTGGGCGAGGAGATAAAGTTTTGTTCGTCAATGTCGATTGTCAGCAAGTTACCATTGTAACTGAACGTCCAATCTTCGTATAGTTCATTGAGGTTTTTCAAATATTTAATATCAATACCTGCTTCGTAGGCTCGTCCTCGTTTTTTGATATTTCGAGCCAGTGTCTTGGCCGACGCACGCAGATAGATCAACAAGTCGGGCTGGGCAAATCGCTCGATGATCACGCTGTAAAGGTCATAATAACTCTTCCAGTCGCGCGAATAAATCAGCGATTGGTTGCTCAGGTTGCGGGCAAAAACTTCGGCATCTTCGTATATCGTGCGATCGACAATAATATTATCGGCGCTTTTGAGCGCGTGATCCAGCAGGCGCAGGCGCATACCGAGAAAATAAATTTGTAGCTGAAACGACCAACCGCGCATATTCTCATAGAAATCATCGATATATGGATTCTCCGCCACGTCGGTCGATAGCGCCCAACCCAAACGCTGGGCTAGTAGCTCGGCGAGCAGACTCTTGCCGCTACCTATATTTCCTGCGATTGCGATGTACATACTTTGGTGTTGAAATTGATCGTTAGGAGCCCCCTTCAATGTTTTGCGTGTCGTGCGGTCTACGGTCCGAATGATCGGCAAGTCGCTGGATACTAGTGGTGTAGTAGCCATATGGTGACTTTTAAAAATTGCTTTTTCGGCGTTGGACTACGGATCGAGAAATCCTCATTTACAACGAGTAAACTGCGGTTTTTCGACCTTGCCCGCCTTGAAAAATCTGATTTTTAGAAGCCCCCAAATAGTAGCCGCATTCAGCGCGCAACACGACACAATTATAGTAATAATTTATGAAACTGACAAATTCAGCAAAAAATCTGTTCAAAAAAAGCGAAAAAGAGCCAATTCGTTTGGTGGATTATAAAAAAAATGGTACCTTAGCACAGTAATGTCAAACTCAATAAAATTCGACTATGAGAAAACTATTAGTTGCCGCCCTTAGCCTTTTTGCTATCGCTTCCTATGCTCAGAAAACTGTGCCCGAGTGGCAGGATCCAGAAGTGGTGAAGGTGAACAAAGAGCGCCCACGTGCCTATTTTATGTCATACACCAATCGCGACGTGGCGCGCGACAATGATTTTTCGAAGTCGGATTGGATCATTAATCTGAACGGCAAATGGAACTTTCAATATCTGGACGACCATAAAAAAGTGCCTGCCGATTTTATGAATCCATCGTTCGACGATAGTAAATGGGACAAAATCACCGTTCCTGGTAATTGGGAACGCCAAGGGTTCGGCACGGCCATCTACACCAACCACGGTTATGAGTTCAAGCCTAGAAACCCAACTCCGCCAGTGCTGCCTGCGGCTGTGCCGACGGGGCTCTACCGTACAACATTCCACATTCCGCTTTTGGTGCGCGATCGCGATGTGTTTCTCGATCTGAACGGGGTCAAATCGGGCACCTATATATATATAAACGGCAAAAAAGTCGGTTACACCGAAGACAGCAAATCAAATGCCGAATTTTTGATCAATGACTACATCAAAGAGGGAACCAACACCTTGGCGCTCGAAGTGATGCGTTGGTCGACAGGATCTTACCTCGAATGTCAAGATTTTTGGCGTATTTCGGGCATCGAACGCGATGTCTATATTTGGTCGCAGCCCAAGACTCGGCTCGAAGATTTCACGGTGATCTCCACTCTGGATAGCACCTACACCAACGGTATTTTCAAGCTCGATATGGCGCTTGTGAACAGCTTTATCAAAAAATCTGGGCCGATGCAAATCTGGTACGAATTGGAAGATGCTGACAAAAATTTGATCGATTATTCGTATATCGAAACCGAATTAGAGGGAAATTCGCGCGATACGGCTCGCTTTGAACGTGTCTACAAAAACGTGCACAAGTGGAGCGCCGAAGATCCATACCTATATACCTTGGTGATGAAAATCCGCAAGGAGGGCAATTTTATCGAATATGCCTCGGCTAAGGTCGGTTTTAGAACGAGCGAAGTCAAGGGAAATCTATACTTGGTGAATGGTAAAAAAGTGTTTATCAAAGGGGTGAATTACCACGAACACAACGAGACAACGGGGCACTACTTGACCGAAGATCTGATTCGTCGCGATATGGAATTGATGAAGCAGGCCAACATCAACGCCATCCGCCTGTGTCACTATCCACAGAGCCGCCGCTTCTTTGAACTGGCCGATGAATATGGCTTCTATCTGTGCAACGAGGCGAATATCGAGTCGCACGGTATGTATTACAATCTGGAAAAAGGCGGGACGCTGGGCAACAATCCAACTTG
Organism: Mucinivorans sp.; assembly: GCA_036648455.1. Classification (GTDB taxonomy): domain Bacteria; phylum Bacteroidota; class Bacteroidia; order Bacteroidales; family Rikenellaceae; genus Mucinivorans. Next base: position 3,759 of record JAVXIH010000055.1, read on the forward strand.
GCTCAATGCGCATATGGAACGTACCCAAAATATGTATGAACAGGCCAAGAACTACCCTTCGGTGATGTTCTGGTCGCTGGGCAACGAGGCGGGTAATGGCTATAATTTCTATGAAACTTACCGCTACCTGAAAAGCAAAGACCAGTTGCGTCCAGTGCAATATGAGCGCGCGCTGTTGGAGTGGAATACAGATATTTACTGCCCTCAATATCCTGGGGCAGCGCATTTTGCTGCTTGGGCCAAAATGGCTACCGATCGTCCGTATATCGCTTCGGAATATGCACACGCGATGGGTAATTCGACAGGTAATTTCCGCGATCAATGGGTCGAAATTTATAAATCGAAGAATCTGCAAGGCGGTTTTATTTGGGACTGGGTCGATCAAGGCTTTTTGGAAACCAATAAAGATGGGCAGCCGTATTGGAATTATGGCGGCGATTATGGAGTCAATAGCCCGTCGGATGGTAACTTTTTGTGTAATGGTATTGTGTCGCCCGATCGAACCCCCAAGCCTTCGTTGCTGAGCGAGATCAAAAAGGTTCATCAATATGTGCAGTTCGAGGCGCTGGATATTGCCAAGGGAGAGTTCCAAATCAAAAATATATATGATTTCACGAACCTCAACAAATATACGGTTAGCTGGCAAATTATGGCGTCAGGCAAGGTGATCCGTTCGCAGGCCTTGACCCTCGATATGGCACCCGATGCCGTGCGCACCATCAAAGTTCCTGTGGCCGACCTTCGTGCGGCGGCGGGAGTTGAGTATTTTGTGAACTTCGCCGTCACCCTTAAAGCCGACGATGGATTGCTCAAAAAAGGTGACGAGGTGGCTTCGGATCAGTTTCTCTTGCCCATCACGGCCGACAAAACAGCTTATGCCCCACGTGGTGGTGCGTTGAAGGTTGGGCAATCGTCCGAGGTGATCGACGTGAGCAACTCCTCCTTTGCCGTTGCCATCGACCGTACTACTGGATATATGGAGTCGTATAATATCAATGGCGAAGAGATGGTGGCCGATGGTTTTGGTCTTCGTCCATCTTTTTGGCGCGGTGCGACCGACAATGATTATGGGAGCCAATTCCCGGCTCACGCAGCGGCGTGGCGCGATCCGATCAAAAAGGCCGAGAGCGTGCGCGTGGTGTCGCAATCAACTGCCGCCGTGGTAGTTGAGGCTCGATATGCGCTACCCGAAAAGACAACGCTCACGGTGAGCTACAAAATTCTGCCTTCGGGAGCCGTCAATGTGCAGTGTAGTTTCAACGGCAATCCGGCGAGCAAGACCGAAATTATGCGCGTTGGGATGCGTATGCGTTTGCCTGAACAATACGCGGGGTTGGAATATTTTGGGCGTGGTCCTTCGGAGAACTACATCGATCGCAAGTGGGGTAGTGATGTGGGGCTCTACAAGAGCAATGCGGCTGTCGAAAATTATGACTATGTGCGTCCGCAAGAGACTGGACACCACACCGATACCCGTTACTTGTCGCTTACGGCCCAACGCAAAGGTGGTGTGGCGGTGGTGGCTGATGATTTGATCGAGTTCAATGCATTGCGCAATTCGGTCGAGAATTTTGACGGCGAAGGTCACCCTGACAAGTCATATCAATGGCATAATTTCACCAAGAACGAGGTTCATAATCAGGAGGCTGCTTTTGGGCGTATGCCGCGCCACACTCACCTAACCGACATCGTGCCACAGCCTTATGTGGAGCTTTCCATCGATGGGCGAATGGCTGGTTTGGCGGGTGATGATTCGTGGGGTTCTCGTCCATATGAGCAGTACAAGGTGCGCGTGGCGAAAGATTACAAGTGGGGTTTCACGCTGCTACCCGTTAAATCGGCTGCCGAGACGGCGCGGTATAATGGCGTGAAGTTCTAGGGAGCGAGATCACGAGTCCGCCTCGGGAAAAATAAGCTTTAGAAACCTCATTATAACCACATCAACAAAGAAGGTCTTCGCCCCGAAAGCGAAGACCTTCTTTGTTGATACCTAGAAATTCGATTTTTAGAAGCCACATATGATAACTAAAATTGAGAAAAGTAGGTCAATTTTTATAAAATTGTTACCTTTGTTCGTTAATTGTGTATTTTTGACCGAATAATCAAAAAAATAAACAGATGAAAAAGACGATAATAGTGCTCTTGGCGCTCATTTCAATATCGCTCACCTCCCAAGCGCAAGGCTTCTATGGTGGTGTGCGTGCAGGGTTAAACCTGTCGTCGCTCACCAAAACTTCGGGAGCCAAGGTTGTCGCGAGGGCCAATGTTGGGGGATTCCTTGGGGTTCAATTTGCCACCGTGGCCGCGATTCAACTCGAAGCGCTTTATTCTTTCCAGGGGGCAAAACTCGATATTGAGGGTGTGCGTTCTGATTTGCAATTGGATTATTTGAAAATTCCAATTATGGCCAAGGTCTATTTGATCAAGGGTTTCAACGTTGAGGCTGGTGTTAGTTTCAATATCTTGACTTCGGCTCTGATGAACGGCAACGCAACGAAGGGGTATCAGGGTTTTGATTTTTCGATCCCCGTTGGCTTGGCCTATCAATTTGGCCGTCATATAGAAGTAGGTGTGCGTTACGATATTTCGCTTGTCAAGTATTACCCAGATCACACGGGGGCGAGCTCTTTGTGGTCGATCAACGCGGCTTGGCGCTTCTAGCGTAGTGTCCCGAAAGTTGTAGAAGCCCCTAATATTCAAAAAAATAAAATAAAAATATGAAATTCACAGCAAAAACAATAGCCGATTTTCTGGTCGGAACCATTGAGGGTGATCCTTCAATCGAAGTGAGTGAAGTTTGCAAGATCGAAGAGGGCAGAAAAGGTGGCTTGTCATTTTTGTCGAACCCAAAATATGAGGATTATCTCTACACGACCGATTCTTCGATTGTGATAGTCAATAATGATTTTGTAGCTCGCAAACCAGTGTCAACCACCTTGATACGTGTTCCTAATGCGTATGAATCTTTCGCTTCGTTGCTCGATCTTTATGCTCAGAGCAAGCCTCGCAAGACTGGCCTTCGCGAGCGATCGTCTGTGGCCGCGGATGCCGTGTTGGGCAGCAATGTCTATGTGGGCGAATTTGCGGTCATCGATTCGGGCGCTTCGGTGGGCGACAATACGGCGATTTATCCAGGTGCCTATGTGGGCGACAGGGTTCGCATTGGTAGTGACTGTAAGATCTTTGCTGGGGTCAAGATTTATGAAGATTGCGTGATTGGCGATCGAGTTACCCTGCACGCTGGGGCGGTGATCGGGGCTGATGGCTTTGGTTTTGCCCCGATGGAGGACGGATCGTACCAAAAAATCGCACAAATCGGCAATGTGGTGCTCGAAGATGATGTGGAGATCGGGGCCAATACTTGTGTCGATCGCGCCACGATGGGTTCGACCATCATCCACCACGGGGTGAAACTCGACAATCTGATCCAGGTGGGTCACAACGTCACCATCGGCGAAAACACGGTGATGGCGGCCCAAGTAGGGGTGGCTGGTTCGACCAAAGTGGGCAGTAACGTGATGATGGGCGGCCAGGTCGGTATCGCAGGACACCTAACCATCGCCAACGGGGTGAAGCTCGGTTCTCAGTCTGGGGTTGATAATTCGATTGAAAAAGAGGGCGAAACGGGGCTCGGCTCGCCATTTATGACTGGTTTTGCACACCACCGTTCACACGCCATCTACAAGGATCTACCCGCTTTGCGTACCAAAATTTTCGCTATGATCAAGGATATCGAAGAGTTGAAGAAGAAATAAAAAACATAGTTGCAATGAATTACAATCTCACACACCTCAACGAGTTAGAAGCCGAATCGATATACGTTCTACGTGAAGTTGCCGCTCAGTTCGAGCGTCCGATGTTGCTCTTTTCGGGTGGCAAGGACTCGATCGTTATGACGCACTTGGCTTGGAAGGCTTTCTACCCATCAAAAATCCCATTTCCGTTGTTGCATATTGACACAGGGCATAATTTCCAGGAGACGATCGATTATCGCGACCAAATGGTGCGCGATCTGGGTGCCGATCTCATTGTGGGCTCGGTGCAAGAGAGTATCGACACGGGGCGCGTGGTGGAGGAGACAGGTTTCAACGCCTCGCGCAATAAGTTACAGACGGTGACCCTGCTCGACACGCTCGAAAAGCATAAGGTTGACTGCGCGATGGGAGGGGCTCGTCGTGACGAAGAAAAGGCACGCGCCAAGGAGCGCTTCTTCTCGCATCGTGACGAATTTGGCCAGTGGGATCCCAAAAATCAACGCCCCGAATTGTGGAATATATTCAACGGTCGCAAAAATCAAGGCGAACATTTCCGTGCCTTTCCGATTTCGAACTGGACGGAGATGGATGTGTGGCAATATATTTTGCTCGAAAATATCGCTATGCCGTCGATCTATTTCACCCACGAGCGCGATGTTTTTTTCCGCGATGGGCAATGGTTGGCGGCCGAAAAATGTATGACGCTCAAACCGACCGAAAAAATCGAGCATAAGAGGGTGCGTTGCCGTACGATTGGCGATATTTCGTGCACCGGGCTCACCATTAGCGAGGCTAATTCGTTGGAGGAAATTATCGACGAGATCGCTGCTTCGCGTGTCACCGAACGTGGTGGACGAGCCGACGACCGCCGATCGGAAGCGGCGATGGAAGACCGCAAAAAAGAGGGATATTTCTAGAACAAATCGACAAATGAAAGTTGCAATTATAGGCTACGGCAAAATGGGGCACGAAATCGAGCGAGTGCTCACCTCGCGCGCCCACCAAATAGTGCTCATCGTGGACAAAGATAATCCCGAGGATCTGACGGTCGAGAATTTACAAAAGGCGGACGTGGCGATCGAATTTTCGGCACCCACCGCCGCCTACGACAATATATTGAAGTGTATCGAGGCCTCTACGCCCATCGTGTGCGGCACCACGGCCTGGCTCGACAAATACCACACGGTGGTCGAAAAATGTAAAGCCGCCGACGGTGCGTTTTTCTACGCCTCAAATTACAGTGTGGGGGTGAATCTGTTTTTCGCCGTCAACAGACAATTGGCACAAATGATGAGCCGATTCTCTCAGTACGATGTCACGTTGAGCGAAGTGCACCACACAGCCAAAAAAGACGCTCCCAGCGGGACGGCAATCACCCTGGCCGAAGGGATTTTGGCCGCTGGTGGGCTCAAAAAAGAGTGGCACTTGGGCACCACCACCGAGCCTCAGCAGTTGGAGGTGACCTCCATTCGCCGCTCGGTAGTCCCTGGTACTCACACCGTTGTGTGGGAGAGCGAGGCCGATAGGATCGAAATCGAACATATGGCCAAAAACCGTAGCGGTTTTGCCGTGGGAGCGGTGATGGCGGCCGAATTTTTGGTGGGCAAGCGCGGTGTATATACAATGAGCGATTTATTAGGTATATAAAATTATGGTGACTTCTGAAAATTGCTTTTTCGGCGCTCTGCTACGGATCGAAAAGGCTAATTTTTAGAAATCCCCTTCACAAAACAAGAACGATGGAAAAGATAACAAAAATAGTGAGCACCGTGGTGCCACTCAGGGCGGCGGACGTAGACACAGACCAAATCATCCCGGCTCGTTTTCTCAAAGCCACCTCGCGTGAGGGTATGGGCGAGGCTCTTTTTGCCGATTGGCGGCGCGATAGTGAGTTCTGTCTCAATAAGTTCGATGGTAAGATATTGGTGGCGCTCGAAAATTTCGGGTGCGGATCCTCGCGTGAGCACGCCGCGTGGGCGCTCTACGACTACGGTTTGCGGGCGGTGGTAGCGCCTCGATTTGCTGATATTTTCCGCGGCAACGCGCTCAACAACGGGCTCTTGCCAATCGAGGCCAGTGTCTCGTTTATCGAAGGCTTGCTCGGCAATGCGCAGCAAGAGGTGACCATCGACCTGGCTGCTCAAACCATCACCGCTGGTGGGGTGAGCGAGACTTTTGCCATCGATGGCTACAAGAAAGAGTGCCTGCTCAACGGCCAAGACGATCTAGATTACCTAGTCTCGTTGCGCCCCGAGATCGAGCGTTACGAAGCATCACGCGCATAAAAAAAACACGAGAATACAACGACTATACAATTCAATAGTTGATAGTCAAGGTATTGAGATGTTAAATAAATTTATTTCACTTTAAGGCTGATGATCGAAATAATGGATACCACGCTGCGCGATGGAGAGCAAACTTCTGGCGTATCGTTCTCGCCCGAAGAGAAGCTCTCTGTGGCGCGATTGTTGCTCGACGAAGTGGGGGTCAACCGCTTGGAAATTGCTTCGGCACGTGTAAGCCAAGGCGAAAGAGCTTGTGTTGAACGTATTATGGATTGGGCCAAGCGCAACAACCACTCCTCGCAAATCGAAGTGCTCGGCTTTATCGATGGCGGTCAGTCGATCGACTGGATCACATCGGCTGGGGCCGAGGTGGTGAACCTACTCACCAAAGGATCGGAAAAACATTGCCTGTTACAACTGCGCAAGGAACCCAAAGAGCATTGGCGCGAGATATGTCAAGAAATAGCCAGAGCAAAAAAGGCGGGGCTAGGGGTCAATATCTACCTCGAAGATTGGAGCAATGGGATGATCCATTCGCCCGAATATGTGTATGCGATGTTGGAGGCGCTCGGCGATCAACCCATCGACCGCTTTATGCTGCCCGACACGCTGGGGGTGCTTGCTCCCGACGACGTGTATCGATTCTGTAAGGATATTATCACTCGTTTCCCCAATAAACGCTACGATTTCCACGCCCATAACGATTACGATCTGGCGGTGGCGAACACGTTGGCTGCCGTCAAAGCGGGGGTGAACGGCATCCACGCCACGGTCAACGGGTTGGGCGAACGCGCGGGTAATGCCCCGCTGGCCAGTGTGGCGGCGGTGTTGAAGGATCTGACCGATGAACAGACGACGATCAACGAACAAAAAATCGCCTATATCTGCTCGGTCGTTGCCAGTTATAGCGGTCTGAGGATTTCGCCAAACAGGCCCGTGGTGGGCGAAAATGTCTTCACTCAATGTGCTGGCATTCACGCCGATGGCGACAGTAAAAATAATTTGTATTTCAATAACTTGCATCCCGAGCGTTTCGGTCGTACACGCTCTTATGCGTTGGGCAAAAGTTCGGGTAAGGCCAATATAGAACAGAACCTCAAAGCGCTCGGCATCGAACTTTCGAAGGAAGATATGGCTCGCCTCACGGCGCACGTGGTGGAGATGGGCGACAAGAAAGAGCTCGTGACGATCGAAGATTTGCCATATATTATCTCGGAACTTTTCGACGTTGCTCAGCGTCAAGAACGCGTGCGGTTGCTCAATTATACGTTGGGTTTTGCCAAGGGGTTGCGCCCCATCGCCTCGCTCAAAGTGGAGATCGATGGTGAGGTTTACGAATCGGCAGCCTCGGGTGCTGGTCAGTATGATGCTTTTATGCGCGCGTTGAGGCGAATCTACGAAGAGCAAATGGGGCGTAAATTGCCGCGGTTGGTCGATTATTCGGTCAATATTCCCCCGGGAGGGCTCACCGATGCGCTGGTTCAAACCTCGATCGTGTGGGAGATTATCGATACAGAAGGTGGAATTAAAACAATGCGTACTCGCGCCTTGAATGCCGACCAGAACGAGGCGGCGATCCGCGCGACGCTTAAAATGTTAAATAGATTATAAACGAAAAAAGAGAAGAAAATGAATATCAAAATTGCATTATTGAAGGGGGATGGCATCGGTCCCGAAGTTGTGAATGAAGCAGTTAAAGTGCTCGACACGGTGGCTGCAACATTCGGCCACACGATTGCCTACACCCAGGCTCTCACCGGCGCTGCGGCTATCGATGCGTGCGGGGAACCCTATCCCGATTCGACACACAAAATCTGTACCGAGAGTGACGCGGTGCTTTTTGGCGCGGTTGGCGATCCGCGTTTTGACAACGATCCGACGGCCAAGGTGCGCCCCGAGCAAGGTCTACTCAAAATGCGTAAGGCGCTCGGTTTGTTTGCCAATCTTCGTCCGTTGACCATCTACCAAGGGTTGGAAGATCGTTCGCCGCTCAAGGCGGAGCGCACGGCGGGGGTTGATTGTATGTTTGTGCGCGAATTGACGGGCGGGCTCTATTTTGGTGAGCGCGGCCGCAACGCCACCAGCGCTTGGGATACTTGTATGTACACCATCGAGGAGATCGATCGGATATTGAAAGTTGGTTTTGATCTGGCGATGGAGCGTCGTGGTCATTTGATGGTGGTGGACAAAGCCAATGTGCTCGAAAGTTCGCGTTTGTGGCGCGAGAGGGCACAGCTGATGGCTCCGAGCTACCCCAAGGTGAAGGTCGAATATATGTTTGTGGACAACGCCGCGATGCAGATTGTGCAACGTCCCGCCTATTTTGACGTTGTGGTGACCGAAAATATGTTTGGCGATATATTGACTGATTTGGCATCTGTTGTTTCGGGTTCGATGGGTTTGTTGCCTAGCGCATCGGTGGGGGCGAAGGTTGCTTTGTTCGAGCCCATTCACGGTTCGTGGCCCGAGGCTGCTGGTCGGGGGATCGCCAATCCGATGGCCACTATTTTGTCGGCTGCGATGTTGTTGGAACATTTGGGCTTAAAGGCCGAAGGGGCGGCGGTGCGCAAGGCTGTGGCTCAGGCCATCAAGGATGGCAAAGTTACGGGCGATTTGGGCGGCCTTTGTTCCACAAGCCAGGTGGGCGATTATGTGCAGTCTAAGATCAATTAAGATTAGGTGACTTCTAAAAATCGTTTTTTCGGCGTTGGGTTTCGGATCTTAAAATCCTCACTTACTTCAAGTAAGCTCCGG
>JAVXIH010000056.1:0-12522 GCA_036648455.1 Mucinivorans sp.
CAAAAAGAAATGAACTGTGGGGGACTGGGGGTACATAAACCCCCAGGATAGAAATTTCTAGAAATTACTAGACACAATAGCTAGCAAAAAACCAATCAGCAAAAATAAAACTAAAAAAGCTAGAAGCAAACTGGTTCTAGCTTTTTTAGGCTCAATAAAGCGCTAAATCCCCATCCGCGAACGCGCATACGAAATTACCGTGCTCGCAGGACGCTCCTGACCCAACGCATCACGCATAAACTCGAAATATGGACGCGTAAACCTGAAAAACATCTTGTAACCCTCACAAAAACTAGACAACCCACTCTCGTCACGATGCTTGGGACACTCCCCGTGACAAAGTCGCAAAAATTCACACCGCACACAATCCTCGTGCAAGGTGGTGTGCTTGGCTGCCCCGAAATTGAACTGCCGCGAACTGCGAAACATCTTCTGTAAACTATCGGTGGAGATGTTGCCTAACCGATATTCGGGATACACAAAGTGGTCGCAACTATACGTGTCGCCAGTGTACTCGACCACCAACGCATCGCCACAACTCTCGTTCAAAGAACATATCCCCGCCCGCACACCACAATAATTAGCCAACGTGGCATCGAAAAGCTGGACAAAGGTCTCGCCCACATCACCCGTCACCCACTCCTCGAAAACATCAATGTTGAAACGCCCCCAGTCGGAAGCCGAGATCGAATAATCGGCCACCGCACCCTTGCCTGGCTGAACAATCAAATCGCCATCTTTGAACTCCTGAACGGGGAGGAATTGGATGTAACGACTGCCGATACTCTTCAAAAAACGATAGATCTCAACCCCGCGACCAGCACTGGCTGAGCTGACGGCCGAAAGAGTGTTGAACTGAGCATCTGCACGTTGCAAACACTCCACACCCCGCATCGCTCGCGCAAATGAATTGCCACGCGTAGCTTGATGAACGGCCTGCGGTCCGTCGATAGAAATGCCAATCAGAAAATCGTTGGCCGCAAAAAACTGCGCCCATTCATCGGTTATCAATGTGCCATTGGTCTGCAAAGTGTTGATGATTTTCTTGCCGCCCGCATATTTGGCTTGCAATTCGAGCGCCCGTTGATAGAAGGGAAGCCCCGCCAATAACGGTTCGCCTCCGTGCCAACAGAACGAAACCTCGTCAACCGTGTTGCCCTCAATGTATTGTTTGATAAAGGTTTCGAGCATTTCGAGACTCATTACTCCGCGGTGGTGCAAAATCTCTTTGTCCAAATAATAACAGTATGTGCACTGCAAATTACACGCCGAACCGACCGGCTTCACCATCGCCGAAAAGGCGGTCGAAGAGTTAGAGGCTTTCAGCGCGTCGCTAAATGTGATCGTTTTTTTGTTTCTCATAGTCCACAAAAGTAAATATTTTTTGTCAGTTTGCCGATTTTTTCGTTTCTTTGCAGATAATCTATTATGTAATTAAAAAAATTAACCAAATAATAATGATGAAAAAACTCGTAATGATCGCCCTTGCTCTGATGGCAATAGTCTCCACAGATGCGTTGGCTCAAACAAAAAAGGCTAAAGTTGATGGCAAATCGCCATATATGATCGAAACAAAGGTGCCTGTGCGCGACAAAGGGCAAAAAGATATGTTGCAATTCGCTGCGCCGGCGATGCCTAACATTCGTGTGGCAATGATTGGGCTCGGTATGCGTGGGCCTGGTGCGGTGGGAAGTATGATTCACATCCCTGGTGTGGAAGTAGTTGCGCTGTGCGATGTGGTCGAAAAAAACGTAAAGAAGGTGAACGCAATGCTCGAAAAGAACAACAAGCCAAAGGCGTTGGAGTTTTTTGGTGACACTTCGATCTGGCGCAAGGTGACCAAACTGCCTAACGTGGATTTGGTGATCATTTCAACCGACTGGGGTTCGCACGCCAAAATCGGCGTTCAAGCGATGAACGACGGCAAACACGTGGCCATCGAAGTACCTGCGGCTATGAATTTGGCTGAGATCTGGGATCTGGTCAACACGTCGGAAAAGACACGCAAGCATTGTATGCAGCTCGAAAATTGCGTCTATGACTTCTTTGAACTCACAACGCTCAATATGGCTCAAAAAGGGCTGTTTGGCGAAATTCTTTATGCCGAAGGTGCTTATATCCACAATTTGGAGCCTTTCTGGAAAGATTACTGGAACGATTGGCGTTTGCAATTTAACATCAAAAACTACGGCGACCTTTATCCGACTCACGGCCTAGGCCCAGTTTGCCAAGCGCTTAATATGCACCGCGGTGACAAGATGAACTACCTGGTTGCTATGCAAACCAAAACTGTGTCGATCCCTGAATTTATCAAACGCACCCAAGGGCGCGATGTGTCGGCCGATTTCCGCAACGGCGACCATACAGTCACCTTGATCAAAACCGAAAAGGGTAAGGCGATCAACATTCAACACAACGTTGCCACTCCGCGTCCTTATGACCGTATGTATCAATTGACTGGCACCAAGGGCTTTGCGAACAAATATCCAGAAGAAGGTTATGCTTTGGACGGCAAGGTGCTTTCATCGACAGGTACGGTTAAAAATCACGAAGATCTATCGGCACACGGGTTTATTCCAAACGCGATGAAAGATTCTTTGATGGCAATGTATCAACACCCGATTGTCAATGACGAGTTGTTGGCAACGGCCAAAGAAGTTGGTGGTCACGGTGGTATGGACTTTATTATGGTCTATCGTTTGATTTATTGCATGCAGAACGGTTTGCCGCTCGATATGGATGTCTACGACTTGGCAGAGTGGTGTGCACCGATTGAGCTGTCTAAGATCTCGCTTGAAAATGGTTCAGCGCCTGTCGCTGTTCCTGATTTCACTCGTGGTGGATGGAACAAAATCAATGGTTTGAATTTCGCCATTGCACCTGAAAAGAAATAGTAGATCTCTGGTAAATTATATAGGGGGGCTTCTAAAAATTAGATTTTTAGAAGCCCCCCTTTTTTCAGATGCCACCTTGGGAGCGAAAAAGTTGCTTTTTCGGCGTTCTACTGCGGATCTGAGAATCATCACGTACTTTTATTGACGCTAATCCAAAATTATCAATTATATTTGTACAAATTCATAGACCAGATGAACCTTAAAGATCAAATATCGAAACTCAAAAAAGAGCGTAACGCCATTATCCTGGCTCACTATTACACCACCCCCGAAGTGCAGCAAGTAGCTGATTTTGTGGGTGATAGCCTCGCCTTGTCGCAGCAAGCGGCCTCTACATCGGCCGATGTGATACTCTTTGCTGGGGTTAAATTTATGGCCGAGACTGCCAAAATTCTGAGTCCCGAAAAAATAGTGCTCCTGCCCGATGACCAAGCTGGTTGCTCGCTCGCCGATAGTTGCGATGCAGATGAGTTTCAGCGTTTTATCGCTGCCAATGCCGACCATACCGTGATCTGCTACGTCAACACCACGGCTCAGGTCAAGGCGCTCACCGATATTGTCTGTACGTCGAGCAATGCGGTGAAAATAGTGGAGAGTTTGCCCCGTGATGCGAAGATCATTTTTGGCCCCGATCGCAACTTGGGTGGTTACATCAAGGCGCTCACTGGGCGCGAGAATATGAAGATATGGGACGGTGCGTGTCACGTTCATCAACGTTTTTCGCTCGAACGAATACTGCAATTGAAAGCCGAAAATCCTGGGGCTAAAATCCTGGCTCATCCCGAATGTTCGCGTGCGGTGGTGTTGGTGGCTGATATGGTTGGTTCGACGGCCGAGATGCTCGCTTTTTCGAAGGTCGATTCGGCGCAAATATATATCGTGGCCACCGAAAGTGGGATTTTATACGAAATGCAGATCGCATCGCCTGATAAGCGTTTCATAGCCGCCCCGAGCGATGATCTGTCGTGCGCTTGCAATGATTGCGCCTTTATGAAGCTCAATACGCTGGCCAAAATCGAACATTCGTTGCGCACACTCGATGGTCAGATTGATCTGCCGGCCGAACTCATCGCCCGCGCCAAAGTGCCAATCGAGAGGATGTTGGCTCTGTCTAAATAACTAAGAGGCTGTTTTAAAAACTATCTCGCTTAGCTCACCCAAGTGTGCCTTGAAAAATCTAATTTCAGGAGCCTACTTAAACGGTTTTTCAATCTCGCTTTTTTGTAGTAACTTTGCCACCCGTAAAAACAATAGAAAACAGAACAATATGGCTCTTCAATGTGGCATCGTAGGCCTGCCAAATGTAGGCAAATCGACACTTTTCAACTCGCTGAGTTCCGCCAAAGCGGCAGCGGCGAACTTTCCATTCTGCACCATCGAGCCCAATGTGGGGGTGATCACCGTGCCAGACGAGCGGCTGACGGAGCTGGCAACGATCAGTAAATCAAAAAAAATCATACCCACAACCATTGAAATTGTAGACATCGCGGGGCTGGTCAAAGGGGCGAGCAAGGGCGAGGGCTTGGGTAATAAATTTCTGGGCAATATCCGTTCCACGAACGCCATTATACACGTCTTGCGCTGTTTCGAAGATCCGAATATCACCCACGTCGATGGTTCGATCAACCCCGTGCGCGACAAAGAAATTATAGACACCGAGCTGCAACTCAAAGACTTGGAGACGATCGAAGGGCGAATCACTAAGGTCAAAAAACAGGCCGAAACGGGCGGCGACAAAGCCTCGCGCAAGATGTACGATATTCTGGTGCAATACAAGGCCGCGCTCGACCAAGGCAAATCGGCGCGCACGGTGGTGCTCGACAAGGAAGACGAAAAAATAGCCGCTGAGTTGTGTCTATTGACTTCGAAGCCAGTGCTTTATGTGTGTAACGTAGAGGAGTCGGCAGCTGTGTCGGGCAATGCTTTTTCGGATGCGGTGAAGAAGTCGGTCGAGGGCGAAAATGCAGAGGTGCTGATCGTTTCGGCTGCCATCGAGGCCGACATTGCCGAGCTCGAAAGCTACGAAGAGCGCCAAATGTTTCTTGGTGAGTTGGGGCTCAAAGAGAGCGGTGTGGCGCGTCTGATTCGTTCGGCCTACGCCCTGCTGAGGCTCGAAACCTATTTCACCACGGGCCCCGAGGAGACTCGCGCCTGGACCTACACCCGCGGCACAAAAGCACCTCAGGCGGCTGGCATTATTCATACCGATTTCGAAACAGGATTTATCCGCGCCGAGGTGATTAAATACCAAGATTATCTGACCTATCGCTCCGAAGCGGCCATCAAAGAGGCGGGGCGGCTCGGGGTCGAAGGCAAGGAATATACGGTGCAAGATGGCGACGTGATGCACTTCCGCTTCAACGTCTAGTGTCGGCAATGATCTGATTGAAAGGCAGTACCAGAGTAGTATGTGGAAATATTACGCACTTTTGTCGGCGCTCTTTGCGGCGCTGACGGCGATTTTCGCCAAGGTTGGGGTCAAGGATATTAATTCGAACCTAGCCACTGCCATTCGCACGGCGGTCATTATGGCCATCACGTGGGGCATTGTTTTCATCGGTGGTTCAACGAGCCAAATCAAGGATATTCCGCATCGCACCTGGATTTTTCTTCTCCTTTCGGGGGTGGCGACTGGGCTTTCGTGGCTGTTTTATTTCAAAGCGCTCCAAATGGGCGATGCTTCACGTGTGGCACCGATCGACAAACTGAGCGTGGTGCTGGTGATTATTTTTTCGTTTGTCTTTCTCAAAGAGCCAGTTTCGGCACGCGTAATCATTGGCGGGGCGTTGATTTGCCTAGGCTCGATCGTCATTATTTGGGGGTAACTTCTAAATGTGACTTCTGGTGACTTCTAAAAATTGCTTTTTCGGCGTTGGCCTGCGGATCGAAAAGTCCTCATTTACCACGAGTAAACTCCGGTTTTTCGACCTTGTCCGCCTTGAAAAATCTAATTTTTAGAAGCCCCCTTCTAAAAAGTGTTTCCTAGAAGCCCCCCCGAAATTAGATTATGGCTTTGGTGGCGCGTAACATATGGCGTTTGCCGAGCGCCCCTTCGAGCCGTTCGATAGTAAAACCAGCGGCTCCCAGCGCCCGTTTGACACTCCCCTTGGCGCTGTAAGTGAGCAGTTGCCCGCCGGGAGCCATCGCTTCATAGATTTTAGTCAGCACCGCCTCACTCCACATTTCGGGCACCACGTCGGGAGCAAAGGCATCGAAAAAAACAAGGTCGATTGCTCCGCGCGCGGCGATCTGTTCGGCGGTGAGACTCACCAAATCACCTTTAATTTTGTAGATCGAAAATTGCGGGGTGATCTGCACCTTTTCGCCCCACGGGGCGTTGTGAATGGCGATCAGTTCGGCACAGGCGAAACTCAAACGCGAAGCCACATCGCTCGTAATGGGATATAATTCGACGGCCGAGTAGTCGATTTTGAGCCCGCTTTCTAAACTCAGCAGCGCGTTGAGCCCCGAACCAAGTCCAACCTCAAAAACTCGCACATCGGGGCGCAGGAAACGAATAAAAATATGGCGAGCCTCGCCCACCGCCCCGCGCGATGAGTGGTAGAGTTCGCCCTCAAATTCGGCGCTCACCAAGGTCGAACTGCCGTCGTCGGTGGCTATTATTTCTGGATTTTTCATAGTGGTGACTTCTAGTCTAATTCGTGAAATCCAGCAAATTTAGACAAATTTGCTGGGAAAAGGCGTGTGAATATTTGTTAAGGTTCATCTGACGGTCTTTTTGTTGAAAATTATTGGTAAAAAGGTTGTTATCCAATAAAAATTACTACCTTTGCCCCACTTATCCGAAACTGTGAAGTGCTACTGGTAGCATAACAAAAGTGCAAAGAATGAATTTCACCGCACTTATCAACAACGCAGAGGGTTGATAATCAATTGAAAAGGTGGGCGAAATTCTGAATAATCAGAGCGCGCGTCTTTTCGTAAAACACAAAAAATTATGGCAACTAAAATCCGCCTATCTCGTCACGGTAAGAAAGCTTACCCATTCTATCACATCGTTGTGGCTGACTCACGCTCGCCTCGCGACGGTCGTTTTATCGAAAAACTAGGAACTTATAACCCTAACACCAACCCTGCCACTATCGAATTGAACTTCGAAAGCGCAGTTAAATGGATCGGGCTCGGTGCGCAACCTACCGACACCACACGTTCGCTTTTGTCGGTCAAAGGTGTTATGTATATGCACCACTTGTTGGGCGGTGTCAAAAAAGGCGCTTTCACAATGGAGCAAGCCGAAGTGAAGATGGAAAATTGGCTCAAAGAGAGAGAAGCTAAAATCGAAGCTGCAAAATCAGCCTTGATTAGCGCATCGGCCAAAGATGCTAAGACTCGTATGGCTGCCGAAACGAAAGCCAAAGAAGCCAAAGCCGCAGTTGTAGCCGCCAAATTGGCCGCCGCAGCAGCTACCGCAGCTGAGGCTGCACAAGAAGCTGCCGCCGAAGCTGCCCCAGAAGAAGAAGTTGCTGCCCCAGCCCCAGAGGTAGCTCAATAAGGTAGTGCAAACTGATTACAACGCCCGCGCGGCAAGTGCCGTAGCGCCCGCTAATTGCGTAGGTCTAGTTAGTAGACTTTACGGCAAGAGTGGTGAGTTGGTAATCAAGCTATTAGATAATTTCCCCACACAAGTGGAGCGGCTATGGATCGTCAGTGACGAGATAGCCACTCCACTTTTTTTGACTTCATTTGTCGAGCAAGGTGCGGCAAAGGCGGTGGTGGTGTTCGAAGATTTTGAGACCGAAGGTCTTGCCTGTCAATTGATTGGGCATAAACTATACGCCGAACACGCAGAGAATGACCAAGAAGAAGAGGGCGAATGGGATTTTGTGCTTGGTTACTCTTTTACGGATCTCACCTCGAAGCGTAAGGGGCGCGTAAGTGATGTCTATCCGAGCGAAATGAATCCGTTGATTGGGGTCGAATTAGAGGGCCAGTCCGATGAAGTGCTTGTACCCATCGCTTTGCCGCTTATTGAGAAGATCGAACGCCGGTCGCGTCGTATAACGATGCGCTTGGTGGATGGTTTTTTTGATGGGGGCCTCTAAAAATTGCTTTTTTATCGTTCTGCTTTCCGAATTAAAGCAGCTTCTTAGATCCACTTACATCCATCGATGGCGAACCAAGAGTACTTGTAGGCCACCTCGTGCCGCCAAATAACTCAGAAAAGCGATCCATAGCGCCGACGAGCCCAAGGCTCCGACAAGGGCAAAGTAGAGCCCGAAAAAGAGCGCCGTTGCGATGAGCATCGCGTCGCGCATCACTTTGGAACGTGTCATACCGACCAGTAATCCATCCATCAAAAAGGCGGCAAAGCCAATCACAGGCACCATCGCCACATAGTTCATCGAGGCCATAGCGGCTTCCATCACCGAGGCTTCGGGGCTGAATATCATCAATATATACTGACCGCCGAAGAGGTAAAGTAGCGAAAAGACGACCGCCACTGTGGCTCCTACTTTGAAAATCGCTGACACGGTGCGATGGAGTCGCCCCGCGTTGCGCGAACCAGTGTAGCGCCCCGCCAAAGCCTCGCCTGCGTAGGCAAAACCATCCATAAAATACGAGAAAAGAGTGAATAGTTGAAGCAGTAACGTGTTGGCAGCCAGAGTGATATTGCCCATCGAAGAGCTTGCCTTGGTGAAGTAGGTGAAGACGGCAACCAAGCATAAAGTGCGAATAAAAATATCGCGATTCAAGCGGAAAAACATTGCCAACGCGCGTGGTTCGAAAACTCCTTCCAAGAGACGATAAATATCGAAATATCGCCCGTAATACTTCACCAGCATCACAATGGCCAACCCCGCACCGCTCCATTGAGCCACAGCCGTCCCCAGCGCCACGCCCGCGAGCCCCATACCGAGAGGAAAAGCCAACACCAAAGAGGCGATAACATTGATCACGTTAATAAAGATGGCGATCCACATCGGGCTGCGCGAATTTTGCATCCCGATAAACCACCCCTTGAAGGCGTAGAGCGACAAGGTGGCAGGAGCAGCCCAAACACGATAGAAAAAGTATTCGCGAGCCGCACTTTCCACCGCAGGCGAGGAGTCCATAAAGCGTAGAATCAGATCGGCCAGCGGTACTTGTAACGCCAAAATGAGAGCCGCAATGGCGCACGCCACCGTGAGCGAACGCATCAACACACGCTGAATCTCCACAAAATCGCGCCGCCCATAGGCCTGAGCCGTGAGCCCGCTTGTGCCCATACGCAGGAAGCCGAAATTCCAATAGAGTAGGTTGAAAATGGCAGTGCCGATAGCGATCCCGCCCAGCAGAGTGGTGGATCCCATCGCACCAACAATAGCCAAATCCACCATCCCAACTAGTGGAATGGTGATGTTGGATATGATATTTGGAATGGCCAGATGGACTATTTTTCTGATCACTCTTTGTTTGTTCGCAATTTGTTGGTTAGCAATTCATTCCGCCGCATACGTGGATCACTTGCCCGCTCACATAGCTCGACAATTCGCTGGCCAAGAACACACAGGCGCGTGCCACATCTTGCGGAGTACCTCCGCGGCGAAGTGGAATTTTAGCCGCCCAAGCCTCGCGCACTTCCTCGGGCAATTTACCCGTCATTTCGGTGATGATGAAGCCCGGAGCGATGGCGTTACAACGGATTCCGCGTGAGCCAAGTTCCTGAGCCACAGATTTTGTGAAGCCGATCAGACCAGCCTTCGAAGCGGCATAATTGGCTTGACCTGCGTTGCCCGACACCCCGACCACCGAACTCATATTGATGATCGAGCCCGAACGTTGTTTCATCATCGACGGAGTGACGGCTTTGGTGAGGTTGAAGGCCGATTTAAGATTCACGCCAATCACCAGGTCCCATTGCTCTTCGCTCATACGCATCAGGAGCCCGTCGCGCGTGATGCCAGCGTTGTTGACCAAAATATCGATCTTGCCGAAATCTTTAATAATTTGAGCTACAACATCTTGTGCGGCTTGGTAGTCGCTCGCGTTCGAGCAATATCCTTTGGCTTTCACCCCTAGGGCGGCAACTTCGGCCTCGGTGGCTGCCATAACTTCGGGGGCAGCAAGGTCGGTGAAGGCAATTTGTGCGCCATTTTGTGCATATTCCATCGCGATGGCCTTGCCAATACCGCGAGCCGCACCTGTGATAAGTGCTACTTTCCCGTCTAGTAGTTTCATATTTTATCTGATTTTATAATTATGGTAAATTCTGAAAATTGCTTTGTGTTCGCCTCGAAAAGTCTAATTTTTAGAGGCTCCCGTGTTAAAATGATAACAAATATAGTGTTTTTTATTCTGAAAACAAATTAAAATAGCGTCTGAATTTGCATTGTTTCTAGAATAGTTCGTTCATCGTGCTGGGCATTGTCAGCCCTAAGTGACTCCAAGCCAGGGGTGTAGCTTCACGTCCACGCGGTGTGCGTTTGAGGAAACCCTCCTTGATCAGAAACGGCTCGTACACCTCTTCGATCGTGCCTTCGTCTTCGCTCACGGCTGTGGCGATGGTCTTCAGGCCGACTGGCCCGCCGCCAAATTTCTCGATAATGGCTCTGAGTATCCGATTGTCCATCTGATCCAATCCGCGCGCATCAATGTCGAGCGCAGTCAAGGCACGACGTGTAACTTTCAGATCCACACGCGGTTCTAAATATTCCACCATCGCAAAGTCGCGCACGCGGCGCAGCAGAGCGTTGGCAATACGTGGAGTGCCCCGCGAACGTCCCGCAATTTCGCCCGCCGCTTGGTGGTCTATCTTCACACCCAAAATGGCGGCCGAACGCTCGACAATACCCGCTAAGGTGGCGGAATCGTAATATTGTAGGTGACACTGAATCCCAAATCGAGCACGCAAAGGGCTGGTCAACAGCCCGCTACGAGTGGTGGCTCCGATCAGCGTAAAGGGGTTGAGCTTGATCTGCACCGAACGAGCCGAAGCTCCCTTGTCGAGCATAATATCGATTTTGTAGTCCTCCATAGCCGAATAGAGGTACTCCTCGACGATGGGCGAGAGGCGGTGAATCTCGTCGATAAAAAGCACATCGCCCTCTTGGAGCGAGGTGAGCAACCCCGCCAGATCGCCTGGCTTGTCGAGCACTGGCCCCGAAGTGACCTTCAACGACACACCTAATTCCTGAGTGATAATGCCAGCCAGCGTGGTTTTGCCCAGCCCGGGAGGTCCGTGTAGCAAGACGTGATCCAGCGCTTCGTCGCGCATAACGGCGGCACGAATGAAAATCCGCAAATTTTCGACAATCTTCTCCTGACCCGCAAAATTATCTAATTGCCGCGGGCGAATTTGTTCGTCTAGCACCGTGCCGTTGTCTATGTCTCGAATATCGCTCATACGCGCAAAAATTTATTGTTGCGATACATTATATATAGTATCCAAAAGATCAGAGCGACCGAGGCAACCTCCACCACCAAAGGGTAGTGATCGCCCGTGTGTTGCCTAAGTCCCGAGGTTATAGATATGCAAAAGGCTTTGATCCAAGGTGTTTCACCCAGCACATAGGCCACGATCGAGTTTAGGCCATAGACCCGCAAAAAGCCTAACCCCCGCTGGAAACCGCGTACATCGATCACGTAATAGAACAGCGCGAGCAGCAGCAACGAGTATCCGCTCGAAACGAGTGTCATCGAACTTGTCCATATCGGCTTAATGACAGGCATTTCTAAGTTCCAAATCCACCCCACAGCAACGCACACAGCCCCTGCGATAACAAGTCTGGCGGCCTTCTGCGCGCCCGTGAACCGTTCGACACGAAGCCACGCGCCAGCAAACATACCCCCCATAACCGTCACGGCAAAGGTGAGTGACGAAAGGATCCACGTGTAGTAATAACTGCCCGAATAACTCACCGCACCAGTGGCCGCGTCGATCGACGCACCATCGCGAAAGCCTCCCATTACACTCATATCGATCCGATAGGCCAGGTTGGTTGTCGGCCCATAGTCCGATCCGCCAACAAAAGTCATCGCCGCCCAATAACTCAACAAAAGTACGGCGGCCAAGACGTAACTTGCTTTTTTTGAGAGATATACAAATGCCAACGAAGCTACCAAATAACCAACGGCAATGGCCTGTAATGTGTTTGAGAAGAATTTGAGATCGGTGAAGCTGAAACTCAGTAGGTTGCCCTGTATTACCATCCCTAGGATCCACAGCAGTGCTACTCGTTTTGCCAAGCGAACGAAAAGCTCAGACCGTGGAGCGGTAGAGTTCTTGTATCGACTCAGCGCGAAGGGGATCGTCACACCCGAACAGAACATAAAGAGCGGCATCACCAAGTCCCACACGTGGAACCCCGCCCAAGTGACGTGCGTAAATTGAGTGCACACAGCACGGTACCAATCGGCATCGATATTCAAAAGCAGCAACAAGGGGCAAAAAACGACTAACATAAATAAGTCGAACCCGCGCAAAATGTCGAGCGAAAGTAGACGTGGTGGTTTTGGGGTCATAGTTACATCAATTTTCTTAGGAGGCTATTAAGAAGCTGTTTGAAATTCATTCAAAAGTTTTGTTAAGGCCCTTATTTGCCCCTATTTTTACCTATAAAATCCTCATTTACCACGGTAAATTCCGGTTTTACAGGTAAAAATATGACCAAAAATGACTCATAACAAA
>JAVXIH010000057.1:0-12049 GCA_036648455.1 Mucinivorans sp.
GGTGACTTCTAAAAATCGTTTTTTCGGCGTTGGGTTTCGGATCTTAAAATCCTCACTTACTTCAAGTAAGCTCCGGTTTTTCGACCTTGCCCGCCTTGAAAAATTCAATTTTTAGAAGCCCCCATAAGAGAACACAAATCAATACTCAAAGTAAACGCAATAGCGATCTACCTTACAAAGTGGATCGCTATTGCGCTTAATAGGAGCAACGCATACAGAAAATTCGACAAAAAAGTCGAACGACGCGATGCGAAATATGTGGGGATCAAAACCGATAGCGGAACGGCAACCACAGGCAGAAGATAAAGGGTACGCACTGGCGAAATCAGCATCACGATCACGGCCCAAAGCATAAAAAAAACCAGATAATTATAGGCCTTCACCCCGCGCAATTTGTACTTAGGGCGCGAACGTAGAAAAACCACATACGCCAAGATAAACAACGTGCTAATCACGCCAACGAAGGTGTAGTCGATGATGGTGAACGAGCGCCACACGAGACCAAGATTATCGTGCTCGTTAAATTCGGCCAACAGCAGATTGAATTGGTGGGTCACATCGTAATCCGCGAGCCACATCGTGTAGAACAGCAAACCAAAGGCAAGCACAAAGCCAACTGACGCGGCAATCCATTCGCGAATGTTGTTGATGCGAAAGGTACCCAAACCCGCGAAAAGCATCAGCCCTAAATAGATCGCTGGCGGATAGATCACCGCCGCCAAACCAAAGTAGAAACCAGCCAACAAGTAGACCCCAGCGGCCAGATGTTTGATGGTGTATGATTTGAAAAACAAGCTCGTGGCACGCAACAATAAAAACGACACCATAAGCGGCAAGATACTCTTGCCTGCCACGTAAACGGCCGACGAAATCACCACAAAGAGCAGCGAAGGCATATAAGTGCGCTCCAAATAGAGCACGTTGCGAATCGCCAAGCGCGCCACCATCAACGAACAGACAAAAACCAGCGAGGCCGACAGTATTTGACAGACATCGGCATACGAAGCGATCAACTCGGCCAACGTTTCGCTCACCCAGTAATGCTCCGTTGGTATCACAAAAGCAGTCTGGCTGGCCACAATCGACGAGCCCGAACCCCAAAACACAACCACCAGCACTAAGCTGTATAACGTAGTGGCAAAAAGATTCGAGCGCGTGAGATCAAAACTCAACTTTATTGATTTAAGACGGTTATCAGATTGTAACTTTTCTTACCTTTTTGGATCAAAATATACTTGCCGTTAATGAGTTGATCACTCGAAATCACCATTTCGGCATCTTCGACCTTCACCCCATTGACCGACACTCCGCCGCCTTGCACCATACGACGCAACTCGCCTTTGCTGGCGAAAATCGCGGCAAGTTCAGTGGCGAGCGTGGCAAAAGGCACGCCTAATTTATCCACAGCGATCGAAAATTGAGGAACTCCCTCAAAAACATCGTGGATGGTAGTGTCGTCGGCCGTGGCCAGCGCTTCCGCCCCACCGCCAAAGAGGATCGAACTAGCCTTCAAGGCACGCTCATATTCCTCACGCGAGTGGATCATCACCGTGATTTCCTCGGCCAGGCGCTTCTGCAAACAACGCAAATGAGGCGCGGCACGGTGCTCGGCGATCAGAGTCTCGACAGTTTCTTGATCCAGCAATGTGAAAATTTTAATATAGCGCTCCGCATCTTCGTCGGATGTGCCAAGCCAAAATTGGTAAAATTTATAGGGCGAGGTGTAGGCGGCACTCAACCAGATATTGCCGCTTTCGGTCTTGCCGAATTTAGTGCCATCGGCCTTCTTGATCAACGGACACACCAAAGCAAAAGCCTCACCACCAGTCTTGCGGCGGATCAATTCGGTTCCCGTTGTGATATTGCCCCATTGATCGGACCCACCCATTTGCAGGCGGCAACCCTCAGTTTCGTAGAGGTGCAAAAAGTCGAAACCTTGGACTAATTGATATGTAAATTCGGTGAAACTCATCCCGTCGCCTTCGCCGTTGAATCGTTTTTTGACCGAATCCTTACTCATCATATAATTGACGGTGATGTGTTTACCGATGTCGCGAATAAAACCCAAGAAAGATTGCTCCTTCATCCAGTCATAATTATTCACCATCTGAGCCGCGTTAGGCTCCGCGCTGTCGAAATCGATCAGGCGGCTCAGTTGTTCTTTGATCGCGGCTTGGTTATGGCGCAACGTTGGTTCGTCGAGCAAGTTACGTTCCAGTGATTTGCCGCTCGGATCGCCAATCATACCCGTCGCACCACCCAGCAAGCAAAGCGGTTTGTGTCCGCAACGTTGTAAGTGTTTGAGCATCATCACCCCCACCAAGTGACCGATGTGGAGCGAATCGGCCGTTGGGTCGATACCCAGATAAGCCGTTGTCATCTCTTTCGAAAGTTGTTCTGCCGTACCGGGCATTATGTCTTGGATCATTCCTCTCCAAGTAAGTTCTTTGACAAAATCCATCTATTGCAAATTAAGAATTATGAATTGTGCAAAGTTACACATTTTTCTTTCTTTCGCATAGTATTCTGCTCAGTGGGCTATCAAAAAATCTGACGAACCAGATCCATCACCTTGCCCACATATATAATCTCGATGCCAGCAGGAATTTTGACAATCGATTTTTTAGCATATTGCGAAATAACAATCCGCGCAAAACCCAAACGAGCCGCCTCGTTCACACGTTCGGCAGTGCGCAGCGCGGGACGCACCTCGCCCGACAGACCAACTTCGCCCGCAAAACAAATATCGGCCCCCAGTGCAATGTCGAGCGACGAGGAGACGATTGCCGCCACGAGCGCCAGATCCAGACCCGTGTCTACCACCTTGAACCCGCCAGCCAGATTCAAAAACACATCTTTCTGGCCAAGTTTGAACCCCAAACGCTTTTCGAGCACCGCCACCAACATTCCCATCCGTTTGTAATCGACACCGGTGGCCGAACGCTGAGGGGTGCCATAAGCGGCGGTCGAGACCAAGGCCTGAGTCTCGATCAGATAGGGGCGCGCCCCCTCGATCGAGGCTCCGATGGCGATGCCACTGAGCGGTTCATCGTAGTGGGACACCAGTATCTCGGACGGATTGTCGATCTCGCGGAGCCCATCGCCACGCATCTCGAAAACACCAATCTCGGAGGTCGCTCCAAAACGATTTTTGATCGAGCGCAAAATTCGATACGACGTGTTCGAATCGCCATCGAATTGAAAAACCACATCCACAATATGTTCCAACACCTTGGGCCCCGCGATCGTGCCGTCCTTGGTGATATGCCCAATGATGAGCACCGGCACACCGCTCTCCTTGGCGAATTTGAGCAGCAAGGCCGCGCATTCGCGAATTTGAGACACGGTGCCTGGCGAGGATTCGATCCGCTCGCTGTATAGGGTCTGGATAGAGTCTATAACGAGCAGTTGCGGAATGTTTTGCGAGGCGTGGAGTATAATATTTTCGAGCGAAGTTTCGGCCAGCACCAAACATTTTTGGTTGTGAACTCCGATTCGATCGGCGCGCAATTTGATTTGCTCAGCGCTCTCTTCGCCCGACACATATAGGACATCGAAATCCGTGATGCGCAGCGCGAGTTGCAGGGCAAGGGTCGATTTGCCGATCCCAGGCTCGCCACCGATCAGCACCAACGAACCAGGCACCAGACCGCCACCCAGCACTCGATTGACCTCCTTGGAACCAAGATCGATGCGTGGCACCAAGCTCGGGGCAATGTCTTGCACGGCTTGGGGACGATTTT
This sequence comes from Mucinivorans sp., assembly GCA_036648455.1. Taxonomy (GTDB): domain Bacteria; phylum Bacteroidota; class Bacteroidia; order Bacteroidales; family Rikenellaceae; genus Mucinivorans. The sequence continues at coordinate 3,744 of JAVXIH010000057.1, forward strand.
TCTCGCCCTTGAATGACGATATTCCAGTGATCGTGCCTTTGCTCTCTGTGGAGCTGATCACTTCTTCCGAACAAGTGTTCCATTCGCCGCACGCTGTGCATCGCCCGAACCATTTGGGGCTCTCTGCGCCACAGGAATTACAGAAAAATGCCTTTTTTACTTTCGCCACTATGTTTGAGTATTAGAATCTGTTTTTAATTTCTTTCCAGCATTGATGGGTGCTCCTAAAAATTATATTTTTCAAGGCGGACAAGGCCGAAAAAGCAATTTTCGAGAAGTCACCACTACTCGTAACGCAAAGCCTCGATCGGATCAAGCTTCGCCGCCCGATTGGCAGGGATATAGCCCGAAGCCACCCCAACGCCTAGGCAAATGACCAACCCGCCAATTGTCCAGAGCCACGGAATGACAAAAGGACTACCCGTCATCACGCTCACCCCGTTGCCCAGCACAATACCAAGAGCCACACCCACAGCGCCACCCATCTGCGAAATTAGAATCGACTCCATCAAAAATTGCAGGCGAATAGACGATGGACGTGCGCCAAGAGCTTTACGCGTGCCGATCTCGCGCGTGCGCTCGTTGACCGACACCAACATTATATTCATCAGCCCAACGGCCGCCCCGATCAAGGTGATCAGCCCTATAAAAGTGGCCGACAGGGTGACAACTGCCATATTCTCGTTCAGCATAGCCAACATCGACTCGTTGCCCTCCACCACAAAGTCACTCTCGTCGCTCGCCGATAGCCCTCGCACCAAGCGGAATGTGCCCTCGGCTTCGGCTCGGGCGGCATCGTTGGCCAAAGGATTGTCGGGCACCACCGAGATCGAAACATTGAGATTAGACACTTCGAAATTGGCGCGCGCGGTGGTGATGGGGATAAAAACTTGCAAATCCTGGCTCATCCCCATCCCACTACCTTGACTCTCGGTCACCCCCACCACTTGGTAGGTGTTGCCCCCGATATTTATCTGTTTGCCTATGGGGTCGATACCCACAAAAAGTTTCTTGGCCACATCCGAACCTAGAACGGCAACCGAACGCCCAGCCTCGATTTCGCGAGCACTGAAATTGCGCCCCAAAGCCAAATTCATCGATAGGTTGGCCAGTAGGTTTTCGTCCACCCCTTTCACCCTGACGTTGGGATTGGTCTTGGTGGACAGGTATTTGACGGTAGCGCCCCCCGAAGCAGTCATCGCCAAGGCCACCGACGAGGGAACTTTGTACATCTGCTTGAACTCCACGGCCTGATCATAGGTGGTGTAGGTGTAGTTTACATTGCGCATCATCTTGCCATTGACGCTGACCCTAACCCGAGTCTCGATCGAAAAACCGTTGGCTCCAAGAGCCGAAAAAGAGTCGGAAATCGAAGCCTTCAAAGCATCGATAGCCGTAAAAATACCAACCAGCGCCATAATACCGATGGCGATGATGGTCATGGTGAGTATCGAGCGCAACTTATTGGATCGAATCGCGCTGAGCGCGATGATCAAAATCTCCTTAAAATGTATCCACTTTTTCATCTAGTCGTCCGTTTCGTATGTTATTTGACGAGCCGAGGCAATGATGGCTTGGAATTCTTCGCTTGTCATATCGCGCGAGAAGTAACTGATCGGGTTGACGGGCTTGCCGCGGTGAATGACTTCGTAGTGAAGGTGCGAACCTGTGGAGCGCCCGCTCGAACCCATCAGCCCAATCACTTGCCCGCGCACCACGCTCTGACCTGGGGCGACGAGAATCTTGCTCAGGTGCCCGTAGCGAGTCTTGTAGCCAATACCGTGATCGATGAGCACTTGCAAACCATAACCGCGCATATTTTTATCACGCGCCACCACCCCAGCCCCCGTGGCTACGATCGGAGTGCCGATGGGGGCCGCGAAATCGACCCCAGCGTGGAAACGAATCGAACGATTGAAGGGATCAACCCGCGAACCGAACGCCCCGATGTGCCCACGCAACGAACGGCGATCGATGGGCCAGATGGCTGGCACTCGCTCGGCCATCGCGTCTTTGTTTTTGGCCATCTGCTCCATGTCGTCCAGCGATAGCGAGGCGTGATAGATCTGACGAGCCAGCTCCTCGATTTGCAACTCGGTGGACTGAATCAAATCGGCATATCGACCGTAAGAATTACTGAAAGAGGGCTCGAAATAGCGAGTCGGCGTGACCAAAGTGTCTTGCGAAAAAATCGAGCGATAGACCCCGCGATCGCGCTCCTTGATCATATTGAGCTCCTCGGTCATCAACGCCACGCGCTTTTGGAGCAATTCGTACTCGGCCACCGTGCTCGACGCTTCGTCGCGAAGTCGCCACATCTTGGGGGTGTAGAAAAAGTATGAAAATGCGAAATTAGCAACCAATGCCGCGATGAGAATCAGCAACACCCGACGCGTATAACGATAGAGCCACAACCGAAAGGGAACGACAAATTGTTCGCGGAAATAGTTATGTAAATTGCTTTTGATGAAGTATGAATTATTGATTCGGAATTAAAAATCTCACTCATTGCCCACCTCCAAAGGTAATGATTAACGAATTAGTTGCACATATTATTGAGGCAAATTTACAAAAAAATATTAACTTTGCGCGAGTTTCGCACTCATATACAAATGGTGGCTTCTAAAAATTAGATTTTTCAAGGCGAACAAGATCGAAAAGACAGCGTTTACTCGCCGTAAATGAATGTTTCGAAATCCGTAGTCGAACGCCGAAAAAGCAATTTTCAGAAGTCTCCAAATCATAATTCATAAATTATAAATTATTAACTCCGAATGAATTCTTCTCAGATACGCCAAAAATTCTTTGATTTTTTCGCCTCCAAAGACCATAAAATCGTGCCATCAGCTCCGATGGTGATCAAAAACGACCCAACGCTGATGTTTACCAACGCGGGGATGAACCAGTTCAAAGACATATTTTTGGGCAACGAAAAACGCTTTACCCCGCGCGCTGCCGATTCGCAGAAATGCCTGAGGGTGAGCGGCAAGCACAATGATTTGGCCGAAGTGGGTCACGACACATATCACCACACGATGTTCGAAATGTTGGGCAATTGGTCGTTTGCCGATTATTTCAAGACCGAAGCGATCGGTTGGGCGTGGGAATTGTTGACCGAGGTTTATGGGCTCGATCCAAAGCGTATGTACGCCACGGTGTTCGAAGGATCGACCGACGACAATGTCCCCTTTGACACAGAAGCATACCAAACGTGGAAAAAATTCCTGCCCGAAGATCATATCTTGCGCGGCAATAAAAAAGATAATTTTTGGGAGATGGGTGCCACCGGTCCTTGCGGTCCGTGCTCGGAGTTGCACTACGACGTGCGCGAAGACACCACTACCCCGGGCGCTGAGTTGGTCAATCAAGACAACCCCGAAGTGATCGAAATTTGGAACCTAGTCTTTATGCAATTCAACCGAATGGCAGACGGTCACTTGGTGCAACTACCTGCGTGTCACGTTGATACCGGGATGGGTTTCGAGCGTCTGTGTATGGTGGTACAGGGCAAGCGTAGCAATTACGATACCGATGTTTTTGAACCGCTGCTCACCAAAATTGCGGAACTAGCACAGGGCACCGCGGGCAGCACCCCGCGCGAAATACAGATTGCCCAACGAGTCATTGCCGACCACCTGCGCGCCATCGCCTTCTCGATTGCCGATGGGCAGTTGCCTTCGAACGTCAAGGCGGGCTACGTCATTCGCCGTATCCTGCGCCGCGCGGTGCGTTATGGCTACACCTACCTTGGTGTTCGCGAGCCGTTCTTGACTTTGCTCGTGCCAACGTTGGTGGATCAGATGGGCGATCAATTCCCTGAACTTCGCGCCTCGATCTCCTTGATCGAGAGTGTGATACGCGAAGAGGAGAGCTCTTTTCTGCGCACGCTGGCAACGGGGATCGCTAAGATCGAAAATGGCGATCTGCGGATCGAAAACGGTGTGCTCAATGGCGCTGATGCCTTTGAATTGTACGACACTTACGGCTTCCCGATCGACCTGACGGAACTTATTATGGAAGAAAAAGGGGTGAAGGTTGATTTGGTTGACTTCGATAAATATTTGGGTGAGCAGAAGGCTCGTTCGCGTTCAGCCGCCGCTGTTTCGGCCGATGATTGGGTGGAACTTTTGCCCATCGAGCACAGCGAATTTGTGGGCTACGACACGGCGGAATGTTCGACCAACATCGCTCGCTATCGCCGCGTGAGTTCCAAAGGGCGCACGTATTACCAAATCGTGCTCGACACCACCCCATTCTATGCCGCCAGCGGTGGACAGACTGGCGATTCGGGAGTGCTGCGAACTACGAACTATGAACTGAAAATCACCGACACGATCAAAGAAAACAACCTGACGATCCACCTGGCGGATAGTATCCCTGGCGACGAAATAATTGGTGACACTTTCACGGCTTCGGTCGCCACATCGCTGCGCGATGCGAGCGCCGCCAACCACACAGCCACCCACTTGCTACACAATGCACTACGCAAGGTGTTGGGGGCTCACGTCGAGCAAAAAGGCTCGCTCGTCACGCCCGACTATCTGCGTTTCGACTTTTCGCACTTTGCTAAGGTTTCGCCCGAGGATTTGCGCACGATCGAGAAAATGGTGAACGAAAAGATCCGTGCCGATATTCACCGCGACGAACGCCGCGGACAGACGATGGAGGCAGCCAAGGCGATGGGGGCGATGGCGCTCTTTGGCGAGAAATATGGCGACTCGGTGCGTGTGATTCGCTACGGTGATTCGGTGGAGTTGTGCGGTGGTATGCACGCCACATCGACTGGTCGTTTGGGGCTCTTTCACATCGTTTCCGAAGGTAGTTCATCGGCAGGCATTCGCCGCATCGAAGCCATCACAGGCCTACGCGCCGAGGAGCACCTCTATCACCAACAAGACATTCTCGGCGAACTCAGCCAAGCCCTAGGCACCAATCAGTTCACGGCAGCAATCGCCAAAATCAGTAGCGAAAGTGCCGCCACAGCCCATCAACTAGACGAGATCCGCGCCTCGCGTGACAAATATCTCATTGCCGAATTTGGCGAACAAGCCGATGATCTGGGCGACTACTTGTTGGTCAACAAAACGCTGAATGTGGTGCCCGAAAGTATTAAAAATATTGCGTTGGAACTCACTAAAAACGAACGAATGATCGTTGTATTAGGCAGCGGTTATGGCGACAAACCAGCTATCACGGTAGCTCTGGGGGCGATAGCGCAAGCGGCGGGGCTCAAAGCGGGCGACATAGTACGCGCAGCGGCCAAAGCAATCCAAGGCGGCGGCGGTGGCGGCGCGGCGATGGCAACGGCAGGCGGCAAAAACCGCGCAGGGCTAGACGAAGGGGTGAAAATCGCAGTCGAAACGATAAAACAAATCATCGGATAACAAAACATATTGAAAGACAAGCAAAACATAGTACAACGAACCGTCAAGTGGTTGATGCGCGCGCTATATGGCGTTGGTTTCGCGGTGATTTACTATGTGCTTTTCTCTCTGTTTTTCGACACTCCGATCGAATATGCCCTCAAAAAAAGCACCAACGAACTCAGTAGTAAATTCACGGAACTCAATGCGCGTTTCGACTCCTTGCGGATGGTGTACGAGAATGTGAGCGAGCGAGATAAGAATATCTACAAGCTGCTTTTCGAGTCGGAACCCTATGCCGACACCAGCAGCGTGGCGCGCCACGAACTACAAATCCAGGAACTCAGCCATATGACCAATGCCGAACTGTCGAGCCGTTTTGATGCTTCGCTTTCGCGCCTCGAACAGCGCATCGTTGGCCAAGGGCGAAATATGGATGTCCAGAAAGAGTATATGGGGGCGATGGCCGATGAGATAAACCGCATTCCGTCTATCCAACCGATTGACAACAAGGGGCTTACGTTGCTCACCGCTTCGTATGGCAAACTGATTCACCCGTTCTACAAATCGTCGCACCATCACCGTGGAGTCGATTATTCGGTGCCGCTCGGGACAGCTGTTTTTGCGACGGCGGATGGTTTTGTCGATCGAATCGAGAACAAGGGGCAGAGCACAGGGTTGAGCCTCCAAATCCAACATTCCAAGCGTTACGAGACGCTGTATGCTAATTTAGACAAAGTGTTGGTCGCTCCTGGGGCGCGGGTGGTCCGAGGCGATATTATCGCTTTCACTGGCAATTCGGGGCTATCTTTCGCTCCGCATTTGCACTACGAAGTACGCCAGAATGGAGTGCCAGTCAATCCTTTACCCTTTTTCTTTGCCGAACTTTCGATCGGACAAAAAGCCAAAATCAAGCGCGTTGCCAGTGTGGGAATGCAAAGTTTCGACTAAGAATGTGTTGTAAGAAGACTTCTTATTCACAAATAATTTTATTACCTTTGTCAGAAGAATTTTGGAACCTGTTGAATTTTGTTCATTGAATTTGTTACGTGTCATATTTTTGCCTGTAAAACCAGAATTTACTGGGGTAACGTAACAAAACTTTTGAATAAATTTCAAACATATCCTTGAAATAAATCCTATAAAAATGAGTGTCCCGAGTGAGAGTTGTTGCTGTATCCTACCTCAACACCGTGCCAATGATTTATGGCATCACTCACGCAGCACCTGCGGAGCTGCGTGATGGGCTTGTTCTGTGCCCCCCAGCCCAGTGCGCTGATGCGTTAGCTAACTCGTCGGCCGACATCGCGCTCGTGCCAGTGGCGGCGCTCAAAACATTGCCCCAAGCTCGTATTATCACTCAATACTGCATTTCAGCATCTGGTCCTGTGGCGACAGTCGCCTTGCTCAGCAACACCGATTTAGCCCACATCAGAACCATATACCTCGATCCTCATTCGCGCACCTCGGTGCAGTTGGTGCGGATCTTGGCTCAGGAAAAATGGGCCATCGAGCCTCGTTATGTCGATCAACTGCCACAAAAATTAGCGGCTGGCGAAGGAATCCTCGCCATCGGCGACAAGGTGTTCGACCTCCAAACACGCTTTACTCATAAAATTGACCTCGCCCAACAGTGGCAAGAATTGACGGCGCTCCCCTTTGTGTTTGCCGTCTGGGCTACGTGCCGAAATATTGATAGTCAAATAGTTGATGCGCTCAACCACGCGATTGGATATGGTGTCCACCATATACCGATGGCAGTTCCGTGGGATGAATCTCGCGAGAGAAATATCGCCTACCTCACTCAAAACATTGAATTTGAGCTTAATGAGGCAAAACACGAGGCCATTAACCTTTTTCTATCGAAATTATGATTACCTTATATCTAAAATCGCTTAACAAAATAGTTCGGGATCCAGATCAAAGAGTTTTTGACGAGCTGGGCTACGATGATTTATTGTGGATCGACCTTTTGGAACCCTCGCCCCGCGAGCGCAAGATGGTCGAGAATTTTATGGAGATCAACCTCCAAAGCCGCGAGCAGGCCGAAGAGATCGAGACATCATCACGATATTCCGAGGGCGAAAATTTTATTCAATGTAACTCGAACTTCACGATGCTCGCTGGCGATAGTTTCACCATCGAGCCCGTCTCTTTCACCCTGAGCGAGGGGGTGTTGGTGTCGAGTCGCAATTGCGAATTGCGCACTTTCAACGAGGCTTCGCGCAAATTGCAGATCGCTTACAAGAGTTATACGACTGGTTTCCACGTTCTGGTGTCCATTCTCGAAACACGAATTGATCTGGATGCCGATATGGTGGAGATCATCAGTAAGCAGATCGCGCAGCTCAGCATTTCGAGTCGATCGGCAGCCAAGAGTGTGGATAAAGACGTGCTGTTGCAGGCTAACCGATTGCAGGAGAGCACGATGCTACTTCGCGAAACGATATTTGACCGCCAACGAGTTTTGTCGGGTATTCAGCGTTCCGAGCGTTTCCCGAACGATATTTACCCTCGGGTGACCATTATGCTCAAAGACGTTGGTTCGTTGTTGAACCACGCCGATTTCAGTTTCGAGCGGCTTGAATTTTTGCAGGACACCTTTATGGCGCTCATCAACATTGATCAGAACAAGATCATCAAGATGTTTACTGTGTTGTCGGTAATTTTTATGCCACCCACCTTGATTGCGTCGGCTTACGGGATGAATTTCCGTTTAATGCCCGAATTGGATTGGGCTTTTGGTTATCCGTTTGCCATTATTTTGATGCTTTTATCAGTTGTGGCGACGTTAGTATTCTTCAAGCGCAAGCGTTGGTTGTAGGGCTGTGCGGACGCGGACGCGCGGCGGACGCATAGCGTCTTTTGATTGGTCGCGCGGCGCCTTTTGATTTCCGTAAATTACAATATTATACAGATCAACACTGCTAGTAAAATGCGTAT